>NZ_DATCWX010000046.1:0-11664 GCF_036566125.1 Intrasporangium sp.
CGAACGTGCGGTCGAACGCGGTCAGCCCGGCCGCAAGCGTGAGCAGTGCCTTGCGGGTCGTGTCGAGGCTCGGCCTGTCGTAGTCGGGCAGGTCGAACCGGTGAGCGGCGCCTGCCGAGAGGACGAGGCCGTCCTGCAGCCTGGTCGCCTCCGCCACGTCGGCGGAATCGCCGGGGTCGACAAGGACTCGGACGGCCACGGCGACATACGGGGTCTCATGGCGGTCGATGTCGAGGCGGTGTTGTCCCGGCTCGTGAAGGATCTCGTTGATGTAGTGGTCTTGGTTGACGATCATCACCGAGACGTAACGGTCATCGTGCTCAGGGATCGTGACGGTCGCCCCAGCGGTGATGTCGACCACGGCGAAGCTGTACAGGGTGTCGCGGTTCATCCGGATCACCGTCTGGTGGTCGACGGACGCCGGTGCGCGGTTGTGGGAGAGCACGTTGACACCGCCGGCGTCTCGTTGCAGTCCGTCGAACATGCGGTCGGTCTCGGCCCGGACAAAGTTGTCGACGTTCACCTGAATCCCCATGGGCGGGAGTCTGCCACCAACCGCGTCGACGTCACCCCCACTTCCCAACGGAATGGGCGGCTCGGGACGGCGTTTGGTGACACTCGACCAGGATGGTGCGGCGCGAAGTGCGCACTCGACGGTGGTGGTGGGTGGCTGTGGGGTGGAGTTGGCCCACATCCAATCGAGTGAACAGGATTGGGCAGCAATTTCCCAAATGCTGTTCACTCGATCAGAGGTCGACGCGACGGGGACAGCTGAGCGCGGACCGAGCCCGGCGGTGTACGGCAGAGGAACGTCAGAGTTGCATCGCTTGCGGACAACACTGACACCGTCTTCCTGTTGACGGAAATCTTCCCTATCATCCTCCTTTCTTCCTGTTAAGGTAGAAGCATGGCTCTGAACATCAAGGATGAAGAGACCGACCGACTCGCGCGGGAACTCGCGCGGATCACCGGAGAGAGCATCACGGTCGCAGCTCGTGTTGCTATTGCCGAGCGGCTTCAGCGAGTCAGGTCGATGTATGCGCTCAGAGCCAACGAGAGTGCGCTGAGGGAGATAATCGATCGCGGCCGTGCACGCGCACTACTCGATGCGCGTCCTGTGGACGAGATCCTCGGCTACGACGAGCACGGGCTACCGTCCTGACATGGTGGTCGACACTTCGGCGTTGGCGGCAATCGTCCTGGGCGAGAGCGACGCCGAGCGATATCTCGACGCGCTGACGTTGTCCGAACAAGTGATCCGGGTGGCAGCCGTCACCGCCGTCGAGGTGGCCATCGTCGTCGAGGCCCGCCAAGGCCCGGAGGCGGGACGCGACCTCCGGCTGCTCCTCGATCAGCTTGGTGCACAGGTCATGCCTTGCGATGAGGTCCAGGTGACGGCTGCCATCGCCGCTTGGAGGCGGTTCGGCAAGGGCCGCCACCCCGCGCAGCTCAACCTCGGCGACTGCTTCTCCTACGCACTTGCCCAAGCGATGGCGGAGCCACTCCTCTTCAAAGGCAACGACTTCTCACAGACGGACGTGCGGGCAGCGGTTGGCTGACTGCTCGCACCGCCTCTAAGGGGCCCTCGCCCGGTAGGTCGTCCGCGGCTGACCCCACCCGATGAAGTGAACACCATTCGGGCAGTGACCTCCCAAATGCTGTTCACTCGATCGAGACTGGTGGACGCGGGCGGTGACGCGAAGTGCACACTCGACGGAGACGTGGATGGTGGCGGCTGACCCTCTTCCTGATCGAGTGAACAGGATTTGTGGAGTGACTTCCCAAGTCTTGTTCACTCGATCAGCGGGGACGGTAACGGCGCTCGGGGCGGCCCGTGGTGCCATATCGCAGGGACACGTCCGCCACTCCCTTCTCTACGAAGTGCTCCAGGTAGCGCCGGGCGCTGACTCGCGAGATCCCCACGGCCTCAGCACATTCCGTGGCTGAAAGCGAATCAGTGGCAGCACTGAGCGCTCGCTGCACCGCCTCCGCGGTCTCGGCCGACAGCCCCTTCGGCAGCGATACCGCGCCCGCTCGCTTCACCCCGCCCGAGCCGAAGGCGGCGTCGATCTCGGCCTGCGTCAACTCCCCGGCGTCGACAGCGCGAGCGCGCTCAGCGGCATACGTCATGAGTCGTTTCTCGAGGTCCTCGCGCGAGAACGGCTTGAGCAGGTACCCGACGACGCCCTGCCGGACGGCGGCCCGCACCGAGTCGGCCTCCTTCGCGGCGGTGATGACGAGGACGTCGCACGTCTCCCCCGCTGCCCGCAGCTGTGTGATGACCTCGAGACCGAAGATGTCGGGCAGGTAGAGGTCGAGGAGCACGAGGTCGGGCTGGAGCTCCCGAACCAGGTCCAGCGCCTCGGCTCCGGAGCTCGCCGTGCCGACGACCTCGAATCCCTCTGTCCTCTCAACGAACCCGCGATGAATGCGGGCGACCATGAAGTCGTCGTCCACGACGAGCACGCGGGTCATCGGCTCTCCACCACCGCGGCTGGCTCGACGGTGAGACGCGCGATGAAGGTTGCTCCGGAGGGAGTGCGCTCGACCTCGACCTCGCCGCCCCGGCGCTGGCAGATGAGCCGGGTCAGGGCCAGGCCGATGCCGCGCTCCCCCGCCTCGGCTGCCTTGGTCGTGAAGCCGTGCGTGAACACCTCCGTGACGATCTCGGGTGCCACGCCGGGCCCGGAGTCCGACACGACGACCTCGACGGTGCTTGTCGGGGTGCCCTCGTCCTGGTGGATCGCCAGCTCGACCCACCGATCCACACCGCCCGCGGTCGCCGCGGCATCGATCGCGTTGTCGACGAGATTGCCGACCACCGCGGAGAGGTCGGCCGAGTCGTGCGACGAGACGCGGCTGAGCGAGGTGTCGTCGGAGACCCTCAGCTCGACGCGGCGCTCCGCTGCCTGGGCCGCCTTGGCTATGACGAGCGCGGAGATGGCGGTGTCCTTGATCGTTCGGGCCAGGGTCAGGTCGAGCTGGGCTCGATGCTCGCTGACCGAGTCGACGTAGCGGACCACCTCGTCATACTCGCCGAGCTGGATGAGCCCCGAGATCGTGTGCAGCTGGTTGGCGAACTCGTGCGCCTGGGCGCGCAGCAGCTCGGTCGTGCTGCGGAAGGAGCCGATCTCGCGCTCGAGGGCAGCGAGCTCCGTGCGGTCGCGAAGGGTGGTCACCGAACCGAGCGGGCGACCGTCCTTGGCCACCTCCATCCGGTTCATGACGAGCACGCGCCCGCGGCGCAGGACGACCTGGTCCCGCTCGTCCCCGGTCTCACCGACCAGGACCTCGCGCAACCGTGGACCGATGGGCAGGTCGGCGATGGCCATCCCGACCGCCCGCTCCGGCAGGTCGAGGAGACGCTGGGCGACGTTGTTGACCAAGGTGATCCGGTTGTTCGTGTCGAGGGCGACGACTCCCTCCGCGAGGCCGTAGAGCATCGCCTCCCGGCTCTCCGCGAGACCTGCGATCTCGCGCGGCTCGAGGCCGAGGGTCTGTCGCTTGATCCTTCGTGCGACCAGCCACGAGCCGATCCCGCCGAGGGCGAGCGCGATGCCGAGGTAGGTCAGCAGGTAGGAGGACGCCCCTTTGAGCCGATCGACGATCGAGGGCATCTCCACGGCCACCATGACCGTCCCGAGGTGTGTGCCGACCGCCGGTTCTGGTTCGTCGGACGCGCGGTTCGGATCCGGCGAGTAGAGCACCGGCGTCTGGGCCACGAGCATCCGGCGGCCGCCGACCTCCATCGCCCCGGTCCAGGCTGCTCCGCGAGCAACGTTGGGCGAGCCCAGGCCAAGCGGCTCACCCTCGGTCGTCGGGTCCGACGACCTCTTCACGACCCCGGCGGTATCGGCGACGGAGACGACGGACAGGCTGTAGCGCGTGATGGCTCCCTGGACGACGCTGGGCATGGCGTTGATGACCGCCTCCGGCGCGAGTTCCTGGCGCACCACGGGAGTGCTCGCGAGCTGCTCGGCGATGGCGAAGACACGTCGCCCCTCGGTGCGGGTGAACGTCGCCTCGGACTGGGCAAGAGAGACGAGCGCGACCGTGACGAGCACGGTCAGCAGGATCGCCATCTGGGCGACGAGCAGCTGCCCCGCGAGCGTGAAACGGCGCAGTCTCCGCATGACCAAAACGAACTCAACCTTCATTGCTGACACAAGGGCGACACGACCTCGTGGCGCGGGACACGATCATGCCCTTCCAACCCATGACGCGAAAGAGGCCTCAAGGATGAGCACGCGCAACTCCCCCCGCAAGACCGCCCTGTTCACCGCAGGGATCGCCGCCACGGCTCTCGCCCTCACGGCGTGCGGCGCGACCGCCGACGATGGCGGCGACGCCGGCGCGGGGGCTACCGGTGGTGGCAACGGCGCCCCTGCCACCGGCCTGCAGCTGATGGTGCCCAACGCACCCGGCGGCGGCTACGACACGACGGCTCGCACCGTCGCCCAGGTGACGGAGGCGGAGAACATCACCGGCACCGTCCAGGTGTTCAACCTTCCCGGCGCCGGCGGCACCGTCGGTCTCCAACGGATCGTGAACGAGAAGGGCAACGGCAAGCTCGCCATGCAGATGGGCCTCGGCGTCGTCGGTGCGGCCTACACGCAGAAGTCGCAGGCCACCCTCAACGACACGACGCCGATCGCCAAGCTCATCGAGGAGGCTGGAGCGATCGTCGTCTCCAAGGACTCGCCGTACAAGGACATCACCTCGCTCATCGATGCGTGGAAGAAGGACCCGTCGAAGGTCAACGTCGGCGGCGGCTCGTCGCCGGGCGGACCCGACCACCTGCTGCCGATGCAGCTGGCCAAGGCCGTCGGTATCGAGCCCACGTCGGTCTCGTTCATCTCCTACGACGGTGGCGGGGAGCTCCTGCCGGCCATCATCGGCAACAAGATCGCGTTCGGCGCGAGCGGCTTCGGGGAGTTCCTCGACCAGGTCAAGGCCGGTGAGGTCAAGGTGCTCGCGGTCACGAGCGAGGAGCGCATCGACGCCCTCCCCGACGTGCCGACCTTGAAGGAGTCCGGTGTCGACTTCACCTTCACCAACTGGCGCGGCATCGTCGCACCGCCGGAGATCTCCGACGCCGACAAGGCAGTCTGGGTCGACGCGCTGACGAAGATGCACAGCTCGCAGGCGTGGAAGGCCGAGATGGAGAAGCGCGGCTGGACCGACGCCTTCGTCACCGGTGACGAGTTCGGCACCTTCCTCAAGGAGCAGGACACCGCCGTCGCCGACATCCTCAAGAGCCTCGGGCTGGTCAACTGATCATGTCCGACCGCGAGGTGGACCGCACCGGTGCCGCCGCGACCGCCCGCGGGGACCGCGCACAGTACGGTGTGTGCGCGGCCCTCGCGGGGCTCGGGATCCTGCTCCTCGTCGACGCGGCACGCATCGCGCATGTGACGAGCAGCAACGACCCCCTGGGTCCGCGGCCGGTGCCGATCGTGCTCGGCATCCTGCTCATCGTGACGGCAGTGATCTATGCCATCGACGTGTGGCACGGCGGAGTGGGCGAAGCCGAGGGCGGTGAGGATGTCGAGCCCGGCAGTCGTGCTGACTGGAAGACCGTCATGCTGCTCATCGTCGTCTTCGGCGCCAGCGCGATGCTCATCAACCCGCTCGGCTGGGTCATCACCGGCAGCCTGCTCTTCTGGGGCTGCGCCTTCGCTCTCGGCAACCGGCACCACATCCGCGGGCTCGCCATCGGCATCACGCTCGCCCTGATCACCTTCTACGGCTTCGCGATCGCTCTCGGCGTCAACCTTCCGGCCGGCATCCTCAAGGGAATCCTCTGATGGACAACCTCAACAACCTGATCGAGGGCTTCGGGCACATCCTGACCCCGATGAACCTCCTCTTCGCCTTCATCGGGGTCACCGTCGGCACCGCCGTCGGCGTCCTGCCGGGCATCGGACCGGCCATGACCGTCGCGCTCCTGCTGCCGATCACCTACGGCCTTGAGCCGACGCAGGCCCTGATCATGTTCGCGGGCATCTTCTACGGCGGCATGTACGGCGGGTCGACCACCTCGATCCTGCTCAACACGCCTGGTGAGTCCGCCTCCGTCGTCACCGCGCTCGAGGGCAACAAGATGGCCAAGGCCGGGCGGGCAGCGCAGGCGCTGGCCACCGCGGCCATCGGCTCCTTCGTCGCCGGCACGATCGGCACGGCGCTGCTCGTCCTCGTCATGCCGCAGGTCGTCGCCTTCGCGATCAACCTCGGCTCACCCGAGCTGTTCGCCATCCTGATGGTCGCCTTCGTCGGCGCGAGCGCGGTGCTCGGCTCATCCCGCGTGAGAGGGTTTGCGTCCCTCCTCGTCGGACTGACGATCGGCGTCGTCGGCATCGACTTCGTCACAGGCCAGCAGCGCCTCACCTTCGGCATCCCCCAGCTTGCCGACGGCATCGACATCATCATCGTGGCGGTCGGTATCTTCGCCGTCGGTGAGGCTCTCTGGGTCGCCGCCCACCTGCGCCGCAAGGCAGGCACCGTCATCCCCGTCGGCCGGCCCTGGATGGGGCGCGACGACTGGCGCCGCTCCTGGAAGCCGTGGCTGCGCGGCACCGCCTTCGGCTTCCCCTTCGGCGCCATCCCGGCCGGGGGCGCAGAGGTCCCCACCTTCCTGTCCTACCTCACCGAGCGCCGCTTCTCGAAGCACCGCGACGAGTTCGGCAAGGGCGCGATCGAGGGCGTCGCCGGCCCGGAGGCGGCGAACAACGCGTCGGCCGCGGGCACCCTCGTGCCACTCCTCGCGCTCGGAATCCCGACGAACGCCACCGCCGCGATCATGCTCTCGGCGCTGATGGGCTGGGGCTTCGAGCCGGGGCCGTTCCTCATCGAGAAGCAGCCGATCCTCGTCTGGACACTCGTCGCGAGCCTGTTCGTCGGCAACACGATGCTGCTCCTGCTCAACCTCCCGCTCGCGCCCGCCTGGGCCAAGCTGCTCCAGATCCCCCGTCCCTACCTCTACGCCGGGATCCTCTTCTTCGCCACGATGGGCGCCTATGCGGTCAACGCCCAGCCGTTCGACCTGTTCCTGCTGCTCGCGCTCGGGCTGCTCGGCTTCGCCATGCGTCGCTTCGGCCTGCCGATCCTGCCGCTCATCATCGGTGTCATCCTCGGACCGCTCGCCGAGAAGCACGGCCGCCGCGCGCTCCAGCTGTCCGGCGGTGACATCAGCGGACTCATCGGCGGACCGGTCGCGTGGGCCTGCTACGGGATCATCGTTGTGGTCATCCTCTGGCCGCTCATCGCCCGTCTCGTGCACGCCCTCCGTGGCGGTCCGCAGCGGTCGGATGGCCCTGGCCCCGACGGATCCGGCCCTGACCGCGCCAACCAGGAGGTCTCCGCGTGACGATCGTCGTCGGCTACATCCCCACCCCTCAGGGTGAGGCCGCGATCACGGCGGCCATCGCCCAGGCGAAGGCGCATGACGCGTCGCTCATCGTCGTCAACATGTCCCGCGACGACAAGCTCGTCGACGCGCACCGTGCCGAGGGGAGCCAGCTCGACCGGGTGGATCTCGAGCTGTCCGAGTCCGGCGTCCAGCACGAGATGCGCCGCATCGACCACGGGACCGACCCTGCGGAGGAGATCCTGGAGCTCATCCGCGAGGTCGATGCCCGGATGCTCGTCATCGGGCTGCGTCACCGCACTCCCGTCGGCAAGCTGCTCCTCGGCTCCACGGCCCAGCGCCTGCTGCTCGACGCGCCGTGTCCGGTCCTCGCGGTGAAGGCGCGCTGACGCCCACACCTTCTGACGGGACTCGGGAAACGCGGCGGACGCGTTTTCTGCACACTCGGCCAAACGCCCGCGGTCCCAACGGCAGTGCTCAGCAAACCTCGGACTGGCCCGCGCCGTGGTTGACTCGTCATCGAGCACTCCCCGCGCGAACGATCGAGGATGACATGGCGTCGATGGCACAGCGACTCTGGAAGGCCGGCAACGCGGCGGCCACCTGGATGTACCGGCGTACCGGCGGGAAGGTCGGCGGTCGGGCGAGGGGCGGCAGCTCCGTGCTCCTGCTCACGGTGGCCGGACGCAGGTCCGGGAAGCCACACACGGTGCCGGTGGCGTACGTCGAGCGCGACGGCGCCTACTACCTCGCGGCGACCGCCGGGGGTCAGCCGAAGGAACCGCAGTGGGTGCGCAACCTCCGCGCGGCCTCGACCGCGACCATCGAGGTCGGCCGCGAGAGGAAGACGGTGTCGGTCGAGGTGCTGCGCGGAGCCGACTCCGACGCGGCGTGGAAGGACGTCATCGTCGCGACCTACCCCTCCTTCGCCCCCTACGAGGCGAAGTCGGGTCGCCGGATCGCGGTCGCCCGCCTGACCCCGACGGCGTGAGCGTCCGGTAAGACGGCAGCGGTCAGCGAACGTCACCACCGGAGCAGCGCGGCGATCCCCTCTGCATCCTGCAGCGCCCCGTTGGCGGCACCTTCGATCGGGCTGACTCGCGCCCCAGTGGTGAGCGCCCGCTCGACCAGGCGTTCGGTCAACCTCGGCTCCGGCTTCCGCTCCTGCCCGCCCGGCGCGACCTCGTCACCGGCGTACAGCTCCCCGTCCGCAGCCACCGAGCCCACGTACCGGACCTCTGGGTCGTACACCAGATGATCGACCCGGCCGGCATTCAACGCCTGTGCCACCTCGGACAAGCCGACGACTGCCGCACCCGAGCCGCCGACCTCGCGCATCCGCTCGACGAGCTGCCTCTCATGCTCATTGTGCTGTTCGTGCACCAACTCGGTGACGGTCGCGGCGAGTGTCCCCTCGTCGAGTCCATTGAGCACCCGACTGTCACCAAAGACCTTGTCGCGCAGCGGTTGCGGGAACCTCTCGATCATCGGGCTGGTCCAGCGATCGCCGCCACTGACGAGGATCCGTTGCCACTTTCGTTGGTCGGCAAGCCCTGCAGCGACGGTGGCCGCCTCGTCGAGGAAGCGCTCGGCCCGGTCCCGCGCGCGGTCCTTCTGCTGCTCACGCTTCGGGGAGTGGTACTGCCCAGGCGGGCCCCCGCCGAGCTGTCCGCTCCGCTCGTGTGACGCCTCGACGTACTCCTGCTCCAGCTCGCGGACCAGCTCGAGGGTGCCGAGTCGCCACTCGAGGAGCTGGGCATTGTCGGCGGAGACGATGACGACACCAGCAGTGCGGCCCTCGTCCAGCTGTTCCAGCAGTGGATGGAGGAACGGGCCGTCATCCAGGACCACCCTCGGACTCACTGGCATCGCACTCTCGAAGCGGTCCACCCAGCCGCTTCCCAAGGCGGCGAAGGCAATGCGGCTTCGTCCGGAATCCATCGGGCTGGCCAAGCTCTCCACCTCCGGCCACAGGCGCTCGAGCGCCGCAGCAACGGGGCGGCTCCGGTCGCCGGCCTCCTCGGTCACCCGCCGCTGCAGCTCGCGGAACCGGTTCTTCAGGTCGATTCCGGCGGCCTGCAGGTTGGGGTCATGCCTGAAGTCGGCGTTCACATAGACCGACAGCACCCCCAACTCGTCGGTCCGGTGCGCCAGGTCCTTCAGGCCGTCCTCGTCCAACCGCTCGATCGCAACCATCCATCGTGTGTACCACAGCACAAGAAAAGGGGGTATGCCGCTGAGCTCGCTTTCGTCGGGGAGCGCGCTCAGCGGCATACCCCCTTCTCCTACGTGTTATCTCAGGCTGCCGTCGCGCGGCGCCCCATCGCCTGCCGGTAGACCTGCACGTACTCGTCGACCATCCGCGGGATGTCAAACCGCTCCTCTGCCGCGGCGCGGCAGTCGGCTGGGGCGAGGTCGCCGACCCGACGAAGCAGGCCCGGCAGCTCGGACTCGTCCTCGGCGAACAGTCCGGTGCGGCCCTGCTCGAGCACCTCGGGCACTGAGCCCCGCGCCATCGCGACGACCGGCGTGCCGCAGGCCAGAGACTCGATCATGACCAGGCCGAAGGGCTCGTCCCACTGGATCGGGAAGAGCAGGCACCGCGCCCGGCCGAGCAGCTCCAGCTTGTCCCGGCCACCCACCTCGCCGAGCCATTCCACGTCCGGTCCCAGCAGCGGCTCGACCTGCTCCGCAAAGTAGGCCTGCTCCTCCGGCTCGACGCACTTGGCCGCGATCTTCAGCGACATCCCCGCCGCGCGCGCCGCCTCGACCGCCTCGGGTGCGCCCTTGTCGGGGGACATCCTGCCGAGGAAGAGGGCCCAGTCCTCCTTGTCCTCGCGGAACGGGAACTCGGACACGCACACGGCGTGGTGGATCGTCCCGGCCCAGCGCATCGGCAGGCCGTTGGATCGCTGGTCCTCTGAGATGGCGACGAGGTCGACGACGTCGCTCACCGACTGGGCGACGATGCCCATCTCGTCATCCATCGGGGAGTGCATCGTCGCGATCGTCGGGGCGTTGCGGGAGCGCGCCACGAGCAGGCCCGCGACGGTGTTGTCGTGGATGACATCGAACGTCTCGCGGGCCAAGGCCGGTTCGAGCGTCGCGACGTGGACGATCTCGGGCATCAGCTGCCCCATTCGGTCGAACTGCGCCTCGTCACGCAACCGGACGAACCGCCCCTTCGTCGTCGAGTTGCCGACGCCGTAGACCGTGACGTCGTGGCCACGCTCGACGAGGCCGTCGGCGAGGTTCGAGAGGAAGAGCTCAGTCCCGCCGTAGCCCTCGGGAGGGATCTCGGTGTACGGGGTGGCGATGACGGCGATCCGAAGGGGGTCGTTCATGTGGATGCTCTCGTGGGTTCAGGGGGCCACATCTTGGCCCACCAGCCCTTCCACTACCCATTCGAGCCCCTCGGGGATGGCCGCGCCGTCGATGTGGTTGCCCTCGGCCCGGACCTGGAGGCGCCCCCCGGCGAGCGGCAGGCCGGTGACGGAGAGGATGCCGAGCCGTTCCGGCACGCGAGGTCGCGCCCGCAGGAGGCCATGGTGCACCTCGGGCTCCAAGCCGAGCAGGGCCCGAGCAAGATGGATCGGCACGGCCGAGGCCCAGGCCTGCGGTGAGCACGCCGTCGGATACGGCACCGGCACCGGGTAGGCGTCGCGCTCGAGGCCGGCGAACAGCTCCGGGAGTCGCCCGCCCGATGCGGCTGCCGCGGCGAGGATGCCCTCGGCGATCCGGCGGCCCTCGTCGACGAAGCCGCGGTGCATCAACCCGTAGGCGATGAGCGCGTTGTCGTGCGGCCAGACCGACCCGTTGTGGTAGCTCATCGGGTCGTACGCGCCCATCGACGTGGCCAGGGTGCGCACGCCCCAGCCGGAGAACAGCTCGTCAGAGACCAGGTGCCGGGCCACCGCCGGCGCATGCTCGTCGTCCACGATCCCGGTCCAGAGAGCGTGACCCATGTTGGACGCCAGTGCATCGATCGGGCGTTTGTCCTTGTCGAGCCCGACGGCGAACCAGCCGCGCTCGGGCAGCCAGAAGCGCTCGTTGAACGCGGCCTTGAGCCGGCGGGCCCGATCCTGCCAGTGCTCGGCCAGCTCCGGCTCGCCGCAGAGCTCCGCGAGCGCAGCCCGCGCACTGAAGGCCGCATAGACATAGCCCTGCACCTCGCACAGCGCGATGGGAGCCTCGGCGATCGTCCCGTCGGCAAAGTTGATCCCGTCCCACGAGTCCTTCCAGCCCTGGTTGACCAGGCCGCTTGGCGTCGCCCGCTCGTACTCGACGAAGCCGTCGCC
>NZ_DATCWX010000328.1:0-3180 GCF_036566125.1 Intrasporangium sp.
ATATCAACACGCTGTGCGCCATGAGCCACCAAGCGAGCCACCTCGGCGTCCTGGTCGTCGGGCCTGAAGTCGAGATGCAGTCTGCTCTTGGACTTCTTGCTCTCATCAAGCCGGACGAAGTCCAACCCCGGGACGCGATCCGGCCCGGAGCGGATCTCGAACTCGTCAGCCGAGGAGTGGACCACAACCCAACCAAGAGCCTCAGCCCACCACTGCCCCAAGGTCGCTGGATCTACAGAGTGAACAACAACCTGTTCCCATTCCAAGGCCATCCGCCGAGCCTAGACCTGCCAGAGGCTTTGGATACAAGGCATTTTCACGTGATGCCCCCATCACGGACTACGTCATCCACGTCCTCGGACTCTGTTACGACTGATCGGCGTGCTGACGATCTGGTCTCATGCTCGACCCCTCAACTCCTCGATGGACCGCGTGAGGCGAGCCAAGGTGTCGCGGTCGACGACGGCTCGACCGCGCAGCAACCCCACGATCGCCGCACCGGCCACCCCGTCGTGGGCGATTCGGACGTCCGCGACCGCAAGCTCCCTCGTGAGCGCACCGCCCGATGATCTCCCTGGGCCGAAAAGTCCCTTGACGACGACGCTTCCCCCGAGGACAACCGGGAGCTCGTCGTGTCCGTCACGGACCAGGCGGAGGGTCCCGGCCAGGGCTTCCTCGGCCTCCGCCGTAATGGCCGCCGCGGTGTCGTCGGCGGCCTCCGCACGGAAGGCCAGCGGCGCCAGCCGGGCGAGCCGCACCGGTTGGCCGTCGTAGACCCAGCTGACCAGGGCCCGAAGCCGCTGCGACCGATCCCCCTCCGTCGGTCCCAGGCCGAGCTCCTCGATCACCAGCCGCGTCAGATCGGTCGGTTCGCCGGCCCCGTTCAGGTCGGCGGCGACTGCCCGCGCGACCTTGCGGCCGATCCAGAAGCCCGATCCCCGGTCGCCCAGCAGCCACCCCGTCCCGTCGACCGTGCGCTCTATGACGAGGTCCCGGAAGCGGCCAGCGATGGCCCCCGTGCCGGCGACGAGTGCCACTCCGGCAGGCTCCACGGCCGCGGAGTGGTACATCGCGAGGATGTCGGGCGCTCTCGTGTACTCCGCCGCCGGGACGGCAAGGGCCCGTGCCACGGCTCGTCCATCGAGCAGGTACTCCTCACCGGCGGCAGCCAGCACCACCCTACGCACGTCGTCTGGTCTGATTGCGGCGGAGGTCAGGGCAGCCGACGCGGCCTCGGTCAGGGCTGCCAGGGCCCGGTCGGCGCCGACCGCCGTGGCGTTGCCACCCGTGGATGCGCCATACCCCAGGCATTCAGCATCGGCCGAGACAACGACTGCACGCGTGTGCGAGCCGCCCGCATCAATGGCCAGCAGTACTCCAGATTCCCTCATTCAGGCATCCTGTCGTCGGCCGCCGTTCGAGCAGGCCCCGGCGAGACCGCCGCCAGCGGTCGCCGCCGCGGGCCGGCCGTAGCGCGCACGTGTCGGAAGATCAAGAGCTGCGCCGGATCCGGCCCTCGTAGCGTTGCTCCAGCTCCCTGTTGTGCTCATCGCCGCCCGGGATGTTCGCGGACAGATAGAGCGGCGCCTGCGCTCCCCGCTGAGAGAGCGTCCTTGCGACGCCGATGGTGAGCAGCTGCGCGATGTAGGCGGCGGTGATCGACGAGACCGCCCCGACTCGGGCGTCGAGGCCCAGGGCGAGGGTGGCGTCGCCGTAGGGCGCAAGGTTGTCGATGACGACGTCGGCGACATCGGCCAGTCGCTGCCCACTGGGGTGCAGCGGCGACACACGCGCAGTGTGCTCCAGGCTGGTCACGGCGATCACGCCGTGGCCGTGCTGGCGCGCCAGGAGCGCCAGGCCGACGACTGAGCCATTGACACCGGAGTTGGACGCTATGACGAAGACGTCCTCGGGTTGCCGGTTGACGGTTGCGAACAAGTCCTCGGCGATGTGCGGGTCCCGCTCCAGCGGAGGGCGGCCGCCCAGTTCCGCCAGCGTGTGCTGCCCGTAGAGGACGGTGTCGCGAAGGGCGACCTTGTTCGTGGGGATGAGGCCGCCGGCC
Source organism: Intrasporangium sp. (assembly GCF_036566125.1). Taxonomy (GTDB): domain Bacteria; phylum Actinomycetota; class Actinomycetes; order Actinomycetales; family Dermatophilaceae; genus Intrasporangium. Next base: position 2,063 of record NZ_DATCWX010000328.1, read on the forward strand.
CGACCGGCGATCTCCATCGCGAACGCTTCGGAGTGACCGGTGCCGAAAGCATGGATCACCCCGCCGCGCTCGATGCACTCCGCAAGGAGGGTGATGGCGCGATCCAGACCACCGTCGGAGGCGACCCGCGTGATCGAGTCCAGTCGCGTGCGAACCTCCGCCGCGTATGCCGCGACGTCGTCGAGGGCCTCGGGCCACATTGTGTTTCTCCCATCGTCGGAACTACATCAAACCTCGGTCGCGGCCGGCCCGGGCGACATCCGGAAGTCCAGGTGCCGTGGCACAGGCTCCCCGGGGCGCAGCCGCTGCCACAGGTCGGACAACGTCCGGTCGCCCTCTGCGAGGTCCGGCACCTCGAGCCCCTTCAGCACCTCGAGCGCCGCCACGTCCTGACCGAGCGCAGACAGCGCCTCCGCGAGAAGCATCTGGGTGCGACCGTGGTCGCGGACTGCGACGGGGAGTGCGGCCACCGCGGCCACGATGTCGCCCGGGCGCCCCGCGTCCCGCAGGGAGATGAGCCGCTCGACCGCGAGCCGACGGTCGTCCGGAGCGAGCGAGCACGCGCGCCGGTACAGCGCGTCTCGCTCCATCGCATCGGCGGCGAGCAGCGCCTCACCGCGCAGCGTCACGGCGGTGGGGTGCAGTTCGGCGCTTCGACGGTATGCCGCCTGTGCGCCGTCCAGGTCACCGCGCAGGTGGCGTGTGGTGCCGAGGGCGTAGTAGGCCCACCAGCCAGCCCCTCGCTCCACGGCGTCGGACAACCGCGCCGCCCACCGGTCCGACACAAGGGGCAGCGCCGGTCGCTGCGGGTCCATGCGGTCGAGGGCCGTGGGGTCGTCCAACTCGACGAGCCGGAGCAACGGCAGGCTTTCGTCTCCGACCTCCGGGAACGGCGTGCCAGGGAGCTGCGCTGTGGCCCCACGGAGTGCGAGCTCAGCCCGGCCCCAGCCCGAGCCGGTGTGCACCAGCTCGCCGGGAGCGAGGTCAGCCCCCTCCCGGAGCCACCGGTCGTGCTGCTCGTCGAGCCAAGCGGGTGGCGTGGCCCCATGGACCGCATCGCGAGCGGCCCGCGCGGCGGCGCGGTACTCGGCTGTCACGACGGACGGGTCGAGCTCGAT
>NZ_DATCWX010000069.1:0-10957 GCF_036566125.1 Intrasporangium sp.
TCGGCGCGCGGTTGCTCACGGCCACCTCGCCCACACGGTGGTGTCCGTCGGCACCAGCCCTGGGCCGAGCGGCCCCGATGCTGCGATCACCTCGGCGCCGTCGGGCAGCGGCACCGGCTCGGCCCCGAGGTTGGCGACGACGAGCAGGCCGCCACCGTCGGCACAGCCGTTGACGAAGGCGACCACGTCCGGCCCGTAGCCCCGGACGAAGGCCAGCGAGCCGGACCCGAGCGAGAACTCGCGACGCCGGCGCAGCAGGGCCCGGTAGAGCTCGAGGGTCGAGCTGGCGACCCCGTCCTGCTGGTCCACGGCGTAGCGCCCGTAGACCTTCGGTTGGGGCAACCAGGTCGTCGGGCCCGGTCCGAAGCCGTGCCCCGGTGCGTCCCCGGACCACGGCATCGGCACACGGCAGCCGTCACGTCCCTTCTCCTTGCCGCCGCTCCGCACGAACGTCGGGTCCTGGCGCAGGTCGTCGGGCAGGTCGGTGGACTCGGGCAGACCGAGTTCCTCGCCCTGGTAGAGGTAGGCGCTGCCGGGCAGCGCGAGCATCAGCATAGTGGCGGCTCGGGCGCGCCTCAGCCCGAGCTCGCGGTCCGGCTGCGGGTCGTCGGCGCCGATCCCGTTGGGGCGCCTGGTGCCCGGCGCGTAACCGAGCCGGGTGGCGTGACGCACCACGTCGTGGTTGGACAGCACCCACGTCGAGGGAGCGCCGACGGAGTCGGCAGCCAGCAGGGACCGCTCGATGACGGCGACGAGGTCCTCCGCGATCCACGGCGTCCCGAGGAAGTCGAAGTTGAAGGCCTGGTGCATCTCGTCCGGGCGTGTGTAGAGCACCGCCCGCTCCTGCGGCTCGACCCAGGCTTCGGCGCACAGGATGCGCTCGGGCTCGCCATACGAGTCCAGCACCTGGCGCCAGGACCGGTAGATCTCGTGGACACCGTCCTGGTCCCAGTACGGGATGTGGTGGGTCGGCTCGGGGACGTGGCCGTCGAGCACGTGCGCTGCCGCCTCCTCGGTGTCACCGAGCATGTGGGTGCGCGCCCGGTGATCGGGCAGGCCGTTCTTCTTGACGAGGCCGTGCGCGACGTCGACACGGAAACCGTCCACGCCTCGATCGAGCCAGAACCGCAGGACCGACTCGAACTCCGACCGCACGTCCTGGTGGTCCCAGTTGAAGTCCGGTTGCGCGGTGTCGAACAGGTGCAGGTACCACTGGCCGGGCGAGCCGTCCGGCTCTGTGACGCGAGTCCAGGCCGGTCCACCGAAGACCGACTCCCAGTTGTTCGGGGGGAGTTCACCTGCGGCGCCCCGGCCCTCGCGGAAGACGTAGCGCTCGCGCTCGGGGGAGCCGGGGCCCGCCGCGAGGGCGGCCCGGAACCACGAGTGGGCGTCGGAGCTGTGGTTCGGAACAAGGTCGACGATGACGCGCAACCCCAGCTCGTGGGCCCGGGCGATGAGCTCGTCGGCGTCGGCGAGCGTGCCGAAAAGGGGGTCGACGTCGCGGTAGTCGGCCACGTCGTAACCCGCGTCGGCCTGCGGGCTCGGGTAGAAAGGCGAGAGCCACAGCGCGTCCACCCCGAGGCTTCGGAGGTGGCCCAGGCGTGCGGTGATGCCGGGGAGGTCGCCGATGCCGTCGCCGTTCGAGTCGGCCCAGGACCGTGGGTAGACCTGGTAGATCACGGCGTGGCGCCACCACGCGGAGTCGCGGTGGTCGGCTGCATGGAGGACGGGGGAGACGCGCAGAGTGCCATGGGACGAGGTTTGCGTCGGGGTCACCGTGCCCATCCTTGATCATGCTGCGGCAAAGACCAAGCAAGACCTGCAAATTCTTGCATCGTGGGAGGCGGTGTCGGTGTCCGCTGGTAGGCAGGATCGATGAACTTCGGATTCGTCGTGCCGTATGCCGCTGAGCGTGCTTTCGCAGACCTGGCCCGGCTGGGCGAGGGGCGGGGGTGGGATGGAGTCTTCACGTGGGAGGCGCTCTACGGCGTCGACGCCTGGGTGGAGCTCGGCGCCGCCGCGATGGTGACGTCGTCGATCCGCTTGGGGACCCTGCTCACGCCGGCATCGCGTCACCGGCCGTGGGATCTCGCCTCGAAGGTCGGTTCGGTCGACCGGATCAGTGGCGGGCGAGCCGTCATGTCGGTCGGGCTCGGCGCGCTGCACCCCGGCTGGCTGGCCTTCGAGGCCGACGAGGGTCGCGCCGCCCGGGCGAGGAAGCTCGACGAGTCGCTCGCCATCTATGCCGGGCTGCTCAGCGGCGATCCCGACTTCACCTACCAGGGCAGGCACTACTCCGCTGGTCGCAACGACTTCCTCAAGCCGCCGCCCACCCCGCAACGCCCGCATCCGCCCGTCTGGGTGGTGGGTGCCGCCACCGTTGGTCAGGACGGTCGCCAACGATCGCTCGAGCGGGCGGCGCGCTGGCAGGGGGTCATCCCGGCGATCCATCCGCCGTCCGGTGAGGGCGCCAAGTCAGTCGAGGACTTCGCCGCCGTCGTCGACGCCGTCCGGGCGCTGCGTGTTGCAGCAGGGCTGACCATGGACGGTTACGACGCCGTCATCGAGGCCGACTCGCACGGTTCGTTCACCACGCTCGAGCCCGCCGAGCCGGCGGCATGGGAGCAGGCCGGCGCGACGTGGTGGATCGAGAGCTGGTGGGACCTGCCCGAGGGGCCGGACGGCCTCGCCGAGGTCCGGCGTCGGGTCGAGGCGGGCCCGCCGCAACCTTGATTCGGTCGATTCAGTCGACTCAGCCGTTGTCGAGCCGGGTTCGGGGCGCCAGCTGGGGACCGGGGTCCGCGCGTGGCGAGCTGGATGAGGTTCCGGGCGCCAAGTGGGGACCGGGGTCCGCGCGTGGCGAGGTGGGGCGGCGTCCCTGCCCAGGGGCGGTAGTTCAGCGCTGGCCACGGCCGAGGTGCAGGCCCATCCCCGGCCCGGCACCAATGACGCCGGCGTCCACGGCCTTCTTGACGGCGTCGGCTTCGGCCTGGGTGAGCTTGCCGTCCTTGACGGCCTGGTCGAGCCGGTCGGTGAGGGCCTGATCGCGCTCCGCCTCGTGAGCGGCTTCAAGATCCGCGAGAGCGCTGCTCACCTTGCTCGAGTCGATACCGAGCTGGGCGGCAAGCGCGTCCGCGAGCTTCTGCTGCATCTGGTCGCGCATTGCCTGGCGGTCCGCAGTGGTCGGGTTGTCCTTGGCCGCGTCACGCAGGTCCTTCAGATCCTTCTTCAGGTCGTCCCGAACCGCGGACATGGCGTCGCGGAGCTTGGCTTCGTCAACCCCGAGCTTCGAGGCGAGCTCAGAGAGGTCTCCGGCGAAGGCGCCCATGCCGCCCATGCCGTGTCGGCCGCCCGGGCCCCAACCGTTGCCGTTGTTGTTGCCGTTGCTGTTACCGGACCCGCTCTGGGTGGTGGGCGATGGCGTCGGGGTGGCGTCGTCGGCCTGCGCTGCGGAGGAGATGCCGAATCCGATCGCCAGCGCAGCAGCACCCACGGCCGCGATGCCGGCCACCTTCTTGTTGATCGATGTCACGTCGACGTTCCCTTCCTGATGTTTCCGCAGCCACCGCGTGGCCCTTGCTTCTCAGCCAACACCCGGAGCGACTGCGTTGCCCGGTGAATGCCCTGTGACTCCCTGTGAGTCCGCAGGACGCGCGAATTCAGTAGGCCCCGTCCGGTCCCGGGGTGTTCACCAGGGAGTACGCGGCCCGAGTGAGGTAGTCGCGCAGTCGGTCGTCCAGCTCCGGCTCGAGGTCCAGCGTGTCGACGGCGTTCAGCATGTGCAGCAGCCAGCGATCGCGCATGTCGGGGGTCACCCGGAACGGCACGTGGCGCATCCGCAGGCGCGGATGCCCGCGTTGGTCGGAGTAGGTCGTCGGGCCGCCCCAGTACTGCTCGAAGAACATGCGGAGCCGGTCCTCGGCCGGCCCCAGATCCTGCTCGGGGTAGAGCGCCCGGAGCTCGTCGTCCTGCGCCACGCCCCGGTAGAACTCGCGGACGAGCTTCGCAAAGGTCTCGTGGCCACCGAAGTCGTCGTAGTACGTCACGGCGCCGATTGTCCCAGACCTGCAACGGCGCTCAGGCCTGGCCACCATAGGGCGGGACCGCCGGCAGCACGGCGGGGGAGCGGACCCCCTCCCGGTCGAAGGCGCTCTTGATCCGCTCCCGCAGCTCCCGTTGCACCGAGAAGTGCTCCTGGGCGACGGTCCGGACCGATACCCGGACGGTGACGACACCGCCGGTCATCGACTCCACGCCGACCGTCGGCGACTCGAGCAGCTTCTCGTCCCAGGGGGTGGTGTCGCGGAGCTCGTCGGCAACGACCCGGATCAGGCCCTTGACCGTCTCGAGGTCCTCGTCAAAGGGGACTGAGAGGTCGACGACGGCGGTGGACCAGCCCTGGGAGCGGTTGCCGATCCGGATGATCTCGCCGTTGCGGACGTACCACGTCACGCCGTTCGCGTCGCGCAGCTGGGTCACTCGCAGCGACACGTTCTCCACCGTCCCGACGGCCTCGCCCGTGTCGATGACGTCACCGACGCCGTACTGGTCCTCGACGATCATGAAGATCCCCGACAGGAAGTCCTTGACCAGGCTCTGCGCCCCGAAGCCGAGGGCAACCCCGCCGACTCCGACCGAGGCGAGCAACGGCCCGAGCGGGATCTCGAGCAGCGCCATGACCGTGAGGGTGGCGACCGTCACGACGGCGATGGTGACGACGCTGTGCAGCAGCGAACCCATCGTGCGCGTCCGCTGTAGGTGCCGCTCGTTGGCCAGGCCGATCGCCTGGGCCAGCGCCCTCCCGGCACCCGGCTCGGCGGCACGCTCGGCGTGTCGAGTCGTCGCTCCCGCCACGACCCGATCGATGAGGTGGTGCAGCAGTCGCAGGGCGACGATCGCCAGCGCGATGGTGACGATGATCTGGAGCGGGGTGCCCACAAACCACTCACCCGCCTGGGCCCACGTGAGAGACGGAAGCGAGCTCAGCGGCATACGGACCATTGTGTATGCCGCTCAGCTGGCTCGACTGTCGACGCTCACTCGCGCTCGGCGTCCCTCGCCTGCGCGCTCAGCGCGCGGGTGATCGTGTCGCGGTTCTCCGCCACCGTGCGCACGAGACCAGGTGGGGCGTCCGGGTGGGAGTCGAGCCACGAGTCCGAGGCCGCCTTGAGCTCCTCGCTCGCGAGGCCGAACGGGTAGAAGCCGCCGACGACGCGCTCGCCGATGGCGACGCTCCTCACGGCCCAGGCGTCGACGAGCATGGTGTGGTACTTCTCGACGTACGGCTCGAGGAGGCTGAGGTCGGTGCTGCGGCGGAAGCCGTTGCCGATGGCCTGGACCATCTGGTTGGACAGGTCGTTGCGCTCCACCGCCTTGGCCCAGGCGTCCGCCTTCGCCGCCGCGGTCGGGCGAGCGGCCAACGCCTCCGCGGCGCGCTCCTTGCCCGCCGCGGTGGGGTCCCGGTCGAGCTCGGCCTGGATCTCGTCCGACTCCGCCACACCGAGTGCGGCCAGCGCGAGCGTGAACGTCCAGCGCAGCTCGGTGTCGACGGTGAGCCCCGGCAGGGACTCCGTCCCGGTGAGCAGCGCGCGCAGGGCCGCCTCGTCGGCGCGATCGACCGTGGTGTTCGCCCAGCCCTCGATGAGCTGGAACTGCGCGTCGCTGCCGGGCTCGGCTGCTTCCGCGAGGCCCCGCAGTGTGGACGAGAGCAGCGCCGCCGTCTCCGCACGGTGGGCCGGCGCCGTGTAGAGGCGCGTCGCCGTGGTGATCTGGGTGACGAGCACGCGGAGCAGGGTCGAGTCCTGCTCACCCGGCAGCGAGTCGAGCACTAACCGCACGAAGTCGCGCGCCGGCATCTCTGCGTCGCGGGTCATGTCCCACGTCGCGCCGAGCACGAGGGACCGCGGCAGGGAGTCCTGGAAGCCACGGGGCAGGTCGAGGGCGGTCCGCAGCGACCGCTCGTCGAGGCGGATCTTCGCGTAGGCCAGGTCGTCATCGTTGAGCAGGAGCAGGTCGGGCTGGGCGCGGCCGACGAGCTCGGGCAGGTCGGTGTGCGAGCCGTCGACGTCGACCTCGAGGTAGTGGGACCGGACGAGCGCGTCACCCGCCCGGTCGTAGAGACCGATCCCGAGGCGGTGCGGGCGCAGCGTGGGGTACTCGTCCGGGGCGGTCTGCGCAACGGCGAAGGAACGGTACGTGCCGTCCTCGGCGACGTCGAAGACCGGCCGGAGCGTGTTGACGCCGGCGGTCTCGAGCCAGACCTTGGCCCACGACGTCAGGTCGCGGCCGGACGCCTTCTCGAGCTCCCCGAGCAGATCGGCGAGGGTCGTGTTGCCCCAGGCGTGCGCCCTGAAGTACTCCCTCAGGGCGGCGACGAAGGGCTCCCGTCCCACGTAGGCGACGAGCTGTTTGAGGACGGAGGCCCCCTTGGCGTAGGTGATGCCGTCGAAGTTCACCTCGACGTCCTCGAGGTGGCGCATGTCCGCCGCGATGGGGTGCGTCGAGCTGAGCTGGTCCTGGGTGTAGGCCCAGGCCTTCTCGGCGGTGCCGAAAGTCGTCCAGGCGCTCCTCCACTGGGTGGCCTCCGCCTGGCAGGTCGTCGAGGCCCACTCGGCGAACGACTCGTTGAGCCAGAGGTCGTCCCACCACTTCATCGTCACGAGGTTGCCGAACCACATGTGGGCGAGCTCGTGGAGGATCGTCAGCGCCCGGCGCTCGATCTTCGCCTCGGAGACCTTCGACCGGAAGACGTAGACCTCCGTGAAGGTGACCGCGCCAGCGTTCTCCATCGCGCCCATGTTGTACTCGGGCGTGAAGACCTGGTCGTACTTCTCGAAAGGGTATGGCTGGTCGAACTCTGCCTCGAAGAAGGCGAAGCCCTTCTTCGTGCAGTCGAAGATGTTGTCCGCATCGAGGTGCTGCGTCAGCGACCTGCGGCAGAAGACACCGAGCGGGATCGTGCCGGCGCGGGTCCGGACCTCGTCGCGGACCTCGTCGTAGGGGCCGGCGATGAGCGCGGTGATGTAGGAGGAGATGCGCTTCGTCGGCGCGAACGCCCACGTGGCCACCTCGGTGTGGTCGACGACGCCCGCCGGGGTCGGCTCGGGGGTGGGCGAGTTGGAGATGACCTTCCAGTGCGCCGGGGCCGTCACCGTGAACTGGTAGGACGCCTTGAGGTCCGGCTGCTCGAAGACGGCGTACATCCGACGCGAGTCGGGCACCTCGAACTGGGTGTAGAGGTAGACCTCGTTGTCGATGGGGTCGACGAACCGGTGCAGCCCCTCGCCGGTGTTGGTGTAGCGACCGGTCGCATCGACCGTCAGCTCGTTCTGGGCGGCGAGACCTGGGAGCGCCACTCGTGAGTCGACGAAGACCTCGGTGGGGTCCAGGTCCACGCCGTTGAGGGTCACGCGCTGCACGGAGTCCGCGATGAGGTCGATGAACGTGGCGGCCCCCGGCTCGGCGCAGGAGAAACGCACGGTGGAGACCGTCCGGAACGTCTGGGGGCCCGTCGTCAGGTCGAGCTGGACGTCGTAGGTCTCGACCCGGAGCAGGCCGGCGCGCAGGGCCGCCTCGTCGCGGGTCAGGTTCTTGCCGGGCACGAAGGCCTCCTCTGGGGACGGGTCAGGCGCGGCCGTCCGCGGGTGGGACGGCTCCGTCGCGGGGGACATCCTCGCACGGATGGGGACCGGAGCGGCCACTGCCCGCCGCCCACCGGGAGGCGCCGAGGTGAGTGCGAGGATGAGGGCATGGTGACCGAGCGCAAGCACGTGGAGATGTGGTTCGACCCGATCTGTCCGTGGGCGTGGATGACCTCTCGCTGGCTCATGGAGGTCGAGACGCTGCGAGACATCGAGGTCACGTGGTCGGTGATGAGCCTGGCCGTGCTCAACGAGCACCGGGACCTCGACGCCGCGTACCGCTCCCTCATGGACAACGCCTGGGGTCCCGTGCGGACGATCATCGCGGCCGCCGAGGAGCGCGGCCCAGAGGTCGTCAAACCGCTCTACGACGCCATGGGGACCCGGATCCACCTCGGCAAGGTCAAGGACTTCGACCGGGTCATCCGGGAGTCGCTCGCCGAGGTCGGGCTGCCCGAGCGACTCGCCACCGCAGCGCATCACAAGACGCACGATGCGGCGCTGCGACGCAGCCACAAGAGGGGGATCAGCCTCGTCGGCACGGACGTGGGCACGCCGATCATCTCCGTCGAGGGCATCGCCTTCTTCGGCCCGGTCGTGACGCCTGCTCCGAAGGGCGAGGATGCCGCGCGCCTGTGGGACGGGTGCGTGCTGGTCGCCGGCACGCCGGGGTTCTACGAGCTGAAGCGGACCCGCACCCAGGGCCCTATCCTCACCTGAGGCACGCTTCCTCCCCGCTAACTCGAACAAGGACGGACATGCGCATCCACATCGGCGGCGACCATGCCGCCTACGAGCTCCAGCAGGCCCTCATCGTGCACCTCGAGGGCGCCGGCCACGAGGTCGTCAACCACGGCCCCTCCCGGTATGACGAGCAGGACGACTATCCCGTGTACGTGCTGCGCGCCGCTGAGGCCGTCGCTGCCGAATCCGGCTCTCGTGGCGTAGTGCTCGGCGGCTCCGGGAACGGTGAGCAGATGGCGGCGAACAAGGTGCGCGGTATCCGCGCCGCCCTGTGCGCGTCGGCCGAGCTGGCCACCCTCGCGCGCGAGCACAACGACGCCCAGATCGTCTCCATCGGGGCGCGGTTCACGAGCGAGGCCGAGGCCACACGGATCGTCGATACCTTCTTGGCCACAGAATTTTCGGATGAGGCGCGGCACCGTCGCCGCGTGGGTATGGTTTCGGCGTACGAGAGCGAGCGGACCCTTCCCGCACTGCCCGAGTCGACCGACTGAAGCATCAACTGAAACGACGAAGATCGCTGCGCCGGACCCTTCACGGCCCCTTCGATCCATGGATGGAGGCCTGTGGCCCTCAACGAGAGCTACGCCTCTCAACGCCCCGCCATCGCCACTGGCACAATCCGCCGCGCCCGCATGCTCATGCCCTGGATGTCGCGTGCCCCCTGGGTTCTCGTCATCGCGCTCGTCCTGGCCGGGCTGGGCGCCGGTTGGGCGATCGTCACGTGGCCCGAGCACATGCCCTGGGGCATCTTCGCGTTCCTCGTCGTCGTCGCCGGGCTCTTCCTCGAGCCCCGGCACCTCGTCATCGTCTACATCGCGCTGTTCACCACGTTGGCGGTGATCGGGGCGGCGCTCGGTGAACGCAAGGGAGCGACCTTCGGCACCGAGATCGTCACGCTGGCGATCATGCTGCTCATGATCTGGCTGGCGCATGCTCGCGCCCAGGTCGGCGTGGTGGGCGTCAGCGGCGAGTCGATGCTCGTCGACATGCGTGACCGGCTGCGCGCCCAAGGGGAGCTGCCCGAGCTGCCTCCGGACTGGTCGGCGGAGATGGCGCTCGAGTCGGCGTACGGCGACAGCTTCGCGGGTGACTTCGTCGTCGCGGGACGCTCCACCGACGGCAGCATGCTCGAGATCGCCCTCGTCGACGTCTCCGGCAAGGGGCGTCAGGCGGGCACCCGGTCGTTGCTGCTCTCCGGCGCTCTTGGAGGGCTGCTCGGCGAGATGAGCGAGAACGGCTTCCTCCACGCGGCCAACAACCACCTGCTCCGGCTGCGGTGGCCCGAGGGCTTCGCCACAGCGGTCCATGTCGCCATCGACCTCGGCAGCGGTGACTTCTCCATCGGCTACGCCGGGCACCCGGCGGCGGCCCAGTTCGCGGCGGGGTCGGGCCGGTGGCGGATGCTCTCCGGTGGGCGGGGCCCGCTCCTCGGCGTCATCGAGAGCGCCGAGTACCCGCGCGAGACCGGAACCATTCGACGGGGCGACGCCCTGGTCCTCTACAGCGACGGCGTCATCGAGGCGCGTGACAAGGCGCTCATCGACGGCATCGACCGGATGCTCGGACGCGCCGAGTCCTTCGTCACCAAGGGTTTCGAGGGGCTCGCCCAACGCCTCTGCGACCACGCGCTCGCCGGGCACGGCGACGACCGGGCCGTCGTGACGATCTGGCGCCGCTGACCTGCCGCTGGAGCCCGCTGGGCTCTCAGCCGCGCGCCTCGGTCGGATTGGTGCCGCGGGCAGCGCCAAGTTCGGATCAACGTCGGGCCTCACTACGATGCCGGGGTGACCGAACCCGCCCAGGAGCGCGAGCTCGCCAGAGCGCGACGCAAGCCCCACGACGTACCCGACCTGCCGGAGGGAGTGACGCCGGCGCGGGTGCGCAGCTTCGTCAGGCGGGGTCGACTGTCCAGCCTCACCCTCGATCGACTCGAGCGGCTCGGGCCGGCGCGGGCGCTGCCGGCCGGCCGATTCGATCCCGAGCGGGCGTTCGGGCGGATCGCACCAGTCGTGCTGGAGATCGGCTGTGGGCACGGCCACGCCGCCATTGCCTATGCCGCTGAGTTCCCCTCCTGGGACGTGCTGGCCATGGACGTGCACACGCCGGGCCTGGCCCGGATGCTCGCGTCGGCAGACGAGGCCGGCGTGCCCAACCTGCGGGTCGAGCAGGGGGACGCGGTTGTCTTCCTCGAGGAGCGGGTCGGGGACGGGACCTTCGACGCGATCCACCTCTTCTTCCCCGATCCTTGGCGCAAGAAGAAGCACACCAAACGCAGGTTCGTGTCACCCACGAATTTGGACCTGCTCGCCCGCGTCCTCAAGCGCGGCGGTTACGTCCTCATCGCCACCGACCAGGACTTCTATGCCGAGCACGTCCTCGCGGAGGCGGCCGCGCATCCGCGGTTTCGGGCGAGCCGGATCGAGCGTCCGCGGTGGCGGCCCCAGGCTGGGTTCGAGGCCAAGGGGAGGGCGGTGGGTCGCGAGATCCACGAGCTGCGCCTTGACCTCGTCGACTGAGCCAGGGGCAGGAACGGCTGGGCCGCGTGGCTGAGCCAGCCGACCTGGCCCGGG
>NZ_DATCWX010000089.1:0-12575 GCF_036566125.1 Intrasporangium sp.
GCCGATGGACCTCCCGCAGAGCGTGCGCGAGGACCTCGACTGGGCCGACACGATCTTCGTGGAGTGGGGTCACCGGGCCATGGTGTGGATGTCGATGGTGCCGGAGCTGCGCGCGCGAGTCGTCGTCCGACTGCACAGCTACGAGGCTCTCACCCAGTTCCCCCTCATCACCGACTGGTCCGGCGTCGACGACGTCGTCTTCGTCGCTGGCCATATCCGCAACCTCGTCGAGCGCTCCGTCCCTGCGATCATGTCGGGCCCTCGGCGGCACACCATCGGCAACCGCAGAACTCTGCGGGACTATGCATTGCCGAAGCGTCCCGGGGCCGAGCGGACCCTTGGGCTCATCGGCTGGGGGCAGGTCGTGAAGGATCCGGCCTGGGCGCTCGACGTGCTCGAGGACCTGCGCCGCGACGACCCGACCTGGCACCTGCGACTCGTCGGGAACCCGTTCCCCGAGGACGACAAGCTGACCCGCGCGGCTGCCGAGTACAACGCGCGACACGAGAGCCGCCTCGAGCGACTCGGGGACGCCGTCCTCCGCCCGGGGTTCACGAGGGACATTCCACATGCCCTTCGACGGATTGGCGTGATCCTCTCGACCAGCCAGCGCGAGGGGACACACGAGGCCCTCATCCAGGGAGCCGCCAGCGGCGCGCTGCCGGTGGTGCGGAACTGGCCGACCGTCGCCCGATGGGGTGGTGCGCAGACCATGTTCCCCGACGAGTGGATCGTCGAGACACCGCAGCAGGCCGCTGACCGCATCCGTGCCGCGGTGGCAGCCGGCGATCTGCAGGCCGAAGGTGCCAAGGCAAGGGAGTGGGTTCTCACACACCACGACTGGAGCGTGGTCGGACCCGAGCTCGAGCGACTCCTGTTGGACCCGACGAAAGGGCACACCGCGTGAGCACCAAGCCACATCTGCTCTATCTCGCGTGGGGCTTTCCCCCTGCGGCGAAATCCTGTGTCTACCGCAAGCTCGCGACGGCCAACTCGTTCGTGCGTGCCGGCTGGGACGTGACGGTCGTCACCCTGACCGAGGACGCCTGGAAACGCGAGCAAGGTCTCGATCCCTCTCTCCTGGCGTTGGTCGATCCGCGCATCCGGGTTATCCGTCTCCCCTTGATCCGCAAGGACATCGAGACCGACATCCGCACCTGGGACGAGGCTCGGGCCTTGCGTCCTCGCACGTGGCTCAAGCACTACTACCGGGACAACATGGAGCAGTTCCCCGAGATGGTGTTCGGCGGTTGGCGGGACGAGCTGGTCGAGGCGGTCCGCGCCGTACAAGACGAACGTCCGGCCGACCTCCTGCTCACGTCCGGGACGCCGTACACGTTCTTCGCCCCGGCGCTCGATCTGTACGAGCGCGACGGCGTGCCGTACATCGTCGACTACCGCGACGCGTGGGCCATCGACATCATCAAGGACCGGCCAGGCTTCAAGCCGGACAGCCGAGAGGCCCTGTTCGAGCAGGAACTGCTGGCGAATGCACTGGAAGCCTGGTTCGTCAACACTCCCATCCGGGATGCCTACTCAAAGCTCTACCCCGACGCCTCCACCAAGTTCCACATCGTCCGCAACGGCAGCGATGTCGCCATCGGAACCGACAAGATCAGGCTGCGCCAGCCCGAGCCCGAGAGCGGGCTGACCTTCGGTTATCTCGGCACCGTGAGCTTCGGCGTCCCGCGGATGCGGGCCCTGTGTGAGGGCTGGCGGCTCGCTCGGGAGCGCAGTGACGTGCTGCGGCGGTCGCGGCTGGAGTTCCGCGGGCACTTGGGCATCGGTGCACTGAGAGGTGTCACCCCCCAGGCGGCCGTCATCGCGGAGTACGGCGAGCACGGAGTCGCATACGGCGGGCCCGTTGCCAAGGCGGACACCGCAGCCGTCTACGAGTCGTGGGACGCGCTGGTGCTGTGCCTCGTCGGTGGTCGTTTCGTCACGTCGGGCAAGGTCTTCGACTACATCTCGACCGGGCTGCCGGTCATGTCGGTCCACGATTGGGACCACGCGGCCGTGGAGATCCTCGAGGACTATCCCCTCTGGATCCGCAATGACGGTGTCGATGCCGAGGACCTCGCGGAGGCCTTCCTCCGGGCCGAGCAGACGGTGCACTCCGCCTCGGTCGAGGATCGGCTCGCGGCCCGCCGCCACGCGGAGCAGTACGAGCGCTACGCGCAGATCCAGCCAGCCGTGGACCGGCTCACCAAACATTTCGCTCCGGAGTTGATGGCGGACGAGGGCTCGGGGACTCCCACGCCCGCGGACCCGCCGCCCAAGGTGGGCGCGGAGGTCCACCAGGAGACTCCTCCGCCCGCCCCGCATGCCCGTGGTGAAACGGTGCTCATGGCCTTCACGACGACACCGGGTGAAATGACACGGCGATCCATCCAGCAAGTCCGCGACGCCGGCGCCCGCGTCCAGCTCATGGGTCCCGCGTCGGCCTATGACGCTGAGCTTGCGAAGGTCGCAGACTCCGTCATCCTGCTCGATCGCGCCAACGCGCCGGTGTCGATCGACACGTCACATCGACCGCAACGGTTCAGTCCGAGATGGGCTGCGCTCGTTGCGCGCAACCTCTCGCGGCGCCATCTCGTCGGCGCGTACGTGAGGCGCGTGGGTGCTTCGGCCGGATGGTGGCTCTCAGCCAAGCGCAATCGTGCGGCCATGGCGGCGCTCAGGGAGGCAACGGTGCTCACGTCGCTGGACCACAGCGCGACATACCTCATCTGGAACGCGTCGCGACTGAACCGGACGGCGCCCGCGATCGCGGGGGTCGGGCCCACCATGGAGGAGCTGGGCCTGACCCGCGTCTGAGGCCAGCTTGCCTCGACTGACTGCTGAGGCCCATGCGGCGTCACGAGTCAGTCGAGGCTGCTCTTGGTGCTGGTCAGGAAGCCGACGCCCCACGACCAGTGCATGACGGCAAGAACGAGCGGCGTGCGGATCCGGACGGATGCAGGCTCGTCGCGGCTGATCGCCAGGCCCCCCACGGTGACGGCCGCAACATAGGTGGCCGGGAGCAGGAACGCGGGAGCCCATGCAACACCGGCCACCACGGCGACGGTCGTCGCGACGACCATCGTCGGAGCAGCGAGGTACCGGGCATTGATGGTGCCCGCGTGCCGGCGCGCCACGACGCGACGCCAGCGGCCGTAGTGGAAGTACTGCCGTGCCAGTTCTCGCAGCCTCGCGCGAGGTCGATAGGTGACGCGCAGCTCAGGAGTGAACCAGACCGTGCCCCCCGTGCTGCGAATCCGGTGGTTCATCTCCCAGTCCTGGGCCCTGGAGTAGTGCGGGTCGTAGCCGCCGACGCGCTCCAGGGCGGAGCGACGGAAGACACCGAGGTAGACGGTCTCCGCCTCCCCTGCTTGGCCACCCACGTGGAACCGGGCGTTGCCCACGCCCAACCGGCTCTTCATGGCGCAGGCCACGGCTCGCTGGAACGGTGAGATGCCCTGGGCGTCCATGATCCCGCCCACGTTGTCGGCGCCGACCCTCCGGAGCTCCGCCACGGCGTGACGGAGGTAGTCGCGCGGGATCTCGGCATGCCCGTCGACGCGCGCGACGATGTCGTGGCTGGACGCGCCGATCGCGGCGTTGAGTCCGTCGGGGGTGCGCCCGGATGGGTTGTCGACCAGGACGATGCGAGGATCCTCCTGCCGTAGCCTCCGAGCGATCGTCTCGGTGCCGTCGTGGCTGGGACCCAGGGCCACGACCACTTCGATCTCACCCTGGTAGTCCTGGTCGAGGACCATGGCCAGGGCCTCTGCGAGATGACCTGCCTCGTTCAGCACAGTGACGATGACGCTGACCCCGGGCCAGGAGTCGAGGCGATCGCCGAAGTGGTCGTCCGACGTGGTCTCCTGCTGGGTCACGGCACAAGTATGGGGGATGCCGCCCCATGCCAAAGCATCGGTGGACGGAACCGCCGCCGACACGCGATAGGGTCGTTCGCCGTGAAGATTCTCAGCGTCGTGGGAGCCCGTCCACAGTTCGTCAAGCTGGCACCGATGGCCAAGGCCATGGAGTCACGCGGGGTCGACCACGTCATCGTCCACACCGGTCAGCACTACGACGTCAGCATGTCGGATGTCTTCTTCCGTGACCTCGGCATCCCAGCCCCGGACGTGCACCTGGCCGTCGGTTCCGACACGCACGGACGTCAGACGGGGGCCATGCTCGCCAAGCTGGACGAGGCGCTCGAGGAGCACCGTCCCGACTGGGTGGTGGTGTACGGGGACACGAACTCCACGGCGGCGGGGGCCCTTTCTGCGGTCAAGATGCACATCCCGCTGGCGCACCTCGAGGCAGGGCTGCGCTCGTTCAACCGACGGATGCCCGAGGAGCACAACCGCGTCGTCACCGACCACCTCGCCGACCTCTGCCTCGCCCCGACAGAGGTCGCCATGGGCCATCTCGCCGATGAAGGCCTCGCCACGCGCTCCGTGAACGTCGGTGACGTCATGACGGACGTCCTCTTCCAGGTGCGCGACCTGGTCGCCGGCACCGAGCCGGCGGTGCCCAGCGAGCTGGGCGGTCGCCCCTTCCGCGTCGCGACCCTCCATCGCGCCGAGAACACAGACGATCCGGGCCGCCTCGGCAGCATCGTCAAGGCCATCTCCGGCCTCGACACGCCGACGCTCCTGCTGGCCCATCCCCGGCTTCGAGCCCGCGCCGCCGAGCATGGCATCGACCTCACCACGGGAAGTCTCGTCACGGCCGACCCGCTTCCCTATCCCCAGCTCGTCCGGGCGGTCATGGCCTCCGTCGGGGTCGTGACAGACTCGGGCGGCCTGCAGAAGGAGGCGTTCCTGCTCCGGGTGCCGTGCACGACCATCCGGACCGAGACCGAGTGGACCGAGACCGTTGATCTCGGCTGGAACGTTCTCGTTCCAGAGCCCGCCGCCCTCGCGGACGCAATGGACCGTCCGGGTCCGTCCGAGACGGATGCGGCTCCCTACGGCGACGGCCGCGCCGCCGGCCGAGCCGTCGAGGCGATCCTGAGCCACACCGTCTGACCCCGGGCGCAGAGTCAGCCCTTCGGCGACGGCACACGACCATCCCGTATGCCGCTGGGCTCGCCTCCAGCGCGACCCCGCTTTTCGGGGTGGCTGGCTCCCTCGTCCGTGGGTTCCACGCCTGGGGAGGCCCCAGCGCGCCGGTGGGAGGTGGGTTCAGACCGGCTCGAGGACGGCGACCTGACCGCTACGAGCCGACTCGATCATGGCCTCGGCGACGCGGACCGTGTTGAGCCCCTGCCGCATGGTGACGATGTCCGTGTCCTTGCCGAGCACCGCGTCCCGGAACTGCTCGTGCTCGGTCCGCAGCGGCTCCGGCTTGGCAATGGCATAGCGGATCACGTCGCCCTCGGACACGCCACGGAACTGTGCCAGGTTGAACCACGAGCTCGTCCGCTCCCCATTGGCGTGAAAGGTGAGGTCAGCGGTCAGGGTGTCGGCGGTGAACGTGCCCTTCTCCCCCGTGATGATCGTGACGCGTTCCTTGAGGGGCGACAGCCAGTTGACGAGATGGCTCGTCACCGTGCCGTCCGCCAGCCGGCCGACGGCAGCCACGAGGTCCTCGTGCTCGCGACCGGACTTGATCGCGGTCTGCGCGGACACCGAGACGAAGTCCTGACCCGTGACCCACGCGGTGAGGTCGATGTCATGGGTGGCCAGATCCTTCACCACTCCGACATCCGCGATCCGTGCCGGGAACGGGCCCTGCCGCCGCGTCACCACCTGGTACACCTTGCCCAGGTCGCCGGACTCGAGTCGGGACCGGGCCGACTGGAGGGCCGGGTTGTACCGCTCGATGTGGCCGACGGCGCCGACGAGGCCCTTGGCGTCAAACAGGTCGGCAAGCCGCTGGGCCGACGGCGTGTCCTGCGCCAGGGGCTTCTCGACCATCGCGTGCACGCCAGCCTCGGCGAGCGCCGTGGCCACCGGCTCGTGGTAGATGGTCGGCACGGCCACCATGCAGTAGTCGAGACCGAGCGCGATCAGCTCCTCGATTGAGGACAGGAGTGGTCGTCCGGCCGCAGCATGGTGCGGGTCTCCTACGGGATCGGCCACGGCGACGAGGTCAACTCCGTCGAGGGAGCCCAGCACGCGGGCATGGTGGCGACCCATCATGCCCAGGCCGATGAGCCCGGCCCGCAGGTTGCCCATGTCAGGCCCCTGCCTTCGCGAGCGCGTTGACCGCCTCGACGATCCGTTCGAGGTCGTGCTCGCTCAAAGAGGGGTGCACGGGCAGCGACAGGCACTCGGCCGCGGCCTTCTCGGTCTCCGGCAGGTCCTTCGTCACCCGGAAGGGTTCGAGGCGGTGGTTCGGCACCGGATAGAACATGCCCGACCCGACGTTGTACTGCTCGCGCAGCGCAGCGGCGAAGCCGTCCCGGTCCTCCGGCACCCGGACGGTGTACTGGTGGTAGACGTGCACCGCACCCTCGGCCACCGGCGGCGTCGTCACGCCCGCAAGGTTGGTGTCGAGGAAGGCGGCATTGTCCTGGCGCTGCTTCGTCCAGCCGTCGACCTTGGTCAGTTGGACTCGGCCGATCGCTGCGTGGATGTCGGTCATCCGGTTGTTGAAGCCGACGACCTCGTTGTGGTACTGCCGCTCCATGCCCTGGTTGCGGTACAGACGCATCAGCCGCTCGATCTCGGGCGTCGCGACAGAGACCATGCCGCCCTCGCCGGACGTCATGTTCTTGGTCGGGTAGAGCGAGAACATGGCGAATGAGCCGAAGGTGCCCACAGGAGCGCCGTGCAGCGAGGCCCCGTGGGCCTGTGCTGCGTCCTCGAACACCTGGATGCCGTGCCGGTCGGCGATCGCCATGATCTGGTCCATCTTCGCCGGATGCCCGTAGAGGTGGACCGGCATGACGCCGACGGTCCGTTCGGTGATGGCGGCCTCGATGGCGGCGGGCGACAGGCAGAAGTCCTCGGCGTCGATGTCGGCGAAGACCGGCGTGGCACCTGTCAGGGCAACCGAGTTGGCGGTGGCGGCGAATGTGAACGAGGGCACGATGACCTCGCCCCCGGCCCTGACCCCGCTAGAGAGGAGGCCGAGGTGCTGCCCGGAGGTGCCCGAGTTGACGGCGACGCAGGCCCGACCGAGCCGGAAGTGCTCGGCGAACTCCTCCTCGAACGCCTTGACCTCGGGCCCTTGAGCCAGCATGCCGGAACGGAGAACGCGATCGACCGCCTCGCGCTCCTCGTCTCCCACAATCGGCTTGGCCGGGGGGATGAAGTCGTTCATTCGTTGACCTCCGTCAGGGTCTCGTTGTCCTCGTGGTAGACAGCCCCGGTCTGGGGGCACACCCACTCACCGTCGGCGCGCTGCTCCAGGGGGACGCCGGCTCGGCCGACCCAGCGGAGGCGCCGCGCCGGCACTCCGGCCACAAGGGCGAAGTCGGGAACGTCCTTGGTGACGACCGATCCTGCCGCGACGAGGGCCCAGCGACCGATCGTCACTGGTGCGACGCAGACCGACCGGGCCCCGATCGATGCGCCCTCCCGACACGTCACGCCGACGGCCTCCCAGTCGTCGCCGCGCTTGAGGGAGCCGTCCGGGGAAACCGCGCGGGGGAAGTGGTCGTTCGTGAAGACGACGGCCGGTCCCACGAAGACCCCTGCCTCGAGGACGGCCGGCTCGTAGACGAGGGCGTAGTTCTGCAGCTTGCAGTTGTCACCCATCCGCACGCCGGTGCCGACGTAGGCACCTCGGCCGACGATGCAGTTGCGCCCGAGCACGGCACCCTCGCGGACCTGCGCCAGGTGCCAGATCGACGAGCCGTCCCCGATGGTCGCGCCGTCCGCGACATCCGCTGAATCGACGATCCGGACGCCCATCAGCTGGGCCCCTGGCTCGAGGCTGGGGCGGTTGCCTGCTCGAGGGGAGCCTCGGCGCGCCCGACGACGAGGAACCGGGTGCCATCGAAGCGGCGCTCATCGAGGACGTGGCGTCCGTCGACGACGACCTGCACACCCGGGAAGGACTCGACTCCCAGGTCGCGATACTCGGCATGGTCCGCCTGCACGATGACGACGTCCACCTTCTCGCCGATCTCGTAGGCCGCCCAGCCGAAACGGGCGAGCTCGGTCCCGGAGTACATCGGGTCGTGGACCAGGACGTCGGCCCCCTGTGCCCGGAGGGCGTCGACGGTGCCGAACACACCGGAGAACGCCGTCTCCTTGACCCCTCCGCGGTACGAGGCGCCGAGCACCGCGACCGTGCGCCCGGCAAGTGTTCCGCCGAGCGCCCCGGCCGCAAGGCCGACGGTGTAGTCCGGCATGCCGGCGTTGGCCTCGCGGGCGGCTCGGACCACGGTGGCCTCCGGATCGTTCCAGAGGTAGAGCCGTGGGTAGACCGGGATGCAGTGGCCGCCGACGGCGATCCCCGGGCGGTGGATGTGGCTGTAGGGCTGCGAGTTGCTCGCCTCGATCACCTGGTACACGTCGATCCCGTGTGCCGCAGCGAAGCGGCCGAACTGGTTCGCCAAGCCGATGTTGACGTCGCGATACGTCGTCTCTGCCAGTTTGGCCATCTCGGCCGCCTCCGCAGAGCCGAGGTCCCAGACCCCGTTGCCGCGCTCGAGGTCGGGTCGCTCGTCGAACTGGAGCACCTGCTCGTAGAACTCGACCGCCCGCTCCGCGCCGCGGTCCGACAGTGCCCCGACCAGCTTCGGGTACCGGCGCAGGTCCTGGAAGACCCGGCCCGTCAGCACCCGCTCGGGAGAGAAGACGAGGTCGAAGTCGCGTCCCTCGACGAGGCCGGAGCCGGCTTCCAGCTGGGGCTTCCAGCGAGTCCGCGTCGTGCCCACGGGCAGCGTCGTCTCGTAGATCACCAGCGTGCTCTTCTCCGCCCGCAGTCCGCGGGCGATGTCGTCCGTCGCCGAGTCCATCCAGGCGAAGTCCGGCCTCGCCTCGGCATCGACGAACAGGGGCACCACGACGACGACTGCGTCGCTGCGCGAAACGGCCTCGGCGGTGTCCGTCGTCGCGGTCAGACGGCCCTCGGCCACCACCGCCCCGAGATACTCCGCGAGGTGGGCCTCGCCGGGAAAGGGTTCGTTCCCGGCGTTGACCGTCTCGACCACACCGGGGTTGACGTCCGCCCCGAGGACCTCGTGGCCCGATCTGGCGAACTGGACGGCGAGTGGCAGACCGATCTTTCCCAGACCGACGACGGTGATCCTCACGGTGTTCCTTCGACTCGAGGCAGGCATCCGGGCGCACCGAACGGCGAGCCCGCCGGACATCGTAGCGATCCCGGGGACCTGCTCCGATCCGCGAAGGGTCAGCCCCTGAGGAGCTGACGCGCCATGACGATGCGCTGGACCTGGTTGGTGCCCTCGTAGATCTGCGTGATCTTGGCGTCCCGCATCATCCGCTCGAGCGGGAAGTCCTTCGTGTAGCCGGCGCCGCCGAGCAGCTGGACGGCGTCCGTCGTCACCTTCATCGCGACGTCGGAGGCATAGCACTTGGCGGCCGCACCGAAGAACGACAGGTCCTTGTCCCCGCGCTCGGACTTCGCTGCCGCGACGTAGACCATCTGCCGGGCCGCCTCGACCTCCATGGCCATGTCCGCGAGCATGAACTGGATGCCCTGGAAGTCGGCGATGCGCTTGCCGAACTGCTTGCGCTCCTTGACGTAGGCGACGGCCTGGTCGAGAGCGCCTTGGGCGATGCCGATCGCCTGCGCCCCGATCGTCACGCGGGTGTGGTCGAGCGTCCGCAGCGCGATCTTGAGGCCCTCGCCGACCCCGCCGACGACCCGGTCGCCGGGGATGCGCACGTTGTCGAAGTGCAGCTCGCGGGTCGGGCTGCCCTTGATCCCGAGCTTGCGTTCCTTCTCCCCGAAGGTGAAGCCCTCGTCGGACTTCTCGAGGACGAAGGCGGTGACGTTGTTGCCCCTGGGGCCGTCGGGGTCGGTGACCGCGAGGACGGTGTAGAACTCCGAGACGCCCGCATTGGTGATCCATGACTTCTGCCCGTTGAGCACCCAGTCGTCGCCGTCCTGCCTGGCCCGGCACTTCATCGACGCGGTGTCGGAGCCGGCCTCCCGCTCGGACAGTCCGTAGGAGAACGTCGTCTCACCATGGGCAAGCGGCGGCAGGTACCTCCGCTTCACGTCCTCGTTCGCCGCGAGGATGAGGGGCAGCGAGCCGAGCTTGTTCACCGCCGGGATGAGCGACGAGGACGCACAGACCCGGGCAACCTCCTCGATGACGATGCACGTCGCGAGGGCGTCGGCGCCGACGCCGTCGTACTCCTCCGGCACGTGGGGGGCGAAGAAGTCCGAGGCCACGAGCGCGTCGTGCGCCTCCTGCGGGTAGCGCGCCTCTTCGTCGACCGCGGCCGCGAACGGGGCGATCTTGTCCTCGGCAACCGCGCGCACCGCCTCACGAAGCGCCTCGTGGTCCTCGCTGGTCCGGAACAGGTCGAAGTCAGTGCTCGTCACAGTTGGCCATGCTACCCGCGGGACACAATTAGTAGGACGTCCACGTGATTGACGCCACCGGGCGCCCTCCGTGACGCAACCGTCCACCATGAGGACGCGCACGCTGGGAGCGAGCCCAGCGGCATACGATCCCGTCGAAGGTCATGAGTGTCAGCGTCACGGCCCCGGCTCGCTGACCGGCAACCCTCGCTACGCGGCGGGGTGCCCCGGGTGAGGACCTGGCGCCCGGCGACCGCCGGCGCGCAAGCGCGAGTGTGAGGAAAGCACGCCATGAGTGACACCCCCAACTGGTCCTTCGAGACGCGGCAGATCCACGTCGGGCAGGAGCAGGCCGACCCTGCCACGGGAGCGCGGGCCCTGCCGATCTACCAGACGACGTCCTACGTCTTCAACGACACCGAGCACGCCAAGAACCTCTTTGCGCTGTCCGAGCTCGGCAACATCTACACCCGGATCATGAACCCGACGCAGGACGCGGTCGAGAAGCGGATCGCCTCCCTCGAGGGCGGCGTGGGTGCGCTCCTGCTCAGCTCGGGCATGTCCGCGACGTTCTTCGCGATCATCAACATCGCCCAGGCCGGCGACCACCTCGTCGCGAGCCCGGCCCTCTATGGCGGCACGTACAACCTCTTCCAGAACACCTTGCCCAAGCTCGGCATCGAGGTGACCTTCGTCGAGGACACTGCCGACCCCGAGTCGTGGCGCGCCGCCGCTCGCCCGAACACCAAGCTCTTCTTCGGCGAGACCATCGCCAACCCGAAGTCCGAGATCCTCGACATCGAGGCCGTGGCCGCCGTCGCGCACGAGATCGGCGTGCCGCTCGTCGTCGACAACACGATCGCCACGCCCTACCTGCTCCGGCCGATCGAGCATGGCGCCGACATCGTCGTGCACGCCGCGACGAAGTACCTCGGCGGTCACGGGACGACCATCGCCGGCGCCATCGTCGACTCCGGCAACTTCGACTTCGGCGCCGACCCGGAGAAGTTCGCGAACTACAACACCCCCGACCCGAGCTACCACGGCCTCGTCTACGCACGGGACCTCGGCAAGGACGGCGCCTTCGGCGTCAACCTCGCCTTCATCCTCAAGGCTCGAGTCCAGCTGCTCCGCGACCTCGGCAACGCGATCTCGCCGTTCAGCGCGTTCCTCATCGGTCAGGGCATCGAGACGCTCAGCCTCCGCATCGACCGGCACCTCGAGAACGCCCACAAGGTGGCCGCATTCCTCCAGGGCCACGACCAGGTCGAGCGAGTCATCTGGGCGTCCCTGCCGGACAGCCCCAACCACGCGCTCGCGGAGAAGTACCTGCCGCGGGGCGCGGGCGCCGTCCTGTCCTTCGAGATCGAGGGCGGGCTCGAGGCCGGCAAGAAGTTCGTCGAGGGCCTGACGCTGCACAGCCACGTCGCCAACATCGGTGACGTCCGCTCGCTCGTCATCCACCCCGCGTCGACGACGCACTCCCAGGGCCCCGACTCCGACCGCCTCGCGGCAGGAGTGACGCCCGGACTGGTGCGCCTGTCCGTGGGCATCGAGCACATCGACGACATCATCGCCGACCTCGAGCAGGGCTTCACCGCCGCCAAGGCCTGACCCAATCGAGTGTGCAACTTCTGCGAGGCAGGTCGGGATCGCCTCGTCCTATCGACGCAGAAGTTGCACGCTCGATTGCCGGGTCAGGTGACCTGGAGCCGGTCCAGCCCGGCGGCGAGGCGCGCGACCGTACCGTCGACGTCCCCGAGCTTGTCGAGCCCGAAGAGACCGAGGCGGAACGTCGAGAAGTCAGCCGGCTCGTCGCACCTGAGCGGGACTCCCGCGGCTGCCTGGATGCCGACTTGCCGAAACGTGGCGCCCGACTGGAGGCCGGGGTCGTCCGTGTGCACCACGACGACTCCAGGTGCCTCGTAGCCCTCGGCAGCGACCGACCGGAAGCCCCGTTCGGCGAGCAGTCCTCGGACCTTGCTGCCGAGGTCGAGCTGGGCCGCGCGCAAGGACTCCATGCCACGAGCCTGGGTCTCGCGCATGATTGCCGCATTGCGCGCCAAGCCGTCGGTGGGCATGGTCGCGTGATAGGCCGCACGGCCCTCGACGTAGCCGTCGGTGATCGA
>NZ_DATCWX010000091.1:0-8644 GCF_036566125.1 Intrasporangium sp.
GAGCCGCATCGACGCGAGCTGCACGTCCACTGTTACCGAATGCTGGGCTCAACCGACGATGCCGACGACGTGTTGCAGGAGACCATGCTGGCGGCTTGGCGGGGTCTGGAAACCTTCGCCGGACGCTCATCAGTGCGCACTTGGCTCTACCGAATTGCCACGACTCGCTGCCTCAATGCGATTCGCGACAGCCGCCGTCGACCACCCCTCGCGCCAGCACCGCCCTTCGAGCCGCCGGCGCCGTCCTCCCGGTTTGAGGTCCCGTGGCTACAGCCATACCCAGACGCGCTGATCGAGCAGGACAATCCCTCAGCCCGGGCGTTGGCCCGCGAGGGCATTGAACTCGCGTTCGTCACGGCCTTGCAGACACTGCCGCCTCGGCAGACAGCCGTCCTCGTGCTCTGCGACGTGCTGGAGTTCAGCCTCGCGGAGGTCGCGGCCATGCTCGACGCGACGCCAACCGCCGTCAAGGGCCTGCTGCAACGGGCCCGGGCCGCGATGCCCACAACCGTTCCGACCCCCACAGGAAACGCCGAAACACAGCTGGCGCAGGAGTTCGCCCGCGCGTTCGAAGCCGACAACGTTGAGAGGGTCGTCGCCCTGCTTACGGACGAGGCGTGGCTGGCCATGCCGCCAGCGACGGAACAGTACGACGGTCCGCAGGCAATCGCGACCTTCCTGCGAGCCAGTGCGCTGGGACGACCGGGTGACGGCTACACCCTGCTTCCGACCCGCGCGGGCGGACACCCCGCATTCGGCTGCTACCTCGAAGCTCGGGCACGCGGCCTCCTCGTACTCATCCCGAACCTCCAAGGGACAGCGGTCACCGGCATCGTCCGCTTCTTGGGTGACGGGCTCCACCGACGATTCGGCCTCCCCGATGCCATGGCGTGAGTGAGCAGCTCGCCGACAGCCCCGCGTGACGTGCCTGGTTCCCACGACTCGCAACTGGGAGCGGATCAGGATCGCCGTCGAGGCCGGTGTCGGGCCCGAATTCGTCGGCGTCTGACAGCTGGCCCCACGGCGAGAGCCGTGGCAAGGACGGCTGCGGCCGCCGCCCCGATCAGGGCCAGCGTCGAGTAACCCCATCGGGCCATGACGAGACCGGAGGTCGCACCACCGACCACAGCTGCGGCCGCCATTCCGGCCTCGCCCAGACCCTCGCGGAAGGGACGGTCGCCTGCTGCGACGCCGTGAGTCAGCAGGGCGCTGCCCGATAGGAGACACCCGTTCCAGCCCAGGCCAAGGATGACCATGGCGACAGCGAGCACGAGTGTCGAGTGGGCGGCTGCCATCGCCGCGACACATGCCAGGACGAGGACCGCCGCCGAGCCAGCTGCCGCGTGGCGAGCGCCGAGCCGTTCCGTGAGCCAGCCGCTCAAGGCGGACGGCGCGAACATCGCGGCGATGTGGGCGCTGATGACGACTCCGATGAGCCACAGGCCTCCTCCGAGGTGATCGAGGTGTATCGGGGCCATGGTCATCACGCCGACCATGACGAGGTTGGCGACCGCGAGCACTGCGAGGCCCGCCCTCCCCTCGGTTCCTTGACGCAGCACGTCGAACCGTCCCGCCGGCGTGGATGGCGCCGAGCTCGTGGGGGCCTGGGCCACCGGCGGCAGCGCTCGCCGGGTCCGGAGGATGACTGCAGCCCCGGCGAGGTACACGATGGCCGCGACGAGGTAGGGGCCGATGAGCGGCGGCACGTCCAAGCTCCCGGCCAGCATCCCGCTGGGGAGCATCAGGTTCGGCCCAACGACGGCTCCCACCGACGTCGCGACGAGGACCGAAGCCATGGCGCGCGGGGCCGGCCGTCCCGGATCCAGCTCCGCCGCCGCGTAGCGGGACAGCATCACGGCGGTGTTGCCCGCGCCGAGGAGCAGACTGCCGAAGAGGATCGGCCCGAGCGCCCCGCCCAAGCCGCCCCATGCCATCGCGACGGAGCCAAGCGCCGCGGCCACCGCTCCCACCAAGAGTGCGGACGCCCGACCCAGCCGGCGCGCCAACCCAGCCAACCCGAGGGCGCTTGTTCCGGCGCCGACGACGAGCAGCGCCTGCGGCAGGCCTCCGGCCGCATCCGACCCCGTGACCTCTCGGGCGAGCAGTGCTGCCGCGGCGCCCGCGAGCGACTGGGACAGACCGCCGAGCGCCGCGAAGACGCGCAGTTGATGGAGCCCCCTGTGGTCCGTCTGCTGCTCGCCTTCCCGTTGCTCGACGGTGGTCCGGACTGACATGCGCTCTACGCTAGAGAGGCCGATCATGGCGATGAAGGGCCTCGTGATGGTTCTTGCGGTCTCCGGCTTTCTGCGTGGAAGGAAGAACGGCATGAAGGCTTTCGACGCGGTCCAGTTGGATCAAACTGACTGGGCGATCGTGCGCGAGCTCCAGCAGGACGGCAGGCTGTCGTTCAAGGAGCTCGGCACGCGGGTCCATCTCTCGGGGCCGGCTGTCGGGGAGCGCGTGCGACGGCTCGAGCGGGAGGGTGTCATTGCCGGCTATGGGGCGCGAGTAGACGCTGCCCGGGCGGGACAACCGCTGCTCGCGTTCATTGAGCTGCGGTGCCGGCCCGCTGACTGCTTACTCCGAACGACGTCGTCGGACGACTATCCCGAGCTCGTCGAGGTGCACAAGCTTTCCGGGGAGCACTGCACGATGCTCAAGGCACGCGCGTCGAGCTTGTCCCACCTCGAGGGCCTCATCGAACGGCTTGGCGCGCACGGCGAGATGCGCACGCACATCGTCCTGTCGACGCCCTACGACGGCCGGCCGGTCGAGCCCACCCCGCCCGAGCGGCCAGTCACGTCCTCTGCGGGATGGGGCCCTCGACTCGGTTAGCCCCCAGCATCCCTATCGCGCCCGGGCGGACCTCCGACTCGCCCCGGAGGAGGGCGTCCAGCACCAAGCCGTCAAGGGCGGCGACGAGCACGGCGGCGCGGTCGCGCGGGAGACCGGCGTCCGTTGCGACGTCCGTGATGACGCGCTCGCGCGCGGCGACGAGGGCATCTCGGAGGCGTGGAGTCCGAAACCCCTGGATCATCAGCTCGTAGCGAGCCTGAGTGCGGGTGCGGTTCGGACCGAGCCAGTCATGGAGCGTCTCTCGCGGTCTGGTGAGCGCGTGCTCCATCTCGGCGCGCAGCAGGTGCTGGACCATGGCATCGACGAGACCGTCGAGGCCGCCGAAGTGGTGCCGGACGCTGCCGTGGGGCAGCCCGGCCTCGCCCTCCGTCGACCGCACCGAGAACCGTGCGCCTCCCTCGCGGCCGAGGACCTCCAACCCGGCCTCGACGAGGCGATCGCGACTGCTCTTCTCCATGTGGAGAGGGTACGTGCTACCGTCTTCTTCTCCAACTGGAGAAGCGTCGAGAACTGGAGAAGTCATGCACGTCGTCGTCATCGGAGGCGGGCCGGTTGGCCTGGCGTCAGCCCATGGGCTCCTGGCCTCCGGCGCAGAGGTCACCGTCCTCGAGGCCGGGCCGCGATCGAGACCTCAGGGGTCGGGGCTCTCCCTCTTCGGCAACGGGGTAGCTGCCCTCGAGTCACTCGGGCTAGGAGCGGCGCTGAGCCGTCTCACGGGTGACGCATCGCCGACCTTGGGCGGCATCCGCACCCCGCGAGGCGACTGGCTGGCCCGCACACCGGACGCCGCACTCCAGACGATGCGCGTCATCCATCGTGAGGCGCTCCACGCGATGCTGCTCGCTGGACTGCCCTCTGGCACAGTGCGTTTTGAAGCTCCGGCCGAACTCCTATCGGCTCCAGACGGCCAGGTCCGCCTCGACGACGGCGAGCAGGTGCATGCAGACCTCGTCATCATCGCCGATGGCATCCGATCGCGCTCCCGCAAGCACGTGACCTGCGATCCGGGATCGCGCTACGCGGGCTACGGCGCCTGGCGAGGCGTCACCCACACCGAGATGGCGAGCGTCATCCCGTCGGAGACGTGGGGAGCCGGCCGTCGATTCGGCCTCGTGCCGCTCACGGACGGACGGGTCTACTGGTTCGCGGTCAGCAGCAGCGACCCCGCGAGGGACGGAGACCAGCGTCCTGAGGTGCTCGAGCTCTTCGCCGGCTGGCACGAGCCCATCGCCGAGGTCGTTCAGGCCACGGACGCCGAGGCCGTCAGCTGGCTGCCCATCGAGGAGCTCGCGCGACCGCTTCCCTCGTTCAGCCAGGGTCGGGCCGTCCTCCTTGGCGACGCGGCCCACGCGATGACACCGAACCTCGGGCAGGGCGCCAACCAGGGCTTCGAGGATGCGGCGACGTTGTGCACCGTGCTGAGGCAGACGTCGGACCTCCCTCGCGCGCTGGCGCGATACGACATGCTGCGCCGACCCCGGACGCGAGACGTCGCCCGGCAGTCCCGGCTCCTGGGCAGGGTCGGCCAACTCAGCAATCCCGTGCTCGTCCGTGCGCGCGACACGGTGATGAAAGCCACGCCTGACTCGGTCGCCCGTCGACAGTTCCGGCAGTTCGAAACCCTTGCGCGTCTTACACCGTAAGGCTAGTCTGGCCGCATCACAGTCTTACGACGTAAGGGGGATGCCATGCGCGCCATCGTGCAGGAGAAGTACGGCTCGACGGACCAACTGCACCTGCGAGACCTGCCGGAGCCGACGCCCGGTGCGGGAAAGGTCCGGGTCCGAGTCCGGGCGGCAGGCGTTGACCAGGGGACGGTTCATCTCATGACCGGGCTGCCCCTCCTCATGCGGCCTGCCGTCGGCTTCGGCGGCCCGCGACAGCCGACGCCTGGTTTCGCGCTCGCAGGGGTCGTCGACGCGGTCGGCGAGGGGGTCACGAGCTTCTCCCCCGGCGATGAGGTCGTCGGAACAGGCAGGGGCACCTGCGCCGAGCTGAGCATCGCCGGTGCCGACCGGCTCGTGGCCAAGCCCGGTGGGCTCTCCTTCGAGGAGGCGGCCGCCCTACCGGTCTCGGGCGTCACCGCGCTCGAGGGGGTCAAGGAGGTCGGCCGAGCGGCTGCCGGTCAGCGGGTCCTCGTCATCGGGGCGTCGGGCGGTGTCGGCTGCTACGCCGTGCAGGTCGCCAAGGCCCTCGAGACGGAGGTGACCGGAGTCGCGAGCGCCGCCAAGCTCGACCTGGTCCGAGATCTCGGCGCCGACCACGTCATCGACTACGCCGCAGGTGAACTCGCCGAGACCACGAGGGACATCGGCCCCTTCGACCTCATCCTCGCCATCGGCGGCAACCGGTCGGTGCGCAGCCTGCGTCGACTGCTGACCCCGCGCGGCACCCTCCTCATCGTCGGAGGTGACAGCCGCGGCCGCCTGCTCTCCGGACTCCAGCGCCCGCTGGGCGCCGCCCTCCTCTCTCCGCTGGTCGGGCATCGCATGCCCTTCTTCATCGCCAGCGACAAGGCCGCTCCACTCCAGTCGCTGCTCGGCCTCGTCCACCGCGGGCTGGTCCGCCCGGTCATCGACGAGGTCTTCGAGCTCGGCGATGCCGCCAAGGCGATCCGCTACCTGGTGGAGGGCCACGCTCGGGGGAAGGTCATCGTGCGGGTCGACTGATCCCCAAAACGGCCCCAGCCGGACAGGGGAGCGGCGATCCGACCGCGTAGGGTTTGGCTGTTGGGGCACGCAGGTGACGAGGAGGGCCGCCGATGGCAAGTACCGCGTCGGCGAGGCTGCCCCTGAGCCGTGAGCGGGTCTTCCGCTCCGCCGTTGACCTCGTGGATGCGGAGGGACTGGGCGCCCTGACAATGCGCCGCCTCGCCGAGGCGCTCGGCGTCGAGGCAATGTCCCTCTACCACCACGTGCCCAACAAGGAGGGCGTGCTCGACGGCATCGTCGAGGTCATCGTGGGAGAGATGCTCGACGCGGTGTCGCACCTGGACACCGCCCGGGCCGAGGGTGACTGGGTCGGAGTGATGCGCGAGCGCGTCCTCGCCGCGCGCGAGGTCCTGCTCCGTCACCCGTGGGCGCCGGAGGTCATCGAGTCACGCAGGGCGATGATTCCCGCGGTCGTGCACTACTACGAGGGCGTGCTGGCCATCCTCCGCCGCGGCGGGTTCTCCTACGACCTCGCCCACCATGCGCTCCACGCCCTCGGCAGCCGCGTGCTCGGCTTCACGCAGGAGCTCTTCGAGCCGGACACCCCGGAGGGGGACGAGGCCAACGAGGAGACGTTCCGCCAACTGGCCGAGCAGCTGCCGAACCTCGTCGGCATGCTCTCGTCGGTCAGCCACGACGGGGAGGACACCACGTTGGGTTGGTGTGACGACCAGACCGAGTTCGAGTTCGGCCTCGACGTCCTGCTCGACGGCCTCGAGCGCGCTCGATCCCAACGCGGTGGCTGAGGCGCGCATCGTGGCAACTCGTATGGACGTCCGCGGCGTCATCGTCACCGCTGCCGGCCCGACCATGCGAACCATCCTGCGCGACCTTTCCCTCCCGACCTTCGAGCGTTTCGCGGACCGGTGGGGCTACGCGGTGCGCGCCGAGGAGCTCGAGCACGACGGGCGGGAAGCCAACGAGACGGCCCAGCACGCCAAATGGACCAAGCTCGCGCTCCTGCGCGAAGCCCTGGCGGACTACCCCAGGGCAGTCTGGCTCGACGCCGACGTGCTCGTGGTCCGATTCGACGAGGACATCGTGGACCACCTGCATCCCGAGCACTTCCAGGCCCTGGCGCTAGAGCAGGTGCCCTACGAGCATCGCGTCAATCCCAACACCGGAGTGTGGCTCCTGCGGTCGTGCCCCGAGGCGTTCGACTTCCTCGACGCCGTGGAGGAGGCCGGCCAACAGCCGGGGCCGTGGGCAGACCAGGGCGCGGTCCTGGCAGCCCTCGGCTGGCGGCGTGGGGATGACCGCTACCACTGGGCCGGACCGGGCGACGGCTCTCCCTTTCTGGCCCGGACGAGCTGGCTCCCGCCCGGCTGGAACCAGCCCTACGTCGACGGCCGTGACCCGGACGGCTGCTACAACTCCGACCCCGAGTCCTACGCGACCCGCCCGACCGTGCCGGACCCGCACGTCGTCCACTTCATGGGCATGACCGTGGAGGCCAGGGCGGCCCACATGGCGAGGTGTGCGGCCGCAGTCGTTCCGTGAGTCCGTTCCCGGAGTCCGTTCCCTGAACACCCAGCCACCCACCCGCTCGGCGGGGAGCGCAGGCCGGCTCAGCGGCATACGGCATCACTTTCCTGCGACTGTGACGCAGGAAAGGGACGATGGTCCCGACCCAAAGAGGATGTGGTGTGCAGGCTTGGGACTAGTGGAGGGTGACCCTCCCCCAGGCTGGAAGGAGGTCACGGTCACCGTGACAGCACTGTTGATGACCGGTTTCCCCGGGTTCCTCGGATCTGCCCTGCTCCCCCGGTTGCTGGCTCGGCGACCGCAGTCCCGGGCCGTGTGCCTGGTGCAGGGCCAGTACCTGGAGACCGCTGTGGAGCGGATCCGCGAGCTCGAGGCCAGCGATCCCCAGACGACCGGCAGGATCGAGCTCGTCGCTGGCGACATCACCCTGCCCGGACTCGGCCTGTCCCCCGAGGTCCGCGCCTCACTGGACGCGGTCACAGAGGTGTGGCACCTCGCCGCGGTGTACGACCTCCACGTCGCGCACGAACTGGCGCGCAGCGTCAACGTCGGTGGGACCGTGAACGTCCTGGAGCTCTGCTGGTCGCTCCCATCGCCGCCGAGACTGCACTACGTCAGCACCTGCTATGTCAGCGGCACCTACGAGGGCGAGTTCACCGAGGACGCGCTCGACGAGGGCCAGGCCTTCCGCAACCACTACGAGTCGACGAAGTTCACGGCCGAGCTCCTCGTCCGCCAGGCCATGGACCGGGGCCTGCCCGCGACCATCTACCGGCCCGGAATCGTCGTCGGGGACTCGGAGACCGGTGAGACGCAGAAGTTCGACGGTCCCTACTTCTTCGCGAGCTTCCTGCAGCGGCAGGGACCGGTGGCACTCGTGCCGCGGCTCGCCGACCCCGACCGCGTCCGGGTCTACCTGGTCCCGCGGGACTTCGTCGTCGCGGCGATGGACGAGCTCTCCGTCCTCGACGAGTCGGTGGGTCGGACCTACGCGCTCGCCGACCCGCAGGCGCCGACGGCGCGAGAGATCGTCGACGGGTTCGCGGACCGCCTGGGCAAGCGGATCGTCTGGGTGCCGATGTTCGCAGGACTGGCCCGTGCCGCGATCGACACCATCCCCGGGGTGTCACGGATCCTCGGGCTGCCCGGCGAACTCGTCGACTACTTCGCCTCGCCCACGACCTACTCGACGGCGAACACGCAGCGAGACCTCGCCGACACGGGCGTCGCATGTCCACCGTTCAGCGACTACGTGGATCGGCTGCTGCACTTCATGCTTGAGCATCCCGAGGTCAGCTCGAAGGCGATGGTGTGACATGGCGACGAAACGACGCCCTGCCAAGACGGCTGAGCCCACCCTCATCGTCGATGTGAGCCTCCTCGGCCACGAGGGCGACTACGAGGAGCGGGTCACGCTGCTGGGGAAGGACTATCGGATCCTCCGGATCGGGACGAACGGGCGGGTGGAGGAGGTGCAGGACCTCGTCGGGACATGGGCGGGCCAGGCCGGCGCGATCGCTATCACGGGGCTGCGCGAGGTGCGTGCCACAGGGCGGTTCGAGGGCGACATCGACGCCGTCGAGCGGCTCGCC
>NZ_DATCWX010000094.1:0-36005 GCF_036566125.1 Intrasporangium sp.
CGCGGCGAGCCAGTAGAGCGCCACGCCCCACCAGGCGAATCCCCAGCCGATGGGTCGGGCGAGGTCGCCGATCCAGTCCGTCCGGTTGGCGAGCAGCAAAAGCGGGAAGGCGTAGAGCAGGTTGAAGGTGGCGGCCTTGCCGACGAAGTGCACCGGAAGGCCGATCTGCCCGCGCATCCGCAGGTGCAGCAACATTCCCGCCATCGTCACCTCGCGGAGGATGAGCACGGCCACGAGCCAGATCGGGATGATGTCGCGCCACGCCAGAGCGACCAGTGTGGTCAGGATGTAGAGCCGATCCGCGATCGGGTCCAGCAGCTGGCCGAACCGTGACTCCATGTGGAAGGTGCGGGCGATCTTGCCGTCGGCATAGTCGGTGATGCCGCTCAGCATGAGGATCAGCAGGGCCCAACCGTCCTCCTTGGCCACGATGGCCCACAGGAAGAGGGGCACGCCGACCAGCCGCATGATGGACAGCACGTTGGGGAGCGTGAGCAGGCGGCCCGACACCTCGCCCGGGCGCCGCTCCGACACGACCTCGCCATCCACGTGTCAGAGCCTAACCGCCGCTCCCGCCCTGGAAGTCCTCCGGGGAGGCACGGCCCGGGGGCACCATCCCCGACAAGCGTGGCAAACTCTCCCCCATGCCCGGCGGACACCTCCACTCCCAAGGACATTCGCACACTCATTCGCATCGGGGTGGTTCCCACGTAGAGGTGGGCTCGGTGGCCAAGGCCGCGCTCACTGTCTTCCTCATCCTGATGGCCGCGGCGACCCTGTTCGGCCTCATCCGCTACTGGCCGTCCGAGACGTCCGCCGCTGACCGCGTTGCGTCGTCCGAGTTCGCCGCACCCGGCGTCACCTTCCCCATCGCCACCGTCTCGGAGGTGCTGCCCCCATGTGCTGGCGCCGACAGCCAGGTCGGGGCACCTCCGGCGCAGAACCAGGGAGGCGACACTGCCCTGGACTCGGCAACGTGCGGTGCCATCCGTGTGGTGCTCGAGCCCGAGACCGGTGACTGGAACGACGAGCTGACCGTGACCATCTCCGTGCCGAGGCCGGTCACGACGTCGGGACTGCAAGCCGGGGACAAGGTCCAGCTCCTCAAGATCCCCGCCCAGGGCGCCGAGCCCGCCGCCTACTCCTTCCTTCAGGTCCAACGCGGCGCGCCGCTCGCACTGCTCCTGGCGTTGTTCATCCTGGTCGTCGCCATCGTCGCCCGGCTGCGCGGCGTCCTCGCGCTCGTCGGGCTCGGTTTCGGTGGGCTGATCGTCATCACGTTCATGCTGCCGGCCCTCCTCGAGGGGCAGCCCGGCATCCGGGTCGCGCTCATCGGCTCGTCGGCCATCATGTTCGTCGTCCTGTACCTCGCGCATGGGCTGTCGACCCGGACGAGCACGGCCCTCGCGGGGACGCTCTTCGGCGTCGGCATCACTGCCTTTCTCGGGGTCCTTGCGGTCCATCTCGCGCGGTTGAGTGGCGTCGCGGACGACGAAGGTGCAACCTTGGCCGCCTTCAACGAGACGATGCGCCCCCGGGACCTGCTGACCGCAGCGATCATCATTGCGGGACTCGGGGTACTGAACGACGTGACCATCACCCAGTCGTCGGCCGTGTGGGAACTGCGTGCGGCGGCACCTCACCTGCCGCGACGAGCCCTGTTCCGATCCGGAATGCGGATCGGCCGCGACCACATCGCCTCGTCCATCTACACCATTGTGTTCGCGTATGCCGGTGCCGCGCTCCCTGTGCTCCTGCTGCTGTTCATCTACGAGCGCCCGGTCCTCGACCTCCTCCAGGCCGAGGCCATGTCCGAGGAGATCGTGCGAACCCTGGCCAGCGCCATCGGACTCGTCCTCGCGGTCCCGGCGACCACGGCCATCGCAGCCCTGACCGTGGGCCGGTCCCGCGAGCCGGAGATCCTGCCGACGGAGATCATCGACCCAGACGTCCTCCACTCCACGGAGCTCGAGGACACCGTGCGCACCCGTCCACGAACCACAGGACCGTCCCGACCGGCGAGCGGTGTCCTCGAGCACCGAAGGCCCGGCCCCAGCGCAGCGGATCTTCAACAGCGGGCATCAGCCAGCCATCGGACGCCGACCTCGCGCGCGGAAGCACGATCTCGCAGACGCTGACGCGGATGACCGAGAGCCCACCCCGGCGGAAGGAAGCCTTCCAGCGAAGCGGGCTCAGCGGCATACGGCCCTGGCGCGCTGGGCACCACGGGACCGGTCACACGTTGTGCTGGCGCGGGCGGGGACTGCCACCCTCTCCCGCATCGGGGCGGCCATCGTCGTCCACGTCGGTCCGATCCACGTCATCCCGATCGAGGTCGCGATCGGCGAGATCGCGGTCCCGCCCGTCGCGATCGGCGAGGTCACGATCGGCGAGGTCACGATCGGCGAGGTCGCGATCGGCGAGGTCGCGATCAGCACGGTCGTCGACGTCGATGCGGTTGCCGTTCTCGTCGATGCGGTACCCCTCCTCATCGGTGCGGACGTCCGGGTCCTTGAGGTCGGCCAGACGCATCTGTTCGTCGCGCTCGCGCCGCACTGATTCGGCGTGGCTGGTCCGGCTCTCGGCCTCTGCAGCGAGACGCTCGGACTCCAGCTGCTGCCGCTGGGCCTCTGCCTTCGCCAGATCCGAACGGGCCTGCGCTTCAGCGGCGCTGGCCTCGCGCTCGCGGAGCTGCTGCTCGTGCTCGGCGGCCCTCTCTCGGATCTCCGCGGCCTTCGCCCGCTCCGCTTCGGTCCGTCGCGCACCTGAGCGCGACAGTGCGAAGGCGACGAGGCCGCCGATGACGATGATCGCCACGATGATCCAGACGATCGTGCTGCCTTCCATGGAGTCCTCCTGACTCACGGGAACGAAGCGACTGCTGGTCGCTCGGTATGCGCATACCCGGTTCGGTACCGGCGGAACCCATTGACGGGCGCACGTGGGCACCGCGCACGTCTTGACGGACTTCACCCGTTGGAAAGACCCTCATGGCGTCAGGGGTGGGAGGGAGGACCGTTGCGCGACCTGCCGACCGGGACGGTGTCGATGCTGTTCTCGGACATCGAGGGCTCTACCTTGCTGCTCACGCGCCTGGGTAGGGAGTACACCGAAGCGCTGGACCGGCACCGTGGGTTGCTCCGCTCCGCCTGGGCAGCCGGGGCCGGGACCGAGATCAGCACCGAGGGTGACAGCTTCTTCGTCGTGTTCCCGACGGCCGACGGCGCCGTCCGGGCAGCAGTGCTGGCCCAGAGAGGGCTTGACGCTCAGGCGTGGCCCGGGGGCGAGCACATCCGCGTGCGTATCGGCATCCATACCGGGACGCCGCAGCTGCACGACAGTGACTACGTGGGGATGGACGTGCACCGGGCGGCACGAGTAGCCGCGGCTGCTCATGGAGGTCAGGTCGTGCTCACGTCGGTGACAGCCGAGCTCGCGGGGAGCTTCCTGCCCGAAGGCGTGCGGCTGAAGGACCTCGGGACCCACCACCTCAAGGACCTGCCGGAACCGGAGCGGGTGTTCCAGCTCGCCATTGAGGGCCTCCAGGAGGACTTCCCCGCCCTCAGGTCTCTCGGGGCATCGTCCAACCTGCCGGTCCCGACGACTCCCTTGGTCGGCCGTGAACCGGCCGTCTCTGAGCTGTCCCGGCTCATCGATCCGCCCGACGTTCGTCTGGTCACACTGACCGGACCGGGAGGGTCGGGCAAGACCCGTCTGGCCATCGAGGTTGCCACAAGGATCGCCACGACCTTTCCCGACGGGGTCTTCTTCGTACCGCTGGCCGCGGTCGCGGGGGCGGACGTCATGTGGACGTCGATCGCCGAGGTGCTCGCACTCCCTCGCGGGGCTCGATCGCCGCAGCGCCTCCTTGAACAGGTGGCTCGGCGAGCGGCGCTTTTCGTGTTCGACAACGTCGAGCAGCTGCACGGCGCGGACGACGTCGTCACCCGGCTACTGGAGGCTGCACCGCGGACCACCATCATCACGACCTCTCGACGTGCGTTGGGTGTCCCCGGCGAGCAGCTGTTCCCGGTTCCACCACTACCGCTGCCCGTCCGACCGACTCTGTCGAACGCGAAGGAGTCACCGGCGGTCGAGCTGTTCGTTCAGCAGGCTCGGAGCGTGCGCCCCGATTTCCGACTGACGGCGGACAACGTGGCGCAGGTCGTGGCCATCTGCCAGCATCTCGACGGGTTGCCCTTGGCCATCGAGCTGTCCGCTGCCCGGATTCGCCTGCTCAGTCCGCCGGCGCTGCTGCGACGGATCGACCAGAGCCTTGACGTGGCGGCGAGGAGCACGCAAGCGCCGAGCAGGCAGCGCACCCTGCGTGAGACGATCGCATGGTCGTATCACCTGTTGTCCGCGCAGCACCAAGCCTTCTTCCGCTGTTTGGGTGTCTTCGCCGGCGGCGCTGACCTCGATGCGGTCGCTGCGGTGTCAGAAGAGGTCTCGGTGGGCGCACAGCCTGCCGAGCCCTTGGCCCTCCTGGCCGAGTTGGTCGATGCCAGCCTCGTCCTCATGCCGGAGGGGCCAGACGGTGAGCCTCGCATCACGTTGCTCGAGACGATCCGCTCCTTCGCCCGCGACGAGCTGCGGGATGCGGGCGAGCTGGACGTGGTCCACTCAGCCCATGCCCGGTACTTCCTGCAGGTCGCCGAAAGGCTGCAACGGCTGCGCGCCGTCGACCATCTGCTCGCGCTGCACCAGGCGGAGACCGAGCTCGACAACTTCCGCGAGGCGCTGGCCTGGGCCATGCGCACTCACGAGGACCCGGGCCGCGACTCGGACGCCGACCCGGCGCTCGACCTCCGACTGTCCTCGTCGCTCGGTTGGCTTTGGTACACGGGCGGATACGTCCTCGAGGGAAGTCGCTGGCTCGAGCAGGCGCTGGACCGACCGGCACGGGTCCCGTCGGGTCAGCTCGCCGAGGGCCTTGCGCTGTACGCCAACCTGCTGATCACGCAGGGTTCCCTCGAGCGAGCCGGTGAGCTCGCCCGCCAGAGCCTTGAGACGGCACGCGTCGTCGCGGACGACAAGCGGGAGGCGTACGCCATGGCCGTGCTGGGGACGGCACAACTCCACCAGGGAGACGTCCACACTGCACGCCAGACCTTCGAGGATGCTCTGGTCCTCCATCGTCGGATCGGCGACCCGGACCGGCTGAATCGCGCACTGGGCAACCTGGCCGGTGTCGAGGAGGAGCTCGGCAACTTTGCCCGCGCCGAAGAGCTGACTCAGGAGGCGCTGGGTATCGTTCAAGAGGCCGGGGACGCGCACGAGGTGGCAGTCCAGAGCCAGAACCTGGCTCACCTGCTCGCAGTGAGCGGCCGCGCCGAGGAGGCCGCCGGGATCGCGAGGTCACTCATCGACGCGGTCCTGCAACTGCGCAGCCCCAACCTGACGATGGCCTTCGCGAACACCTACATGAACATTCTTCTCCGACTTGGGGACCCCATCCGTGCTGCGCAGCTGCTCGGCTCGGAGCAGGCAATGAGGGTGCGGTTGTCGTTGCCCAACCCGCACGAGGACGACGAGCTGGCAGAGGCGTGGGCCTCGGCGAAGGAGGTGATATCCCCGCGGGACTGGGACCTCGAGATCCAGAGGGGGCGCGAGACCGAGTTGGAGGCACTCCTTGCCAGCCTGAGCGACCGCTGATCACCTGACTGCCGACCACCATCCGGAGTGCAGCAAGGACGAGGTCACCGGGCCGAGGCGACGCTGACCAACGC
This sequence comes from Intrasporangium sp., assembly GCF_036566125.1. Classification (GTDB taxonomy): domain Bacteria; phylum Actinomycetota; class Actinomycetes; order Actinomycetales; family Dermatophilaceae; genus Intrasporangium. Next base: position 5,730 of record NZ_DATCWX010000094.1, read on the forward strand.
CCAAGAGCCATGCCGCGACCGCTCCGAGAATCGTGAACAGCACGGTGAACACGATGAGCTGCGTCCGCACCGCCGGATCGGTCTGGAGGCCGGCTGCCCATGCGAAGGGCGTGACCGACACCATTGAGGCGGAGAGGACCAGCAGAAACACCACCATCACCGCGGCAACGACGGGTCCGGTTGGTCGGCGGCGCCATAGCAGCAGAGCCGCACCAAGGGACATCGGGATGATCCACGCGAGGTCGAGGACCCAGGTCGGATTCGGCAGCTGCGACAGATGGATGTTCGGCGGCAGTCCGTTGGGCCAGGCGCCGACGATCTCGCTGAGCCAGAGGGCGCCGGTGCCGATCCCACCAACGGTCAGCAGCCAGGCAGCCCCGCGCCACGGGGCACGACCAAAGGCCGGGGAGATCGCCGTCATGTCGATACGCACCAAGCCGTCCAGGGCGGCGAAGCCGGCGAGCGCGAGGATCGCCACGTAGACGAGGAAGATCGGGTTCAACGGTGCACCGATCGACAGATGGGCATAGCAATAGGCCAGCCAGAGAACGATGCCCGTGGTCAGCAGATGACCGCTGAGGGAGCCAGCCCTGGCCCGTCTGCTCGACCACAGCAGCACCGGTACGAGGAGCAGGGTCACAGCGTCTTGTGCCCGCCACGTCTGCCGGGTCATTTCGGAGACCAGTCGATAGGCATCGCCTGCGACCAAGCCGTACACCGTTGCGACGATGACCAATCCACCGAGGCACGCGGAATGCGCAGCACGAAGTGGTCTCCCGAGGTTGTGTGCCGCTTGCTGACCCTGTGGGGCCTCAACCTGACCGTGGGTGACGGATCTCCCGAGGTGAACCGCCGCGGGATTGCTCGCGTTCGTCATGACCGCCTCCTTGCGTGCTGTCACCACGGTGTGGCCCTGCCCTCGCTGCCCGGCAGGGGCAAACGTCCCTGCACATGCCTATCGTGACCTCGTGCGGACTATCGGCAACATCCTCTGGTTCCTGCTCGCCGGCTGGTGGCTGGCGCTGGGCTATGTCCTGGCCGGCCTCCTGGCCATCGTGCTGATCATCACCATCCCGTTCGGCATCGCATCGTTCCGGCTGGCCGGTTATGTCGTGTGGCCCTTCGGGCGGACCGTCGTCGTCAGCCGAGAGGCAGGAGTCTGGTCGCTCATCGGCAACGTCGTCTGGATCATCCTCTTCGGCTGGGAACTGGCGCTCGTCCACCTCACGGCCGGGCTGCTGCTGTGCGTGACGATCATCGGCATCCCGTTCGGCGTGGCCTGCTGGAAGATGGTGCCGCTCGCCCTCGTCCCCCTGGGCACCCGCGTGGTGCCCATCTCAGCCGTAGACAGCGACCGCTACGGCGTGCCATGGCGCAACGAGCCGGCCCGTCCCATCTGACCACCTTCTATGCCCCAGGTGTCACCCGATGAGCGAGAGGCTGCTCGCCGCGGTGTAGAGGGCGACGAGGACCAGGAGGACAGCGAACGAGGCAGTGAGGTGGCGGGGGTTTGCCCGCGCCGCGAGGCGCCCCCCTATCAGGCTCCCGGCAACGGCGACCACCGTGAATGTGGTGATCAGCGGCCAGTCGAGTTCGCTGGCCAGTGATCCGCTGGTGGTGAGTCGTGCCCCAAGTGCGGTGGCGCTGTTGATCGCGATGACCAGCAGCGATGTGCCGACGGCCGTCGGCATGGCAAAGCCCAGGGCGAGCACAAGGGCCGGCACGAGTACGAATCCCCCTCCGACGCCGAAGAATCCCGTGATCAGGCCGACGAGGGATGCCGTGGAAATGACCCTAGCCAGGCGTGGGCAGGCGCAGGAGAAGGGCCTCAGGGTGATCAGGGGCTCGTTCGCAGGGTCGAGCACGTCGTTGGGGTGGCGGACTGAGCGGCGGGCACGGCGCAGCATGAGGGTCGCGACGACGAGCATGAGTGCTGCGAAGAGCAGGAGCAGCGTGTTCGGCGCGACCGATGCGGACAGCGCCGTGCCGAGGAAGGACCCGGCGGTGCCGAGAACCCCGAACAGAGCGCCCTGCCCGAACCGCACTCGACGAGCACGCGCGTGTGGCACGAGGGCGATGAGGGAGGTGATGCCGACGATGAGCAGTGAGCTTGTCGTCGCCGCGCGTGGTGTCTGGTCGAGCAGATAGACGAGGGCCGGGACGGTGAGGATGGAGCCGCCGCCACCCAGCGCGCCCAGGGACAGCCCGACGACCAGCCCCAGGGCGATCTCAAGCAGCGGCACGTCGAATCTCCTCACGCGGCGGTCGAACCGAGAGCCTCCGGCCCGGCGGTCGGCGGCGCTCCCCGGACTCTTGTCTATACCCCTAGGGGTATTAGATCAGACCCACGGTAACCCGACGCCCGGGGCTCGCGCCAATCCGGAGGGCGGCTGACCGCATACCGGGGAAGGGCCTGCGACCTCCCACTGCGGAGCCACCCCATCGCGAACGAAAATGGGCCTGACCTGCGTGAACAGGTCAGGCCCGGCCTGTCGGGCTGACAGGATTTGAACCTGCGACCCCTTGACCCCCAGTCAAGTGCGCTACCAAGCTGCGCCACAGCCCGTTGCCCCTTGGGGCGAACGAAACCTTAGCGCACCGACGTCGTCGCCTCCGAATCGGGACCACTCGCCTGGGGCTCGCGCTGGTCGGCCGACATGCCGCGCAGTCAGCGGCGGCGCTTCTCCCGCACGCGCACGGACACCTCGATCGGCGTCCCGTCAAAGCCGAACTGCTCGCGCAGCCGCCGCTCCAGGAACCGACGGTAACCGGCCTCGATGAAGCCTGACGCGAAGATGACGAACCGCGGGGGCCGCGTCGACGCCTGCGTGGCGAAGAGGATCCGCGGTTGCTTGCCGCCGCGTACGGGGTGTGGGTGGGCGGCCACGATCTCGCCGAGGAAGGCGTTGAGCCGCCCTGTTGGGATCCGGGTGTCCCACGACTCGAGCGCTGTCTCGAGCGCCGGCACGAGGCGGTCGACGTGGCGCCCGGTCCGAGCGGAGACGTTGACGCGTGGCGCCCAGGGCACCTGCACGAGCTCCTTCTCGATCTCGCGCTCGAGGTAGTAGCGCCGTTCCTCGTCGAGCAGGTCCCATTTGTTGTAGGCGATGACGAGGGATCGACCCGCGTCGATGACCTGCTGCACGACCCGGATGTCCTGCTCGGCGATCGGCTGCTCGGCGTCGATGAGCACGACCGCCACCTCGGCCTTCTCCAGCGCAGTGTGAGTGCGCAGCGAGGCGTAGAAGTCCGCGCCGCGGGTCTGGTGCACCCGTCTCCTGATGCCGGCGGTGTCGACGAATCGCCACGTCTTGCCGCCGAGCTCGACGAGCTCGTCCACGGGGTCACGCGTCGTTCCGGCGACGGTGTCGACGACGACCCGTTCGGCCCCGGCGAGCTTGTTGAGCAGGCTCGACTTGCCCACATTGGGGCGGCCGATCAGGGCCACGCGACGCGGCCCTCCCTCAGCGTAGGCACCGTGGGCCGACACCTGCGGGAGAACCTCGAGGACGGCGTCGAGGGCGTCACCGCTCCCCCGGCCGTGCAGGGCAGACACCGGCCAGGGCTCGCCGAGCCCCAGGTTCCACAGGGCAGCGGCGTCCGCCTCGCCGCGCTCGTCGTCGACCTTGTTCGCGATGAGCACGACCGGCTTGCCGGACTTGCGGAGCAGCTTGACGACGGCCTCGTCGTCATCGGTCGCTCCGACGGTGGCGTCCACGACGAACAAGACGACGTCGGCGAGCTCGATGGCGATCTCTGCCTGCTCCGCCACACGCAGATGAATGCCCGTCGCGTGAGACTCCCAGCCGCCCGTGTCCACGATGGTGAACCGGCGACCACCCCACTCCCCCTCATAGGACACCCGGTCGCGCGTGACGCCGGGAACGTCCTCGACCACGGCCTCGCGACGCCGGAGGATTCGGTTGACGAGACTGGACTTGCCCACGTTGGGGCGCCCGACGACGGCGACCACCGGGAGCGCGCCGCGCTCCGCCTCGTCACCGAGCAGTTCGTCGTGGGTGTCGAGAAGCGCCTCGTCCTCGTCGCTCAGCTCGAACTCGTCCAGGCCGACTCGAAGGGCGCGTTCGACGGACCTGTCGTCCTCCGCGGAGATCGGGGCACCCGCTGCGTCCGGGCGGGCGGTCTCGTCAGTCACGGTGTCCTCGAATCTTGGTGCGGGAAGTCTGCTTTCAGGACCCGAGGGCATGGCCGGATGACAGTCACGTGCTCAGGACGAGACCATTGTCCACCAGCGCAGGGCAAAGCAGCGACGCCCGACCGCACGCAGAGGGTGCTGGCGCTCAGGAGCGCGTTGCCCCGACGACCTGGAGTACCGCCTCGACCGAGCCCTCGAAGTCCAGGTGTGACGTGTCGATCGTCGTGACGCCGTCGGCCGCCACGGTGAACTGCGAGACGGTCGAGTCTGTTCGATCCCGGTCGACGACCTGCGAGCGGGTGGCGTCGACCGATGCCGCGTCGGCGTCACCGTGCAGCTCCCTGGACCGGCGGGCCAGCCGCGCCTCCTCGGACGCCGTCAGCAGGATGCGCACGGGCGCATCCGGCGCGACGACCGTCGTGATGTCGCGACCCTCGACGACGACCCCGCCGCGCGCGGCTCCGGCCTCCGAGATGAGATCGCGCTGCAGTTGTCGCAACACCTCGCGCACCGGGATCACGGTGGCCACCTTCGAGACGGTGGTCGAGATCCGCGTCTCGCGGATGGCGGTCGCCACGTCGGTCCCGCCGACTGACACGCTGGGGTCGTCGGGGTCGGTGCCGATGACGAGCGGGAAGTCCGCCGCCGCCGAAGACACGTCCGCCGGATCGTCCAGGTCGACGCCTTGGGCGAGACACCACCAGGTCAGGGCGCGGTACATCGCCCCGGTGTCCAGGTAGGCATAGCCCAGCGCGCGGGCAACCTGCTTCGAGACACTCGACTTGCCCGATCCCGACGGGCCGTCGATGGCAACCACGAACCCGGAAAGGGCGTGGTCGGTTGGCCGGGGCACGTCGGATTCGACCGGAGTCTGTGGCATGGGCGGCAGCCTAGTGGCCGCCATCCGCCCACCCGACGAGGCCGTCCCCCGGGGCGGCTGGCCACCACAGCAACACTCAGCGGTATGCCGCTGAGCTGGCCCAGCGGCATACCGCTGAGTGACGCCGTGCCCGGGTCACCCGACGTGACGGGGTCAGTCGTGCAGCTGCCAGCCCAGCTTGGTGAGGGTCTCCTGGAGCGGTTCCGCTGCGGAGGGCACGACCGAGATGTAGGCGACGCCGAACGGCTGCCCGAGGCCGTGCTCGAGGTGCATGTCCTCCAGGTTGATGCCGGCGTCGCCCATGTCGGTGAGAAGGCGAGCCAGGGATCCCGGCTTGTCCGGCACGAGCACGGAGACGACGGCGTAGGCGGTCGGCGCGGCCCCGTGCTTCCCGGGAATGCGTGCGTGCCCGAGGTTGCCCGCCTCGAGCATCCCGCTGAGCGCGCCCAACGACCCCTCCTCCTCGCCCGTGACAAGTCCGTCGAGGGCGCCGACCACGGCGTCGACCTGGCCGCGCAGGTCGAGCAGGACGTCGCGGACGGCCTTGGCGTTGCCGGCGAGGATCTGTGTCCAGAGCCGGGGGTCGCTCGCGGCGATCCGCGTGACGTCGCGCAACCCCTGGCCGGCGAGCCCGACGGCCGGCTCCGGGAGCTCACGGAGACACGCTGCCACGATGCTCGCGGCGACCTGTGGCACATGAGACACGGCCGCGACGGCCTCGTCGTGCTCCCGAGCCGGCATGACGCGAACCGCCGAGCCCACCACCGTCGCCACGTGGCGGATCGCATCGACGGCCTCCTCGGCGGAGCCGTCGTGTGGCACGACCACCCAGGCCCGGCCGTCGAAGAGGTCGCGCCGGGCGGCCGCCGCACCCGAGCGCTCTCGCCCCGCCATGGGATGGGAACCGACGTAACGGGACGCGTCAGCACTCGACCGGAGCACTCTGTCGAGCACCGTCTGCTTCACCGAGGCCACATCGGTGACGACGGACCGGGGCCACCGCTCGAGCGCCGCGACAACGACGTCCGCGGTCACGTCCGGTGGCGCCGCCACGACGACGATGTCAGGCTCGTCCTCGGGGTCGAACTGCGCGGCGAGCTGACCGGCGCCGAGGTCTCGTGCGAGCCGGCAGGCTGTCGGCGACGGGTCCTCCAGTGAGATGCGAAATCCCTTGGCAGACAAAGCGATCCCGAGACTTGTGCCGATGAGCCCGGTGCCGATGACCCGAACGTGTGTGATTCCGGACCTCACAGTCCTGCGGCCTTGTAGAGAGCGCCGACCTCGGCCTTGTTGAGCCTGCGCATGCGGCCGGAGCGCAGGTCGGCGAGACGGATGGGGCCCACCTCGGTCCGGACCAGGTCGAGGACGGGGTGGCCGACCGCCTCGAGCATCCGTCGCACCACGTGCTTGCGGCCCTCATGCAACACGACCTCGACGATGGCCTTGCCCGGCTGCGAGTCGACGACTTTGAACGAGTCGACCTGCACCGGACCGTCTTCGAGCTCGACGCCCTGCCGCAACTGCCTGCCGACGTCCTTGCCGACGGGACCCCGGACGGTGGCGAGATACGTCTTGAGGACGCCATGGCTGGGGTGTTGGAGCCGGTGGGCCAGGTCCCCGTCGTTGGTGAGCAGAAGCAGGCCCTCGGTGTCGGCGTCGAGCCGCCCGACGTGGAAGAGCCGTTGTTCGCGGTTCCCGACGTAGTCAGCGAGGCTGACGCGGCCCAGGTCGTCGTTCATCGTCGTCACGACACCCTTGGGCTTGTTGAACGCGAGGTAGACCCGGTCCTCGTCGAGATTGACGCGCACCCCGTCGACGTGCACGACCTGCGCGCGCGGGTTGATCCGAACCCCCAGCTCGGTGACGACGTGGCCGTCCACCTCAACGCGTCCCTGCTCGATGAGGTTCTCGCAGACCCGGCGAGAGCCGACTCCGGCGGCCGCCATGAGCTTCTGCAGGCGCACGCCCTGCGGGTCGTGGACGTCCACCGGCGGACTGGCGGGCCGGGTCGGGAGCTTGGTTGGCTGGCTCGGCTTCGTCGAGCCGGCGAAGCGCGCGCCGGCCCCCCGCTTCGGCGCGGGCTTGGACCCCGACTTGAACCCTGGCTTGGACCCCGACTTCGATGTTGATCGAGCGCCCGTGGCGCCCTTGGGGGCGGAGCCGGACTGGCGTTTCCGTGGCTGACGCGGGGACCTGCTGTACTCGCTCATGCGTGACCTTCCTCGATCAGCTCGTCGATGACGTCCACATCCGGCAGGAAGGGCGCGAGCGGCGGCAGCTCGTCGAGCGACGATAGCCCCATTCGTTGCAGGAAGAAGGGCGTCGTCCGGTAGAGGACCGCGCCGCTCTCCCCCACCTCTTCCACCTCTTCGATGAGCCCGCGGGACATCAGGGTGCGGACCACGCCGTCGACGTTGACGCCGCGGACGGCACTGACCCGTGCCCTCGAGACCGGCTGTCGATAGGCGATGACGGCCAAGGTCTCCAAGGACGCCTGGGTGAGCCTGGCCTGTTGGCCGTCGAGGACGAACTTCTCCACGACGGTGGCGTAATCGGCCCGGCTGTACATCCGCCATCCGCCGGCGACATTGCGCAGGGTGAATCCCCGGCAGGCAGTCGCATACTCCTCCTCCAGACCGTGGAGGTGCGCACGAACGTCGTCCACCGGCAGCTCCAGTGCGGAGGCCAGAGACACATCGGACACGGGCTCGTCGACGACCATGAGCACCGCCTCCAGCGCGGATCGCGCCCCACCGGGGAAGTCGTTGATGTCGAAGGCGATCTGCGCGTCCGGCTGCCGGGGCTCCGGAGCCGCCACGTCCTGCTCACTCATGGTCCACTCCGTCGGTTGTGCCTTCATCGTTGTTCTTGTCGGGTTGGTCCTCGTCGGGCTCGTCCACGTCGAACTCGTCGTCTATCGCGACGTCTCCCTGCTCACTGCCAGTCCAACGGATGTCGAGCTCACCGAGTGCCTGCGCCTGCTCGAAAGCGATCGCCGCCTCCTTGAACAGCTCGAGCAGGGCGAGGAATCGGGCCACGATGACGAGAGTGCTGTCCGCGTCCGCGACGAGGCTGCGGAACGACACCTGGCCGCGTGCCCGGAGGCGGGCCACCATGATGGCTGCTTGCTCACGGACACTGACCTGGGGGGCGTGGAGGTGCTCGAGCCCGACCGTGGGCGGTGCCTTGGGCGTCATGGCCCGCGCTGCGATCATGGCCAGCTGCTCCGGCGTCACGGTGATGACGAGCTCGGGCAGCAGATCCGCGAACTGCGGGTCCAGGCCGGCCTGTCTCGCTGTGATCCGGCCCGCGGTGGCCATCCGCTCCTGGAAGGTCTGGGCTATCTCCTTGTAGGCGCGGTACTGGAGCAGGCGGGCGAAGAGCAGGTCACGCGCCTCGATGAGGGCGAGGTCCTCGTCGTCCTGGGGCCCTGACTGGGGTAGCAGACGGGCGGCCTTGAGGTCGAGCAGCGTGGCGGCGACGAGGAGGAACTCGGACGCCTGGCTGAGGTCCCAGTCGTTGTCCGTCGTCTGGGCCGCCTTGATGTGCGCCACGAAGTCGTCGGTCACCTTGGCAAGGGCCACCTCGGTGATGTCGAGCTTGTGCTTGCTGATCAGTCCGAGGAGCAGCTCGAACGGCCCGGAGAAGACGTCGAGGTGCACCTCGAAGGGCGTCGCGGAGCGGCGGGTGATGACCCCTCCGGGGATGGCTGTGTCGTCGACCGGCGCCCGGCCGACGGCGTCGAGCTCGGTCATGGCTGCTGGCGGTTCAGGCGGCGCCGCCTCGAGCGATCAGCTCGCGGGCGAGCTGACGATAGGCCGCTGCCCCGGAGTGGTCCGACGAGTACGACGTGATCGGCTCTGCCGCGAGAGTCGCATCGGGGAACTTGACCGTGCGGCTGATGACGGTGTGGAAGACCTGCTCGCCGAAGTGGTTGACGACGGACGCCACCACCTCCCTGCTGTGCAGCGTGCGCGCGTCGTACATGGTCGCGAGGATCCCGTCGACCTGCAGGCGCGGGTTGAGCCGATCGGTGATCTTGTCGATGGTGTCGATGAGCAGGGCGACACCTCGCATGGCGAAGTACTCGCACTCGAGCGGGATGATCACCCCGTGCGATGCGGTGAGCGCGTTGACGGTGAGCAGACCGAGTGACGGCTGGCAGTCGATGAGCACGACGTCGTAGTCGTCCAGGACCGGCCGTAGGACGCGGCCGAGCACCTGCTCACGAGCGACCTCCCCGACGAGCTGGACCTCCGCGGCCGACAGGTCGATGTTGGCCGGGATGACATCGAGGTTGGCGGTCTGGGTCGGGCGAATGATGTTCCTGACATCGTGTCCGGTCTCGACGACGAGGTTGTAGATCGTGACGTCGAGCTCCTGGGCGTTGATCCCCAGGCCGACTGACAGGGCTCCCTGCGGGTCGAAGTCGACGGCCAGAACCTTCCGACCGAGCTCGGCCAGCGCGGCGCCGAGGTTGATCGTCGTCGTCGTCTTGCCGACGCCACCCTTCTGGTTGCACATCGCGATGATCCGCGCAGGCCCGTGAGTCGTCAGCGGCGGCGGCTCGGGGAAGTTGGGCAGCGGGCGGCCGGTCGGGCCGATCTCGCCGGCGGACATCGACGCGACGACGGGCAGGTGCTGCGCCGTGCCGGACTGGTGGTTGACCGAGCCATTGGCGCCCTCGGCGACCCTCGCCAAGCCGGGACGGGCGAGGCGCTCGTCCTGCATGGTCTCGTGTGACTCGTCGTTCACCGGGTGTTCCACTCCGCTCGGTTGTGCCCTCGGCCGCGCGTTTCGGTCAGCCTCTCGCTGATCGTTTTCGACCTTATCAGCGGGCACGGGGGTGAGCCCCGGCATAGACCTCCCGCAATCGGTGTGTCGCGACCTGAGTGTAGATCTGGGTCGTTGTCACGGATGCGTGGCCGAGCAGCTCCTGTACGACCCGGACGTCCGCTCCCCCGTCGAGCAGGTGCGTTGCGAACGAGTGGCGCAGGGTGTGGGGCGAGACGTGTTCGCGGAGATCGGCCCGCTCGGCCGCGCGCTGCACGACCGCCCAGGCGCTCTGCCGAGACAGGCGTCCGCCTCGTTGGTTGAGGAAGAGCGCGGGCCCACCGGTGCCCCGATGCGCCAGTGCGGGACGCCCTCGCACGAGGTAGGCGCTGACCGCCTCCACCGCGAAGCGGCCGACGGGCACGATTCGCTCCTTGCCACCCTTTCCGAGGAGGCGCACGATGCCCACCTCTCCGTGACTTCCCGTATCCAGGTCGTCGACATCGAGGCCGACCGCCTCGCTGATGCGGGCGCCCACCCCGTAGAGCACCTCCAGCAGGGCGCGGTCGCGCAGGGACTCGGGCGTGTCGCCGACCGAGGCCGCGGCGAGGAGGCGCTCGACGGCGTCGACGGGGATGGCCTTGGGCAGGCGACTGGGTGGCGTGGGCGGTGCGACATTGACCGCCGGGTCGGCAGGCACGGTGCCCTCGAGGACGAGGAAGCGGTGGAAGCCCCGGACCGCCACGAGAGTGCGCGCGGCCGACGAGGCGGCCAGGCCCCGTTCGCGCAATGAGGCGAGGAAGTCGGCCACCTGGGCTTCGGTGACCGCTCCGGCGGTGTCGATGCCCCGCTCGTGGAGGTAGCGGCGATAGGTGCGAAGGTCCCGCTCGTAGGACTTGAGGGTGTTCTCCGACGCGCCCCGCTCCACGCGGACGTGGTCGAGCCAGCCGCGGACCTCCCGGTCGAGCCGGGTGGACCGCGGTGGTGCCGACCGCGCCGACTCCGTCAGGACAGCGCCTCATCGAGCGCCATCGACTCCATCCCGTGGGCCTCCGCGACCGGCGCGTAGGTGACGGCGCCCGCATGCGTGTTGAGGCCCAGACCGAGCGCGGAGTCGACACGGAGTGCGTCCCTCCACCCGAGGTTGGCCAGCTCGATGGCGTACCGCAAGGTGACGTTGGTCAGTGCGTACGTGCTCGTGTGGGGCACCGCGCCAGGCATGTTCGCAACGCAGTAGAACACCGACTCATGCACCGGGTAGGTCGGGTTGGCGTGGGTCGTCGGCCGCGAGTCCTCGAAGCAGCCGCCCTGGTCGATGGCGATGTCGACGAAGACGGAGCCGGGGTTCATCCGGGACACCTGCTCGTTGGTCACGAGACGCGGCGCGCGGGCTCCGGGGACGAGGACCGCACCGATCACCATGTCGGCGTCGGCGATGGCCCGCTCGATCTCATAGGCGTTGGACGCGACTGTCTGGCAGTGGCCCTGGTAGATGAAGTCGGCGTGTCGCAGCTTGTTGATGTCATTGTCCAGCAGCAACACCTCCGCCTGCATCCCCAGGGCGATCGCCGCGGCGTTCATCCCTGCCACCCCGGCACCGATGACGACGACCTTGGCGGCATACACGCCCGACACGCCGCCCATGAGGATCCCGCGTCCACCCTCGGCACGCATGAGGGCCTGCGCGCCGACTTGAGGGGCGAGGCGGCCGGCCACCTCAGACATGGGCGCCAGCAGGGGCGGGCTCCGGTCCGGCAGCTCGACGGTCTCGTAGGCGATTCCGGTGACCTTGCGCGCGACGAGCTCCTCGGTGAGGGCCTTGTCGGCCGCCAGGTGGAGGTAGGTGAACAGCACCTGTCCCTCGCGCATCCGGGGGTACTCCTCGGCGATCGGTTCCTTCACCTTGAGGATGAGGTCCGCCGCCCCCCACACGTCGTCAGCCGTGCCGACGATGGAGGCACCGGCCGAGACGTAGGCCTCGTTGGGGATCGAGGACCCGCGCCCTGCGTCGTGCTCCACCAGGACGTCGTGGCCATTGCGGACGAGCTCGTGCACGCCAGCGGGTGTGATGGCCACCCGGTACTCGTGATTCTTGACCTCGCGTGGGATACCGACCTTCATGTGCGGTTGATCCTTCCGATCACGAACGGGCCGCGGCGTCCATTGCCGCACCCCCGCGCCAGCGGGTCGCGCGGCGCGATCCCACTGTAGTCACGCGGGGCCGCAGTGACGCGAGGACTGGGTCCTCAATGCGGCGGCACGATGTGTCATCGTGCATCAATGAACGCGCCCCACCCCTCGCCCACCTCGCACTGGCGTCCCACGACGATCGGCGCCCTCATTGCCGGCGGGATGATCGTGGTCTCGTTCCTGGTGGGTGCCCTGATCGAGCAGGGCGGTTTCCCGGCCTTGATCTTCGTCGGGCTACCGAGTGTGGTCGGCGGTGTCGTCGCCTTCACCCGACCCCACCTGCGGCCCTATGCCGCAGGCTTCCTCGTCGCGTGGATCTCGGCGCTCGTCGTGGTCGGGGTCGTGTACCTCCTTCTCATCGCGGCCCTCTCCGGCCTCGATGGCTGACACCAACACTTGTCCGTATGCCGCTGGGCTCGCTTCCGCCGCTAGGTTGAGTCCCGCTCCCAGCGCCTTTCGAAGGGGTCGTCGATGAAGTTGTATGCGGACACGCCGGGCCGCCGGACTCGACAGCTGGTCGGGGACGGCCTCGTCCTGCTCTGGGTGGCGACCTGGGTGTGGGCCGCACGTCAGGTCCACGACACGGTCGCTCAGCTCACCGCGCCTGCGCATTCCTTGGCGGCAGCAGGGGATTCGGTCCACGGTGCGTTGACCGGCGCGGGGGACCAGGCAGCACGGATCCCGGTCGTCGGAGAGGACTTCGCGTCTTGGCTCGAGCGCGCGGCCGGGTCAGGCACAAGCCTGCGAGCTGCCGGAACCAGCATGGCCTCGACGGTCGAGGCGGTGGCCCTGTGGCTCGCGCTCGTGACGGCCCTGGTCCCGATCGTCATCGTTGCTGGTATCTGGCTCTGGGTTCGGGTCCGGTTCGTGCGCAGCGCGACGACCGCCCAACGGTTCATCGACTCGAGCGATGACCTGGACCTCTTTGCCCTGCGGGCCCTCGCCAACCAGCCCCTGACGGCCCTGGCGAGGATCAGCGACGATCCCGCCGGTGCCTGGCGGCGTGGGGAACCGGAGGTCATTCGCGCCCTCGCCACGCTCGAGCTGCACGACGAAGGGCTCCGCCCACCTCAGGGGTAGGAGTCGTGAGCCGCTGTTTCGACTGGCTCAGTCGGTGCGGGTCACGGTGGGGTGCAGGTCCCCAGCCGGCGGGGTCCAGCTGTCCACAGCAGCCGGGACCTGCTCACCGCTGCGGATGTCCTTGACCTCGTTGCCCGACTCCCCCGCCCCGGGGAACCAGACAAACGGGATCCCACGGCGCTCCGCGTAGCGGATCTGCTTGCCGAAGCGCGCCGCCGTCGGCGCCACCTCACACGGGATCCCCCGCGAGCGCAGGGCCGAAGCGATGGCGACCGACTCGTCGCGCGAGTCATCCTGCGTCAGCGCCACGAGGACGGCGGCAGGCGTCGAGCGAGACGCGGTCACGAGGCCCTGCCCGATGAGCAGCCCGAGGATGCGCGACACGCCGATCGAGATTCCGACACCCGGGTAGGTGTTGCGGCCATCGGTGGCGAGGGCGTCATACCGGCCGCCGGAGCAGACCGACCCCCAGTCCTCGTTGCCGATGATCTGGGTCTCGTAGACGGTGCCGGTGTAGTAGTCGAGGCCGCGGGCGATGCGCAGGTCAGCGACAACCTTGCCCGGTGCGTGCGCCATCGCGGTGCGGATCACAGACGTTAGTGACTCGAGCCCCTCCTCGAGCAGCGGGTGAGTGACGCCGAGCTCTCGCACCCGGGGCACGAAGTCGAGGTCGTCGGCGCGAATGGCGGCAAGCGCGAGGCACTGGTCGGCCTGCTCGCGGGTCGCGCCTGACTCGACGAGGAGCTCGGCCACCTTCTCCGGGCCCAGCCTGTCGAGCTTGTCGACGATGCGCAGTGTCGTCGTGACGTCGGACAGGCCGATGCCCTGGTAGAAGCCGTTCGGGATCTTGCGGTTGTTCACCTGGATGACGAAGTCGCCGACCGGGAACCGGCTGAAGACGTCCGCGATGACGAGGGGCATCTCGGCCTCGAAGTGCGGCGACAGCTCGCCCACGTCAACGACGTCGATGTCGGCCTGCGTGAACTCTCGGTACCGGCCCTCCTGAGGCCGCTCGCCACGCCACGCCTTCTGGATCTGGTAGCGGCGGAAGGGGAAGGCCAGCTTGCCGGAGTTCTCCAGCACGTAGCGGGCAAACGGCACGGTCAGGTCGAAGTGCAGACCCCACTTGGCCGCATCCGCGTCGTCGCCGGCCAGCCGGGAGACACCGTAGATCTCCTTGTCGGTGTCGCCGCCCTTGCCGAGCAGCCGGTCCACCGGCTCGACCGCACGGGTCTCGATCGAGGAGAAGCCATGCAGCTCGAACGTCTCCCGGATGACGTCGAGGAAGCGCTGCTCGACGATGCGCTCGGACGGGAGGTACTCGGGGAAGCCACTGATCGGGGTGACCTTGGCGGTGGTTGTCGTGCCGGCAGTTGTCGTGGCGGGATGCGCGTTGCTCACGCCGGCAAGTCTGTCAGGTACGGATTGGTGGCGCGTTCGCGGGCCATCGTCGTCGCGTGATAGTGACCCGGCAGCACGAGAGTCGTGTCCGGAAGCGGCAGGACCACGTCGCGCAGGCTGCGCATCATGGCGCCGTGGTCTCCACCGGGCAGGTCGGTGCGGCCGATGGACCCGGCGAACAGCACGTCTCCGCTGAGCATCGTCCGGTCGACCTCGACCTGGTCGCGGATCCCGTCCGGCACGGTGTCGGTGCCGAACATGACCGATCCCTCCGTATGACCCGGCGCGTGGAGAACCTCGAAGTCCATGCCGGCAACGCGGAGCCGGGCGCGGTCCTTGATCTCGACGACGTTGCTCGGCTCCGCCCACCTGGCCTTGGAGCCGAACTGCTGCTCGAGCATGGCCACGAGACCGGGGTTGCTGTTCCCCAGCGGGTCGACGAGCCGGTACCGGTCATCCGTGTGGATGTAGGCGGCGGTATCCGCGCCACAGACCGGGGTCACGGACCAGACGTGGTCGACGTGCCCGTGCGTGAGCAACACCGCTGCTGGCCGGAGGCGGTGAGTCGTCAGCACCTCGCGAAGGGTCTCCTCGACCCCGATGCCCGGATCGACGATGACGCACTCCTCGCCGGCGGATGGTGCGAGCACATAACAGTTGGTGTCGAACGCAAGAGCGGGGAACGCGACGGTCAGCACGCTGGGAGCGTAGCTGTGAAAAGGTGGGAGTCGTCACGCAGTCGTGACCCGATGAGCACAACGAGCCGGACCACGGTCCCTAAAATGACCGAACGCCCGGGGGTGATTCCCGTACGTTCGTTCGAGGAGAGGTTTGTGACCAAAGAGCAGGAACGCGCCCGCGCGCGCCGCCGCTACGAGAAGCAGGCGAAAGACCAGAAGCCCCCCGTCGGAGATTCGACACGGGACAAGCAGGTCTTCGGCGTCATTCTCGCAGTCATCCTCATCCTCGCCGCCGTCATCACCCTTCCGCTGGTGCTCGGGAACGACGACGGGACCGAGCCGGCTGCGCAGCCGACGAACGCGGCCACCACTCCGTCCGGCGGTCCGACGGGCGGCCTCGCGGCCGGACAGAAGCTCGCCGCCGGCTGCACCCAGCCACCCGCGCCGCAGACGAAGCCCAAGTCCTTCACGGAGGTCCCGAACAAGGCCACTGCTGCCGGCAAGACGTGGGTTGCGACGGTGAAGACGAACTGCGGCGACCTCACGCTCGAGCTGGACGGAACGAAGGCTCCGCAGACCGTCGCCTCCTTCCTGCACCTCGCCAAGGAGGGCTACTGGGCGCCGAGCCCCTGTCACCGCGTGACGAGTGAGGGCATCTTCGTCCTCCAGTGCGGTGACCCGACGGGCACCGGCTCTGGTGGCCCCGGCTATACCTTCGGCATCGAAAATGCTCCGGCGGATGGGATCTACCCGCAGGGCTCACTCGCGATGGCCCGCACGCAGGACCCGAACAGCAACGGTGGCCAGTTCTTCATCACGTACAAGAAAACCGAGTTGCCGACCCAGGGGGGTGGCTACACGATCTTCGGGAAGGTCACCAAGGGTCTCGACATCGTTGAGAAGATCGCAGCGAACAAGGCACTTGACCCGAACCCCGCAGACGGGACGCCGGTCTCGCCGATCAGCATCCTCAGCGTGAGCGTCACGGAGAAGAAGGCATGAGCGATACGAACGAGCCGCAGCCGACCCAGCCAGACGCTGTCGCCGTACCGGACGCGGCCGAGGAGTCAGAGCCGGTCTCCACCCAGCCCGCCGAGGACACCGCGACCGCAGAGGCCGTCGACGAGCCGGCTCCCGCTCCGGCTCCGCCCGCGACGCCAGCCTCGATACCGAAGCCGAGTGCCGTCCCCACGCCAGCCGCGCTGGCGAAGTCCGGACCTCGCCCGACGGCACCGGCTGCGCCTGCGCCCATCCTGACCGACCACTCCGCCTCTGCCGCCTTCGGCCGAGTCGACGAGAACGGCACCGTGTTCGTCCGGACGAAGGAGGGCGAGAAGGAGGTCGGTTCCTATCCCGGCGCGACTGCCGACGAGGCGCTGGCCTACTTCGCGCGCAAGTACGACGAGCTGTATGCGTCGGCCGTGCTCCTCGAGCAGCGCCTCGCTCAGCCTGAGGTCCCGTCCAAGGACGTGGCCGATGCGCTCAAGGCCCTCACTGCCCAGGTCAACGAGGCGAGCGTCGTCGGCGACCTCGAGGGCCTGGCCACGCAGCTCGACACGATCCAGTCGGGAATCGCGGCCAAGCGCACCGTCGAGCAGCAGCACCGGGCCGAGGCTCGCGCTGCTGCCGCCGCCGAACGTGAACGGATCGTCGCCGAGGCCGAGAGCATCGCGGCCCAGCCCGAGAACCGCATCCAGTGGAAGCAGAGCGGCGCCCGGATGCGCGAGCTGCTCGATGAATGGAAGTCGCATCAGCGCGCCGCGACCCGCCTCGACCGTGAGACCGAAACGGCGTTGTGGCAGCGGTTCAGTGCCGCTCGCAACCGGTTCGACAAGGCACGCCGGACCCACTTCGCGACGCTTGACGCATCTCATGCCGAGGCCAAGGGGGCCAAGGAACGGCTTGTCGCTGAGGCGGAGAAGCTGTCGACGAGCACCGACTGGGCGGCAACGGCCGGTGCCTTCAAGCGCCTCATGGACGACTGGCGGCGGGCCGGACGGGCGAGCCGGGCCGACGACGACCGTCTGTGGGAGCGCTTCAAGGCCGCGCAGGACACGTTCTTCGCGGCGAAGGACGCAGTCGTCGCCGCCGAGGAGGAGCAGTTCCGCGGCAACCTCGCCGTCAAGGAGGCCCTGCTGGCCGAGGCCGAGGCTATCCTGCCGGTGACTGATCTCGACCGGGCCAAAGCACAGTTGCGGATCATCCAGGACAGGTGGGACGCCGCCGGCAAGGTCCCCCGCGCGGACATGGACCGGGTCGAGAAGGCCATGCGCCGGGTCGAGCAGGCCGTCCGTGATGCCGAGGAGCGGAAGTGGCGATCGACGAACCCGGAAGCCGCAGCGCGGGCGCAGGGCATGGTCGAGCAGCTCGAGCGGGCGGTCGCGGACCTCAAGGACGACTTGGCCAAGGCGCAGGCTTCCGGCAACGCGGGGAAGGTCAAGAAGGCCCAGGACGCTCTCGACGCCCGACAGGCCTGGCTTGACCAGGCTCGCGCGGGAGTCCGGGAGTTCGGCGGCTAGACCTTCGCCCTGCCTCCGTTGACGCGGTAGACGTCGAAGACGCCGTCGATGCGGCGGACCGCCTTGATGACGTGGTCGAGGTGGGCCGGATCGCCCATCTCGAAGGTGAAGCGGGAGATCGCCACCCGGTCGCGTGACGTCTGGACCGACGCCGACAGGATGTTGACGTGCTGGTCCGACAGGACCCGCGTCACGTCGCTGAGCAGCCGGCTGCGGTCGAGGGCCTCCACCTGGAGCTGGACGAGGAAGACGCTCGCGGACGACGGCGCCCACTCGACGTCGATGAGGCGCTCGGGGTTAGCGGTGAGCTGGGCGGCGTTGGTGCAGTCGACCCGGTGCACCGACACGCCGCTCCCCCGGGTGACGAACCCGATGATCGGGTCGCCCGGCACCGGCGTGCAGCACTTCGCCAGCTTGACCCAGACATCCGCCGTCCCGACGACAACGACTCCCGGATCGCCGTCACGGCGCCGGCGCGCCGCTGCGCGGGTCGGCACGGTGGCCTCGGCCAGGTCCTCGGTGGCACCCTCGACGCCACCCATCGAGGCAACGACCTTGCCAACGACGTGCTGCGCCGACACGTGGCCCTCGCCGACGGCCGCATAGAGCGCCTCGATGTCCTGATAGCGCAGGTCGGTCGCGACCGCCGTCATGGACTCGTGGCTCATCAGGCGTTGCAGTGGCAGGTTCTGCTTGCGCATCGCCTTGGCGATGCTCTCCTTGCCGGCGTCGATCGCCTCCTCGCGGCGCTCCTTGGAGAACCAGGCCTTGATCTTGTTGCGGGCTCGCGCGCTCTTGACGAAGCCGAGCCAGTCACGGCTCGGACCGGCACCGTCGGCCTTCGAGGTGAGCACCTCGACGACGTCGCCGTTCTCGAGGGTGGACTCGAGCGGGACGAGGCGACCGTTGACGCGGGCCCCGATGCAGTGGTGGCCGACCTCCGTGTGCACCGCGTACGCGAAGTCGACCGGGGTGCCGCCGACCGGCAGGGCGACGACCGACCCCTTCGGGGTGAAGACGTAGACCTCGCTCGAGCCCATCTCGAAGCGGAGCGCGTCGAGGAACTCGCCGGGGTCCTCCGTCTCGCGCTGCCAGTCGAGCAGCTGGCGCAGCCACGCCATGTCGTTCTGCGGCGCGCCCTCACCAGGCTTCGCTGCACCGCCGACCGACTGGTCCTTGTACTTCCAGTGCGCGGCGACACCGTACTCTGCCCGCCGGTGCATCGTGTGGGTGCGGATCTGGATCTCCACCGGCTTGCCCTGCGGGCCGATCACGGTGGTGTGCAAGGACTGGTACATGTTGAACTTCGGCATCGCGATGTAGTCCTTGAACCGCCCGGGGACGGGATTCCACCTTGCATGCAGCGCGCCGAGAGCCGCGTAGCAGTCGCGCACCGTGTCGACCAGGACCCGGACCGCGACGAGGTCGTAGATGTCCTCGAAGTCGCGGCCTCGCACGATCATCTTCTGGTAGACCGAGTAGTAGTGCTTGGGTCGGCCGGTGACCACGGCCTTGATCTTCGCCCCGGTGAGGTCCTCGGACACCTGGGCGCGGACTCCAGCGAGGTACTCCTCCCGGGCCGGCGCCCGCTCCGCGACCAGGCGGACGATCTCGTCGTAGACCTTCGGGTAGAGCGTCGCGAAGGACAGGTCCTCGAGCTCCCACTTGATGGTGTTCATCCCGAGCCGGTGCGCGAGAGGTGCGTAGATCTCCAGCGTCTCGTTCGCCTTGCGCTTGGCCGACTCGGGACTGACGTAGCGCCAGGTTCGCGCGTTGTGGAGTCGATCGGCGAGCTTGATGACGAGGACCCGGATGTCCCGGGCCATGGCGATGACCATCTTGCGGACCGTCTCCGCCTGTGCCGCCTCGCCGTAGGTGACCTTGTCGAGCTTGGTGACGCCGTCGACGAGCATCGCGATCTCGTCCCCGAAGTCGCGACGCAGCTCTTCAAGGCTGTAGGAGGTGTCCTCCACCGTGTCGTGGAGCAGCGCAGCGGCCAGGGTCGGTGGCGTCATGCCCAGCTCGGCGAGGATCTGGGTCACCGCGAGCGGGTGCGTGATGTAGGCGTCCCCGCTCTTGCGCATCTGGCCCTCATGAGCCCGTTCTGCGACAGCGTAGGAACGCTCGATGATGGACAGATCGGCCTTGGGATGGTTCTGCCGAACTGCGGTGAGCAGCGGCTCGAGAACGGGGTTTCCAGACGTTCGACTCGCGCCGAAACGGGCAAACCGAGCACGCACCCGTGACGGGGCGCTCAGCTCACTCCGGACCTCCTCGCTCATGAACTGAGTCTAGGGTGCCGGTGCAAATCAGAGCGTCAGGATGGCGTTCACGTTCCGGTCGCCGAGACGCTTGCGGCCGTGGAGGAAAGCGAGCTCGAGCACGACCTCGATGGCGGTCACGACGGCGCCGGCCCGCTCGACGAGTACCGCCGTCGCCTCCGCCGTGCCACCGGTCGCGAGCACGTCGTCGATGATGAGGACTCGCTGGCCGGGCTGGAAGGCGTCGGTGTGCACCTCGATCTCGGCGTGACCGTACTCCAAGGAGTAGGACTCGCGAATGGTCTCACCGGGCAGCTTGCCGGCCTTGCGGATCGGCACCATCCCGAGCCCGAGCTCGTAGGCGACGGCAGCACCGAGAATGAATCCGCGCGCCTCGATGCCGACGACGACATCGACCCCCCCGACGTAGCGCTCGGCGATGCTCCGCACGAGCTCCTTCATTGCGGGCCCGTCGGCGATGAGCGGCGTGAAGTCCTTGAAGAGCACCCCCGGTTTCGGGAAGTCGGGGATGTCGCGCAGATGGCTGCGCACCAGCTCCGCGATCTCCGTGGGCGAGCCGTCCGACGCCGTGGTGCCCACGGTCACCTCTTGGACTTCGGAGCTCGCTTGGGCTGGTTGCGCGGCCCGGCCTGGGCGTACTTGTGGACCGGGCGCCCGGGTCCGCCGGCGGCCGCCGCCGTGCCGAGGTCAGTCGGCCGCAGAGCCCCGGTCGAGTCCTCGCCCACCCCGTTCGCACCAGCCCAGTCCGCTCCCACCGGTACCGGCACGTCGGCCGGGGCCTCGCCCGAGGCGACACCACGCGCCGCGTCGCGGGCGGCCTGCTTGGCTCCATGACGGGCGACGTAGCGGTCGAGATCGACAACGGCCGGCTCCTTGGAGCGCAGCTGCACGAGCATGGGCGTGGCGATGAAGATCGACGAGTATGCGCCAACGCCGATACCGATGAAGAGCGCGAGGGACAGGTCGAGCAGGGTGCCCGGGCCCAGCATGGTGAAACCGACGAAGAGGATCGCCGCGATCGGCAGCAGCGCGACCACGGTCGTGTTGATCGACCGCACCAGCGTCTGGTTGACGGCCAGGTTGGCTGCGTCGGCATAGGTCATCCGCTTCGTGCGGAACGCCTCCGCTGTGTTCTCCCGCACCTTGTCGAAGACAACCACGGTGTCGTAGAGCGAGTAGCCGAGGATCGTGAGGAACCCGATCATCGACGACGGCGTGATCTCGAAACCGAAGAGCGAGTAGATGCCGACCGTGATCACCAGGTCGTGCAGCAACGCGGTGAGACCCGCCAAGGCCATCTTCCAGGTGCGGAAGTACAGGGCCAGCACGATCGTGACGAGGATGAGGAATACGACGAGTCCCTGGATCGCCTGTTCACTGACCGAGGCTCCCCAGCTGGGACCGATGAGCGTGGAGCTCACGCTTGCCGGGTCGACGTCGAAGGTCTCCGCGAGTGCGGTGCGCGCGGCCTCGGTCTGCGCCTGTGCCGCCTCGGTCTGGACCCGGACAGTGTTGCCGCCGACGATGGTCGTCGTCACGGAGCCCGGGATACTGGCCTCGCTCACCGCCCCCTCTGCCCTGGCCTCGTAGTCCTGGGTGTTCGTCACGCCGAGCACCCGGAACTCCGAGCCACCCCGGAACTCGATGCCGAAGTTGAGGCCGTTCAGGAGAACGCCCGCCAGGGCCAGGCCGATCATCACGGCCGACACCGAGTACCACAACTTGCGGCGCTGGACGAAGGGGATCGACCGGCGTCCGGTGTAGAGGTCGTTGCCGAACTGGGCGAAGTTGATCATGCCTGGGCCTTCCCCTCGGCGAGGCGCGAGGTGCGGGTGGCGGTCGTCGTCGCTCCGGCGGGTCCGAACTGACCGCGCCCGCGGTAGCGGGGGGCCTCCTTGGCGCCGAGCCGCTCCGGGTCCAGGCCGGACCACTTGTGGCCGTGGCCGAAGAACTCGGTCCGAGCGAGCAGCTGGACCATCGGGTGGGTGAACAGGACGACGACGGCGAGGTCGATCAGCGTCGTCAGGCCGAGCGTGAAGGCGAACCCGCGGACGTTCGAGGACGCGAGCACGTAGAGCACGACGGCGGCCAGCATGTTCACCGCGTCGGCGATGATGATCGTGCGCCGAGCGCGCTTCCACCCGGTCTCCACGGCAGCGACGAGCGGCCGTCCCTCACGCACCTCGTCACGGATGCGTTCGAAGTAGACGATGAAGCTGTCCGCGGTCACGCCGATCGCGACGATCGTGCCGGTCACTCCGGCCATCGTCAGTCGGAAGCCGTGGGTCGTGCCCAGGACGACGAGCGTCAGATAGGTCAGCCCGGTTGCGACGACCAGTGACAGGACGGTGACCATGCCCAGGGCGCGGTACTGGAACAGCGAGTACACGACGACGAGGAGCAGGCCGATGACGCCGGCCAGGATCCCGAGGCGGAGCTGTTCCTCACCGAGCTGAGGCGTGATCGTGTCGTTGGTCTGGAGGGCGAACGACATGGGCAGCGCACCGAACTTGAGCTGCTGGGCGAGCCGCTTGGCGGAGTCGAGGGTGAAGGACCCCGTGATCGAGGCGCGCCCATCGGTGATGACAGCCCGAGCCTGGGGCGCAGTGATGACGCGCTTGTCGAGGACAACGGCGAACTGGTCGAGGGGCGGCTGTGACTGCTGGCCCACGAGTCGCCTCGTCACCTCGGCGAACTTGGCCTTGCCCGCGTCCTTGAAGGACAGTGCCACCTCGACGATCGAGGTCGGCTGCCCGTTCGGACCCGGCTGGTAGCCGCTCGTCGCATCCTGGATCTCGCTGCCGTCGATCTCGACCGGGCCGAGGACGTACTTGGTGACTCCGTCCTCACCACACGTCGCCATCGGCGCGTCCTTGAGGTCTGGCGCCTCGTCGATCGCGCCGGCTTGGTGACAGTTGAGCGCCACGTACTCCTTGGCCACCTTGGCGGCAGCCTGGTCGGCCTTCTTCTGGTCCCACCCGAGCGTGAGCAGACCCTTGGAGGCCTGGGAAGCGATGGCCGCCTCGAGCTGCGCGTTGGTCGGCGGGGCGGGTGCCTCCGTGGCAGGTGCGGTGCCAGCGGGCGTGGTTGGCGTGGTTGCGGGCGGAGTCGTGGGCGCCGTCGTCGCGGCGCGCAGGGCCTCCGGAACGACACCATTGGCAGCCGTCGTCGGGGGCGGGGTCGCCGCCGCGCTCCCGGAAGGAGCGGGTGTGCCCGTGGTCCCGGTAGGAGCGGGCGTGCCGGTCGTCCCGCCAGGCGTCGGGGCTGTGCCCGCGGGGGGCGTGGCGGTCTCGACGTCCTGGACGAAGACGGACCGGAACCGCAGCTGCGAGGGCTTGCGGATCGCCTCGAGCTGGTCCTGGGTCGGAGTGCCCGGGATGGCGACGACGATGTTGCGTCCGCCCTGCGTCGAGATCTCGCTCTCGGCGACGCCGTTGGCGTCGATGCGCTGTCGGATGATCTCGACAGCGCGGTCGAGCTGACCGGGGTTGACCGCGGCCCCGCCTTCGGTGACCGGAGCAAGGACCATCTCGGTCCCGCCCTCCAGGTCGAGCCCAAGGCGTGGGGTCAGCTGCCCGCCGCCCCACTGGTGCAGCCCCGCGACGAGCAGGACGAGCCCGATCGCCAGGGCGAGAAGGGCGGAGAGGCTCCGCAGAGCCGACTTCTTGGCGGAGCTACCAGCCACGTGAGCGCCTCACTGACCGGGCGCGGACGAGTCGTCCGTCTGTGCCCGGTTGATCGGTGGCGTCACATCGGCCTGCTTCATGGCCACGGCGCGCCGGTCGAAGCGCAGGATCATCCCGTCGGCCACCTCGATGTGGGCACTGGCGTCGTCGAGATGACGGATGGTGCCGAAGATGCCCGATGAGGTGACGACCTCGTCGCCGACATCGAGCGAGGAGTTGAACTGGCGCATCCGCTTCGTGCGCCGGTTGGCACTCCAGAACATCCAGGCCAGCAGCAGGAGCGGCAGGGCCAGGATGACCAACGAGGATCCCCCGTTGCCGTTGTTCATATCAGGCTCAATCCTTCGACTTCTCGATCCGGTCAGCACGCGAACCAGTGGTGGTCTGGGCGACACGTCAACGTCCGGGGGCACCGGATGGTGCCGCAGGGAGCGGCGGAGGTGCCCGCAGGAGTCTACGTCCGACGTGCGGCTTTGTCAGACCGGCAGCTGGTCGTATGCCGCTGGGCCGGGTCACGTTTTGGCTGCGGTTTCGCCGTGGTCAGGTCTCGAAGCGCCCTCCGGCCAGGTCGTCGAGTGGCAGCGTGGCCGCCCACAGCCCCTGGGCGTCTAGCGGTGGCGTGAGGCCAAGGTGTGACCACGCGAGCGACGAGGCGGCCCGCCCCCGCGGCGTGCGCAGCATGAAGCCCTCCCGCACGAGGAACGGCTCGGCGACGGTCTCGACGGTGTCGGGCTCCTCCCCCACGGCGACCGCCAGGGTCGACAACCCCACCGGCCCCCCGGCGAACCGGCGGCAGAGTGCGTCGATCACCGCTCGGTCGAGCCGGTCGAGACCTCGCTCGTCGACGTCGAACAGCTCGAGCGCCTGACGTGCGGCGGCCTGGGTCACCCGATCCTCCCCGTGGACCTGGGCCCAGTCGCGCACCCGACGAAGCAGCCGGTTGGCGATCCGTGGCGTTCCCCTCGATCGCAGGGCGATCTCGACGATGCCGTCCTCCTCGGCGTCGAGGGCGAGCAGGCGGGCGGAGCGGTGCAGGATCGTGACGAGGTCGCTCGGCTCGTAGAAGTCGAGATGGCCGGTGAAGCCGAAGCGGTCGCGCAACGGTGCCGGCAGCAGGCCCGCGCGCGTCGTCGCGCCCACGACGGTGAACGGCGGTAGCTCGAGCGGGATCGCCGTCGCTCCCGGGCCCTTGCCGATGATGACGTCGACCCGGAAGTCCTCCATCGCCAGGTACAGCATCTCCTCCGCCGCCCGGGACATCCGGTGGATCTCGTCGAGGAAGAGCACCTCCCCCTCCGCCAGGGACGAGAGCACAGAGGCGAGGTCGCCGGCGTGCTGGATCGCCGGTCCCGAGGTGATCCGGAGCGGCTGCTCGAGCTCGCTGGCGACGATCATCGCGAGGGTGGTCTTGCCGAGTCCGGGGGGACCGGAGAGCAGCACGTGGTCGGGCGCCGTGCCCCGCCGCTTGGCGGCCTTGAGGACGAGACCAAGCTGCTCGCGGACGCGGGTCTGGCCGGGGAAGTCATCGAGCCGCCTCGGACGGAGCGCCGCCTCGACCTGCCGCTCGTCCGCGTCGCTGCCCGCATCGACGATCCGCGCGGTCGCGTCGTAGGACTGGTCCAAGGCCTGCTCCTCGACACTCATCGGCCCAGCTCCTGCAGGGCCGCGCGGAGCATGGCCGAGACGCTGGCACCGTCGGCCGCTTGCGGTGCGACGCGGTCGAGCGCGTCGTCCGCTTGCCGGGCGGTCCAGCCGAGACCGACCAGTGCCTCGCGCACCTGCTCGCGCCATTGATCGCCGGTGGTCCGCTGGACCATCAGCCCTGCCTCGTCAGCCGTTCCGCCCAGCGCGCCCAGCTTGTCGCGCAGCTCGAGGACGAGCCGCTCGGCGCCTTTCTTGCCGATGCCGGGGACCTTGGTCAACGCGGCAATGTCGCCAGCGCCGAGCGCGCGCCGCACCGACATCGGGTCGTGCACGGCGAGCAGGGCCAGGGCGAGGCGGGGTCCCACGCCGGACACCGTTTGGACCGTCTCGAAGACATGCTTCTCGTCCTCGGTCGCAAAGCCGTAGAGGGTGAGGGAGTCCTCGCGGACGACGAGGGTCGTCTTGAGCTCGGTGGCCTGGCCCACTCGCACGGACGCGGCGGTTGCCGGCGTGGTGTGGACGAGCATGCCCACGCCTCCGACGCCGAGGACGACGGTGTCGAGGCCGGCCTTGAGGACGGTTCCGGACAGTGAGGCGATCATCGTCGGGACGCTCCAGCGGTCGTGGGTCGGCGGTAGCGAGAGGGAGCCGTCCGGGCATGCGCCTCGGCGGCCTCGGCGAGACGGCTCTGCGTGCCTCCGCGCCACACGTGGCAGATCGCGAGGGCTAGCGCGTCGGCTGCATCTGCGGGTTTCGGGGGCCGGTCCAGCCCGAGCAGGTGGGTCACCATGGCGGTGACCTGGCGCTTGTCGGCGCGGCCGCTGCCGCTGACGGCGGCCTTGACCTCGGTCGGGGTGTGCAAGGCGACCGGGAGCCCTCGGCGCTCGGCGAGCATCATGACGATCCCCGTGCACTGCGCGGTGCCCATCACGGTGGAGACGTTGGTATCCGCGAACACCCGCTCGATGGCCACGGCCTCGGGCCGGTGCAGCTCGAACCAGAGACGCAACTCGTCCTCGAGCGCGACGAGCCGCTTCGGCGTGGGATCGCTCGACGGAGTGCGGATGACACCGACGTCCACGAGGGACAGCCGCCTTCCCGGCCGCCCTTCGACGACCCCGACCCCGCACCGAGTCAGGCCCGGGTCCACTGCGAGGACGCGCACGACCCACCTCCAGACTCGATGTCGGCACCTGACCGAACACGTGTTCGGCTCCACCGTATAGGCCCGCTCACCCAGTGACGCGGAAGGCGCGCCGCACCCGGGCGCGCCTTCCGTCCATGACCGAGCCCAGCGGCATACGGCTCAATCCTCGTCGTCGAGCTCCGCAAGCACGTCGTCGGGGATGTCGCCGTTGGCGTAGACGTTCTGCACGTCATCGCTGTCCTCGAGGGCGTCGATGACGCGGATCATCTTCTTGGCACCGTCGAGGTCGAGCGGGACCTGGAGGTTGGGCACCCACGACGCCTCGGCGGAGTCGTAGTCGATGCCGGCGTCCTGGAGGGCCTGGCGCACGGCGACGAAGTCGCTCGCCTCAGACACGATCTCCCATGTGTCGCCGTTGTCGTTGACCTCCTCGGCACCTGCATCGAGGACGACCTCGAGGATCGAGTCTTCGGAAATGTCGCCGGTCGCCCCGTCCTTCGGGACGATGACGACGCCCTTGCGGTGGAAGACATAGGCGACCGAGCCGGGGTCGGCGAGCTGGCCCCCGTTGCGAGTCAGCGCCGTCCGCACCTCGGCTGCGGCCCGATTGCGGTTGTCGGTGAGGCACTCGATGAGCAGGGCGACCCCGCCGGGGGCATAACCCTCGTAGGTGATCGGCTGCCAGTCGGACGCGCCGGCCTCGGCGCCGGAGCCCCGCTTGACCGCACGGTCGATGTTGTCGTTGGGGACCGAGGTCTTCTTCGCCTTCTGGATCGCGTCGTAGAGCGTCGGGTTGCCGGCCGGGTCACCGCCACCCTGCCGGGCTGCGACCTCGATGTTCTTGATGAGCTTCGCGAAGAGCTTGCCGCGCTTGGCGTCGATCGCAGCCTTCTTGTGCTTCGTGGTGGCCCATTTGGAGTGGCCGCTCATGCAGACTCCCTCGCGTTCTCGACGATCCGGACGAATTCGGCGTGGATGCGGCGGTCCCCACCCACCTCGGGGTGGAACGACGTCGCCATGAGATTGCCCTGCCGAACCGCGACGATCCTACCCGCGGCCGGTCCCTCCCCCACCCGGGCGAGGACCTCGACGCCCGCACCTGCCTCGTCGACCCAAGGTGCGCGGATGAAGACCGCGTGGACCGGTTCGTCGAGGCCCGCGTAGTCGAGATCGGTCTCGAAGGAGTCGACCTGGCGGCCGAATGCGTTGCGTCGCACCGTCATGTCGATGCCACCGAGGGTCTGCTGATCGGGTCTGGCGTCGGCGATGCGGTCGGCGAGCATGATCATCCCGGCGCATGACCCAAGGGTGGGCAGTCCATCGGCGATCCGCTTGCGCAGCGGTTCCTGCAGATCGAAGGCCCGGACGAGCTTGTCCATGACCGTCGACTCCCCGCCCGGGATCACGAGGCCGTCGATCTGCTCGACCTCCCCGGGTCGGCGGACGGCCACGACGTCGGCGCCGAGCGCAGTGAGGGTGGCGGCGTGCTCGCGCACGTCGCCCTGGACGGCGAGGACGCCGATGGTGAGCTTCACAAACCCCAGATCGTATGCCGCTGGGCTCGCCGAGCGTGAACCACCTCCTTGCGCGCGCGGTACGTTGCCACCATGTCCGACGACGTCATCGACGACCTCCTCGCCCGGGCCAGCGACCTCGATGCCCGTTCGCCGCTGAGCGCTACACGTGAGCGGTTTACGCTGCCGGATGGCGTCATCTACCTCGACGGCAACTCGCTCGGGGCCCTGCCGCGGAACGTGGGTCCGGCGTTGGCCCGGGTGGTCGAGCACGAGTGGGGCGAGCGGCTCATCCGGTCGTGGAACGAGGCGGACTGGTGGGGAGCGCAGACCAGGGTCGGCGACCGGATCGGCCGGCTCGTCGGTGCTGCCCCCGGCCAGGTCGTCGTCACCGACTCGACGTCGGTCAACCTCTTCAAGGCCATCGTCGGAGCGGCGCGGCTACGGCCGGGTCGCCGAGTGGTGCTCACGGATCCGGCGTCGTTCCCCACCGACCTCTATCTCGCGGAGGCGGCGGCCAGGGTCGAGGGGCGGGAGGTCCGCCGCGTCTCCCCCGCCGACGCTCCGCGAGCCATCGCCGAGCTCGGCGCGGACCTCGCGGTCGCGGCCTACTCGAGCGTGGACTACGCCACTGGCGAGCTGTGGGACCTCGAGGCGATCACCTCGGCGGCCCACGACGTCGGGGCGCTGGCCTGCTGGGACCTCTGCCATTCCGCGGGCGCCGTCGATGTGCGGCTCGATGAGGGCGGCGCCGACGTGGCGGTCGGCTGCGGCTACAAGTACCTCAACGGCGGTCCCGGGGCTCCATCGTTCATCTACGTGGCAGCGCGGCATCAGGATGTCTTCGACCAACCGCTCACCGGCTGGTTCGGGCACGCGCGGCCGTTCGAGATGGCCCGTGACTTCATCCCCGCACCCGGGATCGACCGGGTTCGCGTGGGGACTCCACCGATGCTGTCCGTGCTGGCCCTGGAGGCGGCGCTGGAGGCCTTTGACGGCCTGTCCATGAGCGAGGTGCGGACGCAGTCGCTGTCGCTGACCTCCACCTTCCTCGACGCCCTGGGGGCGCTCGACGTCGGCCTGCCGGTGGCCACCCCTGCCGAGGATGCGCGGCGGGGGTCACAGGTGTCGCTGCGCCATCCCGATGCCTTCGCCGTGGTCCAGGCGCTGATCGCTCGAGGCGTCATCGGGGACTACCGGGAGCCGGACATCGTCCGGCTCGGCTTCGCACCGCTCTACGTGTCGCACCTGGACGCGGTCGCCGCGGCGCAGCACCTCAAGGAAGTCATGGACGGCCGCGAGCACGAGCGCCCCGAGTTCGCCACCCGGCGCGCCGTCACGTGATCCGCCCGACCCCATCGCCCGCTTCGTTCCATTGCTCACGTTTCCGCCACGGCCCGCGGCGCCCTTGACACGATGGGACCCATTGAGGGAGAGGGAGAAACCATGAAGCTGGAGACCCTGCTGAGGGAGTCCGCCCAGAGCATCCTCGACGAGGCGTTCTCGGACCTGCAGCGCTCACAGGTGCACCATTACGAGAAGGCCGGCGAGGCGTTCACCCGCGAGCGGCTCGGCAACCTGTTCGAGCTCGTCGTCACCGCGATCGAGACCCGTAGCCTGACCTCGCTCAGCGCCTATGCGGATCGCATCGCGACCCAGCGGTTCGACGCCGGTTTCGACATCTCCGAGGTGCAGATGGCCTTCAATTCCCTCGAGGAGGCGATGTGGCGACGCGTGGTCGCCGCCGAGCCGCCGAACGAGCTCGCCGAGGCCATCGGGTTGCTGAGCACGGTCCTCGGCTTCGGCAAGGACACCGTGGCCCGCAAGTACGTGACGCTCGCTTCCCAGAGGCACGTCCCCTCGCTCGACCTCAAGGCCCTTTTCGCCGGCACCGAGGCAGCCGGGACGCCCACCGAATAGACCCTCAGTCGAATGACCTCAGCGTAGGCCGCTGGGCTCTTCGAGCGTGCGGCTTCCTTTGCGGTGCAATCGGGTTCGTCTTCGTCCACAGGCCACGGAATGTCCTTTGACACGGATTCGAATGTTTGTTCGGATGAGCCTAGCGACGCGCTCACAGGGATCCCACGCGGAAGGAGGGCGCTCGTGCCGTACGTGGACGCTGAGGACGCCCTCATCCACCGGTTCGCCGACCTGATCGCGGGTCTGCCCGGAGAGGTGTGCGAGGACATGTCCGAGGCGTGGCACGAGCGGGTCCTGGCCCGGCAGCTCGCTGAGGCCGCCGTCCTGCCCGACCCGTTCGACGGGCTCGACGAGTTCGACTGGCTTGCCACCAGCCCCGTCACCCCCACTCCGGCCGTGCCCGC
>NZ_DATCWX010000104.1:0-2890 GCF_036566125.1 Intrasporangium sp.
CGGCCCGAAGCCGCGTCGTCGACTCCCACGGTCCTCGTCGTCGACGACGAGCGCGCGCTTGCGCAGATGGTCGGCTCGTACCTGATCCGGGCCGGGTACACGGTGTCCGAGGCCTACACGGGACCCGATGCGGTGTCCCGGGCCCGGGAGCTCGATCCCGACGTCATCGTGCTCGACCTCGGCCTCCCGGGGCTCGACGGCATCGAGGTGTGCCGCCAGGTGCGGACCTTCTCGGACTGCTACGTCCTCATGCTCACCGCCCGCGGCGACGAGGTGGACCGGATCGTCGGCCTTTCGGTCGGTGCCGACGACTACATCACCAAGCCTTTCAGCGCCCGAGAGCTCGTCGCCCGCGTCCAGGCAGTGCTCCGTCGCCCGCGACGGGGCGCTGACGCGTCCCACCCCGGCGACGGTCCGGCGGAGCAGCCGGCCCGGGTCTTCGGCGACCTGTCCATCGACCCCGCTGGGCGCGGTGTCTCCGTCGCTGGGCAGCCGGCCGCGCTGACCCGGACCGAGTTCGACCTCCTCGACGTCCTCTCGGCCCGCCCGAAGTACGCCTTCTCGAGGCGTCAGCTCATCGACGAGGTGTGGGACATCGCCTGGGTCGGCGACGAGCACATCGTCGACGTCCACATCGGCCACATCCGCCGCAAGCTCGGAGACGATCCCGCCGCTCCGCGGTACATCGACACGGTGCGCGGTGTCGGCTACCGGATGGGCAGGGGTTGAGCGGCATGGGCAGCATGAGCGGCATGAACGGCATGAGCACGGGCAGCTCGTCGAGCGGCCGGGGCGGACTCGCCTCGCGGCTCATGCTCGCCCAGGTCCTCGTCCTCGGCGCCAGCGTGGTCACCGCCGGCGTGGTCGCTGCCATCGTCGGGCCGCCCCTCTTCCACGAGCACCTGCTGGAGGCGGGTCTTGCGCCCGACTCGCCCCTGCTGGCTCACGTCGAGCAGGCCTACCGTGACGCCTCGCTCGTCTCCTTGGCCGTCGCCCTCGTCATCTCGTTGGCCTGCGCCGCCGCGGTGACGTGGTACGTGACACGTCGCATGCAGGCGCCGCTCGGTGCCCTGTCCAACGCGGCCCGAGAGGTCTCCCGGGGC
This sequence comes from Intrasporangium sp., assembly GCF_036566125.1. Lineage (GTDB taxonomy): Bacteria > Actinomycetota > Actinomycetes > Actinomycetales > Dermatophilaceae > Intrasporangium. The sequence goes on from NZ_DATCWX010000104.1 coordinate 1,104, forward strand.
CACTTCGGGGCCCGGGTCGGTCCCTTGGGCGCGGGGACCGAGTTCGACGAGCTGCGCCAGGCGTTCAATCTCATGGCGAGTCAGCTCGAGCAGACTGAGGACACCCGGCGGCGCCTGCTGTCCGATCTGGCCCACGAGCTGCGCACGCCGATCGCGACGCTCACGGTCTACTGCGAGGGACTGCGCGACGGCGTGACGACGTGGAGCCCCGAGACCGAGCGGGTGATGACCGACCAGACCGAGCGGCTGGCCCGACTCGCGGCCGACCTGGATGACGTGTCGCGCGCGGAGGAGGGGCGCCTGACCCTGGAGCTCTCCGCGACGCCGGTCCGCGAGCTCATCTGGTCGGGGGCCCAGGCAAAGCGCGAGGCCTTCGCTCGGCAGGGCGTGAAGCTCGACGTCCGGGCCGCTGAGGCGCCCGATGTGCGCGTCCAAGCCGACTCCCGGCGAGTCGGCCAGGTCCTCGACAACCTGCTCGGCAACGCGCTGCGCCACACGCCTCGGGGCGGTGCGGTCCAGCTGTTTGCCCGGGCGGTCACCGAGGCGGTCGAGATCGTCGTCGCCGACACCGGGGACGGGATGAGCGCGGACCAGTTGCCGCACGTCTTCGAGCGGTTCTACCGGGGCGACACGGCGCGGGACCGTGACCGGGCTGGCTCCGGCCTCGGGCTGACGATCAGTCGCGCCATCGCCGATGCGCACGGGGGGAGCCTGGTGGCCTCCAGCCCGGGTCCCGGCCGAGGGTCGACGTTCATCCTGACGCTTCCGGTCGGGCGGATCGCCTCATCCGATGGATCGGGACGATGAAGAACACGGCGATGAGCAGGTAGCCCGCAGCGTGAGCCCGTAGACCGTGGAAGCGACCTTGCCCGCGTCGCGGTCTCCGACGCTCTCGGCGAGCAGGCGACTGGGGAAGGGCAGGAAGGACACGAGCAGGAGCAGCAGGAGGTTGATCCGCAGCAGCCACACATCGCCGTGGTGGAGGTACTCGCTCATCGCGGTGTGGGCGAGCCAGATCGCGCCGACGGTCGCAAAGCTGACGACGTACGCCAGGTAGGACGGCCACTGGTCGAGCACGGCTCGCAGCAGGTCGCTCTCCGAGCCCGGCGGCACCGTGATCTCGAGCACGAGCAGTGTGATCGCGATGGCGAAGACGCCGTCGCTGAACGCCTCCATCCGGCTCATCCGCATTTGACGCCCCGGCCACTCGCCTTCCCGGCTCACAAGTGTCTCCTTCCACCCGCCCTTCCTGCAGGATCCACCCGACCACCCACGCGTGTCAGCGGTATGCCGCTGAGCCGGCCCAGCGGCATACGGCTGAGTTGTGCTCCTCCCGCAGTCGGCCGGAGGACGCGGGCAACCGAGATCACGTGGCGGCGAACGCCGCTGCACTCGTGCGCCGTCAGCGGCGTGCTGCTACGTGCGCCGGGGTGGAGAGGAGCGAGGCGAGCGCGTCCGGAAGGCTCGCTGCCCCGGATCGTGCATCTGCCGATGTCCACGCGATGACGCCGTCCGGGCGGATCAGCACCGCGCCAGGCACCTCCAGGGCGGACCCGTCGGCGACGTGATGGAGCTTCAGACTCAGACCCGTGCCGGCCTCGATCTGCTCGACCGCCTGGTCGTACCCAGCGTGTCCGGGCGGCACGACCAGGGCGAAGCCGTCCGACGCGAGGTCCACGGTGGATACCGAACGGTCCTCGTCGAGCCATCGGTGCGGAACCCGCGCTCCGACCGTCCAGCGCCCGTCCCGGGGGTTCTCGAGCGGCGGGTCTGGCAGGTCGCCGCCT
>NZ_DATCWX010000142.1:0-16324 GCF_036566125.1 Intrasporangium sp.
GATCGCCTGCGCCTGCTCGATCGCGTCCCCGACCCCGGCCGGCGCCAACGCGTGCAGCGGATAGTTGCGCGTGATCAGCCGCAGCTCCGCAGCCATCGACGCCAGCCGCGCCGGCAACCCCGGCAGGTCCACCCGAGCCTCGTCCGACACCGCGGCAACCGGCGGCACCCCGGGCGACACCCCGCCGCTCGCCGCCCGCCCGCTGCTCATACCAAGAACCCTAGAAGCGACCACCGACAGCGCCCGTTCCACACCCGGGCGCGATCGCCTCGTCACCCTGACTCCGCCGCGTACCAATGCAGTTCGTCTCAGCCACGCCCCCGGCCGGGCAGGCGCGCGGGAGCGCGCTCAGCGGCATACGGCCAAGGAATGGTCAGGCCCGCACGGACGTGCGCCGCGGCGGGGCTTGAAGGGGAAGAGCAGTTTCCGGACGGAGCAGGCACGGCGCATGTTTTCCCGAATCGTGAACCTGGTCCTCAATCGATCAGCCACTGCTGCAGCCATCGGCGCTCCAGGAGATGCTCCTGGACGAACGGGTCACGCGTCACGAGTCGCTCGGCTTCGGCGATCGAAGCGACCTCGAAGGTGATGAGCCCTCCGGATCTGTCCGCAAACGGTCCTCCGAGATATTCGCCCAGTCCCATTGCGTTCCAGTACTCGGCGTGAGCGGGCGCGACCGCCTGAACGCGATCGGGCGCCGCCTTCATGAGATAGAAGTAGAGCACGCGCATCCATTCCTCCTCATCGAGTATTGGCAGACCTGCTCAGGTCTATCGGAGGCTCTGGCCACCGACCCAGACGTCGGCGATGTCGGCCGCGGATCCAAGGGCGAGCGTCTTGGCGAGGGCGTCCTCCGGCGACGCTGCGTGCCGGAGTCCGACATCGAGCGGGTCGGACGGGACCGGCCGGATCCAGAGCGCGTCGAACTGCTTGCCGACGCTGAGGTCACCGACCTCGTCGCCCAGACCGAGGGCCAGCGCGCCGGACCGGGTGGCGAGGTGCAACAGGTCCGGGGCGGTGAGCGCCAGACCGTCGGCCCCGAGGAGCTGCTGCATGAGATAGGCCTGCAGTGCCTCCTTCAAGATCGAGAACCCGGTGCCGGCGCCGACGTCCGAGCCGAGGGCGACGCGGACGCCGTGCTCGACATGGCGTCGCATCGGGAACCAGCCGCTGCCGAGCGAGGAGTTGCTCGTCGGGCAGTGGGCCACAGCGGCGCCGCGTGCCGCCAGGAGGGCGACCTCTGGGTCGCTCGCGTGGACGTTGTGCGCCAGGACGGCCCTCGGGCCGACGAGTCCGTGTCGGTCGTAGGTGTCGACGTAGTGCTCGGCCGCGGCGAAGAGCTCAGCGACCGCAGCGACCTCGGCGACGTTCTCGTTGACGTGCGATGTGAACCAGGCGCCCTCGACATCCTTGAGCACCGACCCACAGGCGTCGAGCATGTCCTCGCTCGCGGAGTAGGAGAAGCGAGGGGTGGCCGCGTAGCGAGTGCGGCCCACGCCGTGCCACCGCGCCGCGAGGGCCATCGACTCCGCATAGAAACGGTCCGGCGTGCTGAGCAGTGGCTCCGGGAGGGAGCGGTCGCTCGCGACCAGCCCGGCCGTGACGCGCAGGCCCGCGCGGGTCACCCGCTCGAAGAGGGCATCGACCGCACTCGCGAAGTGAGAACCGAAGACGAGCGCGGTCGTCGTGCCCGCAGAGACCAGGCCCTGGACGAACTCGTCGGCCACCTGGCGGGCGTAGTCGATCGACTCGAGGCGAGCCTCCTCGGGCAGTGCGCACTCTTCGAGCCATTGGAGCAGGGGCATCCCCAGGGCCCCGATGACCCGGACCTGGGGGTAGTGGACGTGGGCGTCGACCAGGCCGGGCAGGACCAGTCCCTCGCGAAGGTCGACGACCTCGTGCCCGGGATGGTCGCGCACCGTCTCGGCGAAGGGACCGCGCGCAGAGATTCGGCCGTCCTCCACGACGAGCGCGGCGTCGGCCTCGGCGCGGAGCCTGATGGTCCCGAGAGTGGCGTCCTCCGGTGTGTCGAGAACCGTCCCGCGGAAGACGGTCACCGGGCACGTTCCTGCCCAGCGGCGCGCGACGCGGCGGCCTCGGTCTCGAGCGACTGGAGCAACGCGGCGGCCACGCCGATTGCGACCGTCGAAGGGTCCTTGCCGCTGAGGTCCGGCATGCCGATCGGTGAGGTGATCCGGGCGATCGCCTCCGGGGTGTGGCCCTCGCGGGCGAGGATCGTCTGGAAGCGTCGCCATTTCGAGGCCGAACCAATGAGGCCGATTGACCCGAGATGGCCGCAGCGCAGCGCGACGTCGCACAGGGCGGCGTCCTCGGCGTGGTCGTGAGTCATGACGAGCACGTGCGTGCCAGGCGGGACCTGACCGAGGACGAGCTCGGGCACGGGGGCATGGTGCACGTGGATGCGGGCCAGCGCGTCGTCGAGCGGCCGCAGCCGCTCCGGCTCAAGCAGGTCGGCGCGGGAGTCGACCAGGTGCAGCTCGAGGTCGCGCCGGGCAAGGATGCGGGCGAGCTCCATACCGACGTGTCCCAGGCCGAAGATCGCCACCGACGGCACGACGAGCAGCGGCTCGAGCAGGAGAGACACCTCACCGCCGCAGCACTGCTGGCCGTGCTCGGACGCCGCCTTGTCGCTCAGCGCCACGCTCAGGGTCTCGGGTGCACGCCAACCGTCGGCGATGAGCTCACGTGCCCGCGCGATGGCGGTGGCCTCGAGGTTCCCGCCGCCGATCGTGTCCCACGCACCGTCCTCGGCGACCACCATCTTGGCGCCGGCCTCCCGCGGCGCGTGGCCGCGGACGCTGGCGACGGTGACAAGGACGCCGGGGCGCCGGTCGCTCCGGAGGCGCTCGACGGCCCGGAGCCAGTTCACGACGTCACCTGCGTCGTGCGCACGGACCCGTCGCCGGAAAGGGCAGGGGCACCCGGTGAGCCATTGCCGGGAGTGGGCTCAGCGGCATACGGCATGGTGGTGTTGTCTGGAAGGGCGCTCCGGGCCAGCTCGACCGCCCAGTACACGGCCTCTGGCGTGGCGGGAGAGGCCAGGTCGATGCTCACCCCCGGTGGGCCGAACGCTGCCGCAGCCTGTCGCAGCGCTTCACGCACGGAGAAGGCGAGCATGAGGGGCGGCTCCCCGACCGCCTTGGACCCGTAGACCGCACCGTCCTCGCGGGCGTGCTCGAGGAGGGTGACGTTGAAGACCTCGGGCATCTCGGAGAAGGAGGGCAGCTTGTAGGTGCTCGCGGCCTGGGTGGCGACGCGGCCCCGGGTGGGTCCGTCGCTCTCGTCCCAGCGCAAGTCCTCGAGCGTGAGCCAGCCGGCACCCTGGACGAAGGCGCCCTCGATCTGGCCGATGTCCACGACCGGGCTCAGGCTGTCGCCGACGTCGTGGACGATGTCGACCCGTCTGGTCCGGTAGGCACCGGTGAAGCCGTCGACCTCCACCTCCGCCGCGGCCACGCCGTAGGCGAAGTACTTGAACGGGGAGCCTCGCATCGTGGAGATGTCCCAGTGCAGTCCCTCGGTCCGGTAGTACCCGGCCGCCCAGAGCTGGACCCGGTCGAGGTAGGCCTTGGCGACGAGGTCCTCCCAAGGCAGGTCCGCGCCGCCGTCCACCTCGGCCAGGCGGGCACGGATCTGCTCGCAGGCATTCTTGACCGCGCCGCCGTTGAGGTCGGCGCCCGAGCTCGCTGCCGTGGCCGACGTGTTGGGCACCTTGTCGGTCCGGGTGGGGGCGAGCCGGATTCGGGACAGCGGCACGCCGAGCGCCGTAGCGGCGACCTGGATCATCTTCGTGTGCAGCCCCTGGCCCATCTCCGTGCCGCCGTGGTTGATGAGGACCGAGCCGTCCTTGTAGACATGCACCAGCGCACCCGCCTGGTTGAGGGGCGTGAAGTTGAAGGAGATGCCGAACTTGACGGGCGTGACAGCGAGCCCGCGCTTGGAGTGCGTGTGCGCGGCGTTGAAGACGGCGACCTCCTCGCGGCGCTCCTCAAGCCGCGCGTTCGCGGCGAGGGTGTCCCACGCCCGGATGAGCCGGTCTGCGTGGCGGACCTCCTGGCCGTAGGGCGTGCTCTGGCCGGGGGTGTAGAGGTTGCGCCGGCGCAGCTCATCGGGTTCGAGGCCGAGCTGGGGTGCGCAGCGTCCGAGAATGTCCTCGATGACGAGCATGCCCTGCGGACCGCCGAAGCCACGGAACGCCGTCTGCGAGGTCTTGTGGGTCATGGCGACCCGTCCTCGGACGCTGACGTGGGGGATGTGGTACGCGTTGTCGACGTGGCACAGGGCCCGCGCCAGGACCGCTTCGGAGAGGTCGAGGCTCCAGCCGCCGTCCGAGGTCAGGGTGGCGTCGAGCGCGTTCAGGTGTCCGTCCGCGTCGAAGCCGACCCGCCACGTGGCGTGGAAGCCGTGGCGCTTGCCGGTCATCGAGACGTCCTGGGGCCGGGTCAGCCGCACGCGGACCGGGCGACCCGTGAGCGTTGCGCCCAGCGCCGCAACGGCAGCGAAGCCGTGCGGCTGCATCTCCTTGCCGCCGAAGCCGCCGCCCATCCGGAGGGACTGGACCGTCACCGCGTGGTCCGGCACGCCGAGGACGTGGGCGACGATGCCCTGGGTCTCGCTCGGATGCTGGGTGCTGCTGTGCACGAGCACCTGGCCGGACTCGTCGACGAGGGCGATGGAGGCCTGGGTCTCGAGGTAGAAGTGCTCCTGCCCCGCGAACTCGATCTCGCCGGTGAAGACGTGGGCCGATGTCGCGAGGCCGGCGTCCACGTCGCCGCGACGGACGTGCAGGGCGGCGCCCTGGAAGCTTCCTGCTGCGATCGCCTCACCGAGGGTGATGATCGCCGGCAGCGGCTCGTAGTCGACCCCGTGCTCAGCGATCGCAGCGGCCCCGATGCGGGCGGCCTCGAGCGTCTCGCCGAGGACCCAGCAGACGGCCTGGCCGTAGTACCTGACCTCGTCCGGGAAGAGCGGCTCGTCACCCTTGACTCCGGAGTCGTTGAGCCCCGGCACGTCGGCCGCGGTGAGCACCCGCACGACCCCGGGAACGGTGAGCGCGGCAGCGGGGTCGAGTCGTCTCACCCGGGCATGGGCGTGCGGCGCCTGCACCGGGTGGGCGTGCAGGATCCCAGGGGTGCGTGCCAGCAGGTCGTCGGTGTAGAGCGCGGCTCCGGTCACGTGGAGGGCGGCCGACTCGTGGGGGACGGGCAGGCCGGTGGAGGCGTTGCTCGGGCGATCGGACAGGCGGCTCATGCGCCCACCTCCTGCGATCCCGACTTCTCCGGGTGCGGATGCGCGTGGTGGAGCCTGAGCAGCGCCGTGCCGAGCATTGCGGTCCGGTAAGCCGCGCTGGCGCGGTGGTCATCCAGGGGAGTCCCTTCGCCGCGCATGACCGCGGCCGCTGCCCGCACGGTCTCGGCGGTCCACGGCCGTCCCTCCAGGGCGGCCTCCGTCGCCAGGGCCCGGATCGGGATGGCGGCGACCCCGCCGACCCCGATTCTCGCCCGCGTCACGATGCCGTCATCGACGGTCAGCGCGAACGCCACGGCGACGCTCGAGATGTCGTCGAAGCGCCGCTTCGCGATCTTGTGGAAGGCGGCGATCGGGCTCAGGGGGAGCGGGATCCGCACCGCGCGGATGAGCTCGTCAGGTCGTCGGACCGTCTCCCGGTAGCCCGTGAAGTAGTCGGCGAGCGGGATCTCTCGCTCTCCTCGCTCGGACGTGAGGACCACCGTGGCTTCCAGAGCGAGGAGGGCTGGTGCCGCATCGCCGATGGGGGAGGCCGTGGCGAGGTTGCCCCCGATCGTGGCGGTGTTGCGGATCAGTCGGGAGGCGAACTGGGGGATGAGGTCGGCGATCAGAGGGACGCGACCGTCGAGGGCCGTCTCGATCTCGGAGAAGGTGAGCGCTGCGCCGATCTCGATGCTGTCCGGGCCGACGTCGAGCGCCCGCAGCTCTGGCACGCGGTCGATGCCGATGACGAACGGCGCGCGGGCCGCTCGGAGGTTCACCTCGACGCCCCAGTCGGTCGATCCGGCGACGAGCACGGCGTCGGCGTTCTCGCCCAGCAGCGCCAGGGCGTCGGCGAGGTCAGTGGCTCGGGCGTAGGTCCCCGTGGACGAGGTGATCCGCGTGCGCGGTGTCGTCGGCGCCGCTCGGCTGCAGCGGGCGGCAAGCGCGTCCTCGGGCGGCGGCGCGCCGACCGCGAAGGCGGCGTCACGGATCGGCCGGTAGCCGGTGCAGCGGCACAGGTTGCCGGACAGGCCCTGGAGGTCGAAGCCGTTGGGGCCGATTTCGTGGCCGCCGGTGGTTTGGCTGCCGTTGGGGTGCTCGGTTGCGGAGCCGGGGCCCGACTCGGTACCCGGAGTCCGGCCGCTCCGGTAGTACTCCGCCGCCATGCTGCACACGAAGCCGGGCGTGCAGTAGCCGCACTGCGACCCGCCGCGAACTGCCAGCTCGTGCTGGACCGGGTGGAGGGAGTCGGGCGAACCGAGCCCCTCACTCGTGACGATCTCCTGGCCATCGAGCGACGCGGCCGGAACGAGACACGCGTTGAACGCAGTCCACTGCGTCCCTCCGGGTCCGTCGGGTCGGGCCATGAGGACGGCGCAGGCTCCGCACTCGCCCTCGGCACACCCCTCCTTGGCCCCCGTCAACCCCTGCTCCCGAAGCCAGTCGAGGGCCGACGTGTGCGGTGCGACCCCATCGAGCACCAGGCGGCGGCCATTGACCGAAGCCGTGGGCACCACGCCGGCCTGCTCGCCTCCGGCGAGGTCCGCAACACTGAAGGACGCCATCGTCGCCTCCCTGGACGCCGCGCGGGCGCCGCACCAAGGGCCAACCGCGCACGATCGGCCCGCATGCATGGTTGCGGCTGTCGCCGAACCGCTGGTTATCCATGCAGAACAACGGCCGGGTGACTCGATGGTACGTCGGGGCCCTCGCCACCGACAGCCCTTTACCGGCCCATAACGGACACGCGGTGACGGCGATCGCGAGGGCCTGTGGACAACGTCGCCAGCCGCAGAGTGGGACTGACCATGCTCGTGCCATGACGACAGGAACCTTCCGCGGGCTCCCCGACGACTGGGCGCGCCGCCCCATGACGGACCCTGACCTCTTCGAAGGTGTGGTCGACCTCGCGGTCTTCGAGGCGTTCCGGGCCACCGGTGGGGTCGCTCTCCTGCTCTGCCACGCCGACGGGCGTCTCATGCAGCCGGTCACGGTGGAGACCGTCAACGCGGCCTCGCCCCCCTGCGAGGCCGAGGCCCGGCTGGCCGCGATCCTCGCCGACATCGTGGGGACGGGCGTACCGGCCGTCGTCATGGTCGTCGCCCGCCCCGGCTCGGCGGCGGCGACCGAGCGGGACCGGGACCTGCGAGACGCGTTCGTGCGGGCGAGCCGGGCGAGCGGGATCACCCTGCTCGGCTCGGCGCTCGCCGTCCCCGGGGTGGTCGTGGACCTGACGCCGGCGTCGGCGACGGAGGCGGCCTGAGCTCGCAACGCCGGGCGCACCCCACCCCGGCGTTGGCGCTAACCGCGCTCAGCGGCATACTCGATGGATTGGCCGGAGGACATTGCGAAGGTGTCCTCCTCCGTGTGCGGGCAAAACGGGATCATTCAGCGTTTCGTCCCCGCGGGGCTGACAGGTAACCTAACCCGCGGTCCTGCACCTACCTCCACGTGCAGCAGCGAGAGCGCCCCTGCCCCCGGGGCGTGTGAGGGAGCACCATGACACGTACTGACAGCGTCGACGTCAAGCGTTGGCGCGCGAAGTACGCGCTCATCGAGCGATCGGCCGAGGCGGATCAGGACGCCAAGGCGCTGTTCGCCGAGATGGACGCGGAGCGCACGGCTCGCAACGGCGAGCTGCGAGAGATCCTCGCCGATCTCGTCGCTTCGAAGGACCTCGTGGCGTTCAAGGAATCGCTCGGGCACTGGGCTCGCAAGGACGGGCCCTACGTCGGCTTCGGCCCCGTCGGCGGCCCCTGGGTGGCGGCGCTCGTCCGACGCGCCGAGGAGGACCACGCAGAGGTTGTCGAGCTGCTCGTGGCCGCGCTCCAGACCCCGGCATCTCCGCAAGCGGCGGCCGACAGCCTCCACTCCGTCGACGCGTTCCTGGCCCGCTCGGGCGGTCGCGGGCAGCGTGGACCGAGCCCGGCCCAGACCGCGTACGTCCTCTCCCTATTCTGGTCGACCGACGACGGCGGCGAGTGGCCGCTCATGTGGGAGAACGCTCCCCACACGCTCCAGCGGCTCGGCTGGCTCGAGCGCGGCCTGTCCCACGCCGAGCGCTACGTCGCCTTCGCCGCCCTGTGCGCGTCCCTGCGTCCCGACGACCCGCGCTACGCGTCCCGCATCCTCTGGTGGTTCAAGGAGACCGAGGCCTTCGTCGGCATCGCTCCCAGGGCCATCGACGTGTGCGTCGAGGCAGCGGAGCTTGCCGCGGAGTTCCGTCCCGCGACCGGGTATGCCAGCGCGAAGCACGAGGACCGTGCCGCGGACCTCGCCCGCCAGCTCCGCGGTGAGGCCGACCACATCTCCGACAGTCTCATCGAGCGGCTCTCGGCCGAGACGGGGCTCTACCTGGAGGCGCCGACGCTCGCCCTCCAGCAGCACGCGGGGGACGACTCCGCCTATCGCTCCGACCTCTACGCCTCGTGGATCCTCGTCGGTGGCGCGGGCGCCCCGGGCTTCCGGCTCTGGGTGACTCCGTCCGGCGTCGCCTTCGGCCTCCACGGCGGCTGGGAGGGCGAGAGCGACGAGCAGCACCGCGAGATCGGTGCCTTGCTCCAGTCGCACCTTCCACGCGGCGTGAGTTTCCTGCGGGTCCACGACGACGCGCGCCCGGCAACCGAGGGCCGGATCGAACCGGTCGGGCGCGAGTATTCCGGGGGCGAGGCGTTCGTCGGCACGTGGTGGAAGGACTCGAGCGCCCTCGGGCGTGCCGACCTCGCCGACGAGATCGCGACGACCGCGCGGGCGCTGACGCCGCTCCTGCGGTTCCTGGCCTCGAGCCAGCGCGGCGGCACCGAGGACCCGAATCTCGAGCTCAACCCCATGGCCGACCTCGAGTCCGAGGTCGAGGTCTTCAAGGCCGAGCGCCCGTATCCGAACGAGCGGGACGCATGGCACCAGGAACAGCGCCGGGTCTTCGCCGGCGCGCTCTCCCGGGACGGGCTCGAGAACTTCGACCTCCCGACGTTCAAGCGCATCGTGTCGACGCGCGGGTATGGCGACATCGGCGCCCAGTCGGTGCTCATCAGTTCCATCAACGCCCTCGATGCCGCAGGGATCGACGAGCTGCGCCTCATGGTCCGTGAGCTGCTCTGGGGTGAGGGGCGCGACGAGGAGCGGATCAACTCGGTCCTCGCAGCTGACGACCTCCCGGTGCAGGGTTTTAGTGAGAGCGTCGTCATGAAGCTGTTCGCCATCGCCCACCCCGAGCACTGGCTGCCTCTCTTCACCCTCGCGGGGGAGTCGGGCAAGATCGCGATGCTGGCGCGCCTCGGCGGCCCCGCCCGGTGGACCGAGGGCAAGTCGCGCGGCCGCATGCACGTCGAGACCAACGCGCTCCTGCGCCAGGTGCTCGACCCCCTCCTCCCGGACGATCCCTGGGGACAGGCCCAACTCGCCTACTGGCTCATGCGCCGCTCCGACAAGGCGCTCATGCCGGACCACGACGCCCTCGGCGAGGCGGCCAAGGAGCTGCTCATCGACGAGGCCTTCCTCCGGGAGATCCGCGCGCTGCTCGAGGAGAAGAAGCAGGTCATCTTCTACGGGCCGCCCGGCACCGGCAAGACCTTCCTCGCGCAACGCCTCGCCCAGGCGCTGCAGCCGGACCCGGCCAAGCGCGACATCGTCCAGTTCCACCCGAGCAGCTCCTACGAGGACTTCTTCGAGGGCTTCCGACCGCAGATCGACCACCAGGGGCAGATGGTCTACGAGCTGCGCAAGGGTCCGCTGGCGCTGTTGGCGGAGGCCGCGGAGGCGGACCCCCTGACGCCGCACTTCATGATCATCGACGAGATCAACCGGGCCAACCTGCCCCGCGTCTTCGGCGAGCTCCTCTTCCTGCTCGAGTACCGGTCGCACTCGGTCAAGACGTCCTACCGGCCGGACGAGGGCTTCGAGCTGCCCCCGAACCTGTACTTCATCGGCACGATGAACACGGCGGACCGCTCCATCGCCCTCGTCGACGCCGCGCTGCGCCGGCGGTTCGACTTCGTGCCCTTCATGCCGCACGACGGCCCGATGGAGGGGCTGCTCCGGCGCTGGCTCGAGGCGAACGACGGCCCGGTCTGGGTCGCCGACCTCGTCGACCGGGTCAACGAGGACCTGCGCCGCGCCCTGCGTGGCCCGCACCTGCAGATCGGACACTCGTACTTCATGCGCCCGGGCCTCGACGGTGACGAGGCGACCTTGCGCCGCATCTGGGACTACAACGTGTACCCGTTCATCGAGGACCAGCTCTACGGCCGGGAGCATGAGCTCGCCCAGTTCCGGTGGGAGAACGTCCGGGCCCGGTACGGGCAGTTCGACCTCGCGATCCCGTCCACTGCGCACCGCCAGTCCACGACATGACGATCGAGCTCCCGCCGATCCCGGAGCACGGTCGATCGGGCCCGGTCCGCCTTGACCGGGAGACGCGCGGCGCCCTCGTCGCAGCCGCTGGCGAGCGGCTGGTCATCCACGCGACCGCCGACCCTGACGTCGTGACGATCGGGGCGACGAGCTGGGTCGGCGCCCTCGCGGTGCCCGGTCTCGTGGTTCGGGTCATGCCCCGCGTGTCGGTCGCCAACTTCTTCGCGATGCTCAGCGCCGGTGTGTCTGCCGAGCAGTTCGAGCACGAGCAGGTCACGTGGTCCGACACGGACGAGCTCATCGACGGCGTCGCGTACTTCGCGATCCGGCTCATCGACGCAGCGACGATGCGGGGGCTGGTGCACGGCTACGTGGCACGCGAGGAGAAGCTCCGGACCATCCGCGGGCGCCTGCTCGTCGAGGAGTTCGCCCGCCGCCCGTGGACGGCATCGGAGCCGCAGTGTCGGTACGACGACTTCACGTCCGACATCAAGGAGAACCAGCTTTTCCGCTGCACGCTGCAGGCGATGCTGGCCTGGCCGCAGCTGGCGCCGGACGTGCGTCGCGAGGCGTTGCGGGTCCTGGGGCGCTTTGACGGCGTCTCGGACACACCGGCGACCATGCACGCAGTCCCCGTGCCCATCACGCGGCTCAACGAGCACTACGCCGATGCGATGCGCCTGTCGCGACTTGTCCTCCAGGCGATGTCCCTGTCGCACGAGGCGGGGGACCAGCAGGCCAACAGTCTCATGGTGGACATGGACGACCTCTTCCGGCGCTGGATCGTCCAGGAGCTCGACCATCGCCTCGCGCCAGACCTGCGGATCGACGCGGACGAGGACGTCTGGCTCGACGAGGGGCGTGCGGTCACCATGGCGCCGGATCTCATCGTGCGCCGCGGGGCACAGGTCGTGCTCGTCGGTGACGCGTCCTACTCGATGGGGGCGGATGGCTATCTCGCCTCCCGCGACTACCTCAACCTCGTCGCGTACACCTCGGCCATGGGGATCCCGACCGGCCTGCTCGTGCACTGCAACTCGGACCGTGCGCCGGAGAACGAGATCGTCATCCGCAACGCCGGCACGCGCATCCTGTGCCGGCCGATCCGGCTCGATGGGTCCTACACCGGCGTCTCGCGCTCCATCGACGCGCTGGCCGACCTCGTGCGCGAACTGGCCGAGTTCCCGGGGGAGTTCGTCATCCCCCAGATGCTCCGCACCGGCGTGCATTGAGCCTTTCCTCAGGCGGCCGCAGGAGATGCCGTATGCCGCTGGGCTCAGTCGGGCGTGAATGCACAGAACTCGTTGCCCGCGGGATCCGCAAGAACGTCCCATCTCAGGTTGTCCTCGCCCTTCCTGCGCAGGCGAGTCGCTCCGGCCGCCAGAAGCTCACCGACGTCCGCGGTCGTCACGTCGATGTGCACCCGGTTCTTCGTCGTCTTGGCCTCTGGCACGGGCCCGAAGTCCATCACCTCGAAGGGGGCGCCGGGCACGTGCTCGAGCCAGCTGGACTCTGAGTCGTGCTGGGCCGTGATGCCGAACGCCCGCGCCCACCAGTCGGCGAGCTGGCGACACTCGTCGAGACCGCCCGTCACGTCCCACACGAGCTCGTAGAACGGTCGCTCGACCGGTTGGTCGCGGACGAAGACGCAGAAGAGCTGGCCGTCGGGGTCCCGCATCACGGTCCAGCGCTGGGTGTCGTCGACGACGACCGCGCCACCGGCGAGGGCCGGCTCGAGCGATGTGGCGTTGAGGTCGAGGTGGAGGCGGTTCTTCACGGTCATCGGCTCCGGCACCCCGTTGACCCACACCATCACCTCGCCGCTACCGTCGACTGGGCGCAGGCTCGCGTCGCCGTCGTCGTGGACGTGCGCCTCCCAGCCGAGAAGGGGAGCCCAGAAGGCGGCCAGTGCCGGTGGGTCAGACGCGTCGATGCAGAGGTCCTTGTAGGTCGCGATAGCCATGCACACCACCGTAGGCGGCCGGGCGGGGAATGCCTCACAGATCACACCCGCAACCCTTGAAAGAGGTGACTGCTCAACTACTACACTGTGTAGTACCGACAGCAAAGGGCCTGCCGGATCACCAACACAAGCTGGAGATGAGATCCATGGCCACCATCCACCACAGCGACGTCAGTCGCGTTCACGACGTCGACACCAAGCACCCCGCCGACGGCATCGTCACCTTCGAGGAGGAGATCGTCCGCTCGGCCTGGGCTCGCCGATTCCTCGCCGTCCTCCGCATCGTCATGGGCTGGACCTTCATGTGGGCCTTCGTCGACAAGCTGTTCGGCCTCGGCTACGCCACCCCGTCCGCGCGCGCCTGGATCAACGGCGGCACACCTGCTCAGGGCTTCATGAAGGCCGGCGCAGAGAGCGACAACCCGTTCGCCCAGTTCTTCGCGAACATCGCAGGCCCGTGGTCCGACTGGCTGTTCATGATCGGCCTGTTCGGCATCGGCATCGCGCTCCTCACTGGCGCGGGCCTCAAGATCGCCGCCTGGACCGGCACGGCGCTGCTGCTCTTCATGTACCTGGCCCAGCTGCCTTGGTACGCCACCGAGGGGGCCACCAACCCGATCACCGACTCTCACTGGATCGAGGCTCTGGCAATCATCGTCGTCGCCGCCACCTACGCGGGCGACACCTGGGGCATCGGCAAGTGGTGGGGAAGGATCGTCGGCAACGGCATCCTTCGGTGACCGACCTTGCCCGTGACTGACGGGCCCGCCACAGCGACCGCCCTTATCCCTGGGGGCGGTCGCTGACGTATGCCCCACGTGATGACGCGGCACAACCCGGTGACGCGGCTGACCCGGCCGACTGGGCGTCAGCCGCTGACGCCATGGGCGGCCACATGCCAGAGCCGACCCTCGCCCCGGATCCCGGGCATGGCGTGCAGGATGGAACGCTCGGCCAGCTCCGGTGCAACCCCGAGGTCGACCGCGTAGCGCAACGCCACGGCCGGGGTGCGGTGCGTCGCGTCGCGGCAGTGGACGAGGACCCGCTTGCCCTCGGCGCGGAACTGACGCAGGGCGGAGGACACGTCGTCGAGGACGAAGTCGAGATGTGGGTTCGAGTCCTCGGTGTCGTCCTCGTTCATCCAGACCTCGAGGTGGTCCCGCTGCGGGATCCCATCGGCGGGGACGTCATCCAGGCCGAGCGGGCTGAGCGAGACGACGGCCTGGACACCGAGCTCCTCGGTGCGGGAGAGGTCGCTCATCGTGCCGAGAACGATGTCCGGGTCGATCGGATGCGGCAGGCCGAGCTGCGGGATCGCCGGATCTGCCATGGTTGCCACCGAGGGCCACGTCCCGGGCCTTCGTCCGCCGGACCAGGTGGACACCGCGATCTCGACGAGGTCATGGGCGCGGTAGCCGGGCCAGCCATGGACCACGCGGCGCCATTGGGTGGGGACCGCCGAGGCGCCGTAGCGGGCCCCGAGGAGCGAGCCGGCGATCGCGGCAACCGTGTCGGTGTCATGGCCTGCTCCGACTGCAGCCTGCAGCCCACGTTGCAGGTGCATGGCTGACGCATCGCCCCGATCGGTCGTCGTGATCGCCGCCCAGGCCGCCTGGAGCGCGGTCACGGTGTAGCCGTTGTTGACGAAACGCTTGGGGTCCTCCCCGGTCGCTTCCTCGATCCACTGCGCCCACTTGCCCGCGTGAGCTGGTGTGACCAGGTCCAGCCCGGCCCCCAGGTCGAGTCGCCCCTCGGTCGTGGCCACTCGGATGGCCTCGGACCACAGGATGGAGGAGTCCGCGGCCAACGGGTCGGCGTGGGTCAGTTCGGCGATGGACCGTGCGGCCCGCGCGGTCGCTGATCGATCACCGATGTTCCAGATGCCGACGACCGACGTGCGCATCAGGGCCCCGTTGCCCGCGGTGAGCCCGGTGCGCTCGTGCAGCGCCCGGCTGGCGGCCGTCAGTCGCTCGTGAGGGCGGCCCTCGAGGCGCTCCGCCTCGGCAAGGACCGTCCTGGTCTGGGCGCCGACGTCGGTCGCCCCACCGACGAGCCAGGCCGAGAACGCGTCCGCGACGGCGTCCAGGGCCGCGGCGCTGGTCAGGTCGACACCCCGAGCTGCGACGTCCGCGACGCACAGGGTCATCTGTGTGTCGTCGCTCCACTCGCCCGGCTCGTAGGGGCCCAGGCCGCCGCCCTTCATCACCGCCTCGCCGATGGGTGGAGCGGCCATCTCGTAGGGCACCCCCAAGGCGTCGCCGCAGGCGCCACCGAGGAGCACGCCGGCAGCACGGTCGAGGGTGATCGGACGGTCCGCAAGCATGGGCTGGCCTTTCGTCGGCGCAGGGTCAGGTGAAATCTACGGCCGGTGGCCGGTTCGGTGGCCCCGCGTGCCACGCCGTAAGATTCCGGCGTGCTCGCCCCGTTGACCGTGTCGCTCCTCGTCGCGTCGGGGGTGCTCGGTCTCATCGCCGGGCACCACCTGGTCCGCAGGCGCCGGGTCGACGACCCCCTCATCCTCGTGGGCGCCGCGATCGAGCTGGGTCTCGTGGTCCAGCTCGTCTACGGCCTGACACAGGCTGGCGCGATCGGGGACGGCTCCGAGAGGGCGACGTTCATCGCCTACCTGTTCACCGTTCTCGTCATCCTCCCGGTCACGATCTACATCGCGATCAAGGAGAAGACCCAGTGGGCCATGTCCGTCGTGCTCGGGGGAGCCCTTGTCGTCGCCATCCTCATCGCCCGCGTCCAGCAGATCTGGAGCCTCAATGCCTGACCCGAGCCCGGCCTCCCACACCGGCCGGGGACCCGGACGTCTCATCGTCGCCCTCTACGGGCTGCTCGCGCTCGCCGCGACCGGCCGCAGCGTCCTTCAGATCGTCGAGTACTTCGACCGGGCCCCGGTCTCCTATCTCCTCTCGGCCCTGGCCGCTCTGATCTACATCGTGGCCACCATCGGACTGGCGCGGGGTGACCGCCTGTCGGTCCGCATCGCCTCCGTGGCCATCGTCATCGAGCTCATCGGCGTCCTCGTCGTCGGGGTCATCTCCTACGCGGCCCCGGACGCCTTCCCGGACAAGACGGTGTGGTCCCACTTCGGCCAGGGCTACGGCTACGTGCCGCTCGTCCTGCCCGTCCTCGGCCTGCTGTGGATCCGGCGCAACCGGGCGCCCCGGACGGCGTCGATAGGGTGACCGCCATGGATCACGCCTCGACTGAGCCGACTGAGCCCACTGAGCCGACTGAGCCGACTGAGCCGACGCTGCCCAGCGGCCCGTTCACCGTCCGGCCGGTCACGGCGCAGGAGGCCCAGGCGACCCTGGTCGAGCTCGGCGGCAGCTTTCTGCAGACGCCCGCGTGGGCCCGAACCAAGCCCGGCTGGACCGCCGTCCACCTCGGCTGGTTCGACGCGACGGGAGCCCGCGTCGGCGCCGGTCTCGTGCTGTCCCGCAACCTGCCTCGCCTGCGACGCTCCTTCGCCTACCTCCCGGAGGGGCCGGCCCTGCCGTGGGACGCCGTCGCGGCGGACCCCGGCGCATGGATCGACCCGCTCGTCGCCTGGGCGACCTCGGCGGGAGCGTTCGCCCTGCGGCTCGGCTTCCCCGTCGTCTCCCGCTCATGGCAGCCCGACGTCGTCAAGAAGCAGATCAGCGAGGGCGGACTGATGTCGTTCACGGCCCTCCCACCCTCGATCGACAACCCGGTCGCGCGCAGACTCGAGACGTGGCTCGACCGCCAGCGCTGGCGGCCCATCGGCTG
>NZ_DATCWX010000334.1:0-6204 GCF_036566125.1 Intrasporangium sp.
CGCTCGGCGTCCTGCTCGTCGGCGCAGTGGCGCTCTGGCTGGCAGGTGGGCCGCCGTATGCCGCTGGGCTCGTCCTCGTGGCCGGTGTCGCGGGTGCCTGGCTCGTCACGTGGCATGCGGTGCGACGGCTGGGCGGGGTGACCGGTGACGTCATCGGGGCTGCAATCGAGGTCGCGCTCCTCACGTCCATGGTTGCGGCGGCGGTCGTCGCGTCGGTCGGTGGTCGCTGAACTGGATCTCTCCGTGCGCGCCCCCCCGCTCCCCGTAACTCTGGCCCGGGGGTGATCAGGCCAAGGCCTGCTCCACCTTCGCCATCGCTTCCGACTCGTTCGCCGACGTGTCGTCGGCGGCCGCCGCGACGTCACGACTGCTCTGCAGCACCGTCGCCCGATAGCTCTCGACCAGGTCCGGCGCCTTGGCGCGTAGGGTCGACATGGCCTGCCGTAACCGGTCGAGCGCTGCCGCCTCCAGCTCCTCCCTGGAGCCCGCGCGAGGCATGCTCGGCAGCCCACCCTGGACGAAGAGGTCGCGGATTGCGGGTGGTGCGGACTTCACCGCCTTCGAGGCGGCGAACGACTCGCGGAAGGTGTCGAGGAAGCCGCTCTCGGCCTGTGACACCAGCGCTGCCGCCATGATGGCGGCGGAGCGGACCAGGTCTCGATCCTCGTCCGTCAGTGGGGCACGGTCAGCAGCTGCTCGTGGCGTCTCAGTCATGGCTACGCCGTACCCCTCGGGCACCTCGCCGAACCGTCGTCAGGACTCGCGTACCTGGACCTGGACGAACGGCGGCTTGACGACCTGCGCCGCCACGCTGCGGCCGCGCACGTCGATCTCGACGGCGTCACCCTCGGACAGATCGGGGTCGAGCAGGGCCAGTGCGATCCCCTGCCTCAGCGTCGGGGAGAACGTCCCGGACGTCACCTCACCGACCTGGGCGCCCTCCTTGGACACGGTGCAGTGCGGCCTCGGGATACCCCGTCCGGTGACGAGCAGCCCACGGCTGAGGCGGGTCGGGTTGGCCTTCTCGGCGAGCAGGGCGTCCTTGCCCCAGAAAGCATCCTTCTTCCAGCCGACTGCCCAGCCGGCTCGGGCCTGCACCGGGGAGATGTCCCGCGACAGGTCCTGGCCGTGCAGCGGATAGCCCATCTCGGTGCGCAGGGTGTCCCGGGCACCGAGGCCGCAGGGCTTGCCGTCGTAGGGGGCGATGGCCTCCGTGAGGGCATCCCACAGCGCAGGTGTGTCGTCCCAGCGGGGGACGAGCTCGTAGCCGCGCTCCCCGGTGTAGCCGGTGCGGCACACGATGACGGGATGCCCCTCCCAGTCGGCCTCGGCGAAGGACATGTAGTCGTGGCCGGTCGGCAGCCCGAGGGCGTCCAGCACCTCGTCGCTCTTCGTCCCCTGGACGGCGACGATGCCGTAGGCGTCGTGGAGGTTGGTGATCTCGATACCGGTGGGAGCGGCGGCCTCGAGGCGGCGCACCACCTCGGCCGTGTTGGCGGCGTTGGGGATCAGGAACACGTCATCGTCGGCCTTGAGGTAGACGATGAGATCGTCGACGACACCGCCGGACTCGTCGCAGCAGAGGGTGTACTGCGCCTGCCCCGGCGAGATGCGCCGAAGGTCGTTGGTGAAGCACGAGTTGACGAAGTCGGCCGCTCCGGGACCCTTGACCGAGGCCTTGCCGAGGTGGCTCACGTCGAAGATGCCGACCCGCTCTCGCACTGCCGTGTGCTCCGCGACGACACCTCCTGCCGGGTACTCGATCGGCATGTCCCAGCCGCCGAAGTCCGCCATCTTCGCACCCAGTGCGACGTGGCGGTCGTGCAGCGGCGAGAGCTTGGGGGAAACGGTCTCCGACGTCGTTGGCACCATGGCGCTCAACTTATCGCGGCTGGACGGGACTTATCATCGACGCCACAACGCCCGGATGCCGGCACGACCGTGCCGCGTGGACCTGTGGGATCGGGCCCCTGTACCTGACAAGGAGTCCCTTGTGGCGAACCTGACCATCTCGTCCCGCCCGGCCGACAAGGCGGCCGGCGACGCCGTCGTCGTCGGTCTCGTCGCCGGTGAGGACAACGCGAGCCTCGCGCCGAGCCACGGCCTCCCCCGCAAGGCCGTCGCCCACCTCGAGGCCGTGATCTCCGATCTCGACCTCACGGGCAAAGCGGGGGACACGACGGTCGTCGCCGCCGTGCCGGACGTGGCCGCTCGCGTCGTGGTGCTCGCTGGTGTCGGTGAGCTCGACGGGCGCGCCGAAGGTGAGGTCCTGGAGGACGTGCGCCGTGGCTTCGGCGCCGCGGTGCGGGGACTGGCCAAGAAGAAGAAGGTCGTGGTCGTCGTACCGGGCAACTCCAACTCCCTCGTCGCGGCCGCCGCCGAGGGCGCCGCACTCGGCGCCTATGGTGTGCCCAAGGCAGGCGCGAACGGGGAAGCCGTCTCGTCGATCGCCCTCGTCGGCCCGGCGGACGCGGCGGCCCGCCGGGCGGTCAAGCGGGCAGCCGCCCTCGGAGATGCCGTGGCTTACACCCGCGACCTAGTCAACCTGCCGCCCAACCTCCTCTACCCCGAGACCTTCGTCAGCTCCTTGGAGAACCGCGTCAAGGGGACCAAGGTCAAGCTCAAGACCTACGACCTGAAGCAACTCCGTTCCGGCGGCTTCGGGGGCATCGTCGGTGTCGGGCAGGGATCGGCCAACGAGCCGAGGATCGCGGTGCTCAACTACACCCCTGCCCGACCGAAGGCGACCATCGCGCTGGTCGGAAAGGGGATCACGTTCGACTCCGGCGGCCTGTGCATCAAGCCGGCGGCGAGCATGCTGACGATGAAGAGCGACATGGCCGGAGCGGCTGCGGTCGCAGCGACCGTCCTCGCCATCGCCGAGCTGGGCCTGCCCGTGGCGGTGACGGGTTACCTGGGCCTCGCCGAGAACATGCCGAGCTCGACGGCCCAGCGGCCGAGCGACGTGGTGACGATGCGCGGCGGCAAGACGGTCGAGATCCTCAACACCGATGCCGAGGGCCGGATGGTGCTGGGTGACTGCATCGCCCTCGCGAGTGAGACCTCCCCCGACGCCATCGTGGACGTCGCGACTCTCACCGGTGCGCAAGTGGTGGCCCTCGCGAACACTGCAGCCGTCATGGGCAACGACGACGACTTCCGCACTCGTGTCATTGAAGCCGCCGCTGCCGCCGGGGAGGCGATGTGGCCGATGCCGCTACCCAAGGAGCTGCGCCCCGCGCTCGACTCGATCAACGCGGACCTGGCACACAAGGGCGGTACCGAGGGCGGGATGCTCACCGCCGGGATCTTCCTCGGCGAGTTCGTCGGCGAGGGCATCCCATGGAGCCACATCGACATCGCTGGACCGTCGTTCAACGACAAGGCAGCCAACGGCTACGAGCCGAAGGGCGGCACCGGCTTCGCCGTGCGCACGCTCATCTCACTCGTCGAGAGCTACGCCTGACACACCAATCGAGTGTGCAACTCAATCGAGTGTGCAACTTCTGCCCCTGAGCGCTCAGAGCGCCGTTATCGGGAACGGGCAGAAGTTGCACACTCGATTGGCACACTCGATTTCTCAGCCGCCGGCCTTCCGACGGAACATCTGCTGCGCCTTGGCCGGACCGTGTGAACCGTGCACCTTGGAACGGTCCTGGTCGTCCGAGACGTCCTTGCCGCCGTGCGCGTGCTTCTTCGCCAGTGCCTCACGGAACTTGGCCTTCATCTCCTCGCTGGGCCCGGTGGCGGAACCCTCCTGCTTGGACACGTGTACCTCCTGCAGCGACGGGACGTGACATGCCCACCCTGTCAGCCCAGCGGCATACCTGCCAATGCTTTTGGGTCACACGCGGTCACGCGTCACCGCGTCGTTTGCGGCTGTTCCACTGCCGCATTCGATTCGGGTAACCCGTGTGGTTGACGTCATAGACGGGGACGCCGAGACGCTGGGCGAGCGCGAACGCATCCTTGCGCTCCCCTACAGCGCGCCGGGTCCACTCGCCATCCCAGGCGATGAGCACGATGGTCGTCGGCGTGACGCTCGTGGCTGGTTCCACGTAGGCCTCGACGCCGCGACGGTTCTCCACGAAGGAGCGCAAATGTGCCTCGACGGCCTTGCGGTCGATGTCCATCAGGGGGCCGTCGGACCGGCCCAGGCTGGGCATGTCCTTGGAGCGACGGCGACGGGAGAACCAACCCATGCCCGCACTGTACGACGGCTCAGGCAACCCCACGGACGACGACCGACGAGACTCACCTGCCTGTGACGTCGCTCTCGATCAATGACAAGATGCTTCTTGCGTGACCCATCCCGTGACGCACCCGCATGACCCACCCTGTCATCGAGCCAGCGAAGGAGCACCACCCCATGTCGGCTGAAGCCGTCGGCGACTATGACGTCGTCATCCTCGGCGGTGGGTCGGGCGGGTATGCCTGCGCCCTCCGGTCGGCGCAATTGGGCCTCAGGGTGGCCCTCGTCGAGAAGGGCAAGCTGGGCGGCACGTGTCTGCACCGGGGGTGCATCCCGACCAAGGCCCTGCTCCACGCCGCTGAGGTCGCGGACACGGCCCGAGACGGTGCGCAGTTCGGCGTGAAGTCGACCTTCGAGTCGATCGACATGGCAGGGGTCCACTCGTACAAGGATCGGGTCGTCAGCCGGCTCCACAAGGGACTCCAAGGGCTGGTCAAGTCCGGCGGCATCGACTACGTCGAGGGCAGTGGGGCGCTCGACGGGCCGCACACTGTCGTCGTCGGCGATCGCCGCCTGACGGGCAGGAACGTCGTCTTGGCCACCGGCAGCTACGCGAGGTCCTTGCCGGGCCTCGAGATCGGCGGCCGGATCATGACCTCTGACGAGGCGCTGAGCATCGACCACGTCCCGGCTCGGGTCATCGTGCTCGGAGGCGGTGTCATCGGTGTCGAGTTCGCCTCCGTGTTCCGCAGTTTCGGGGCCGAGGTCACGATCGTCGAGGCGCTACCCCGGCTGGTGCCGGCCGAGGACGAGGCCGTCAGCAAGCAGCTCGAACGGGCCTTCCGCAAGCGCAAGATCGCGTTCAAGACAGGCGTGCGGTTCGCCGGCGCCACACAGTCGGGAGATGTCGTCAGGGTCTCGCTCGAGTCAGGCGAGAGCATCGAGGCCGACCTGCTCCTCGTCGCGGTGGGTCGTGGGCCGGTGACGGAGGGCCTCGGCTACGAGGCCGCCGGTATCACGATGGATCGCGGCTTCGTGCCAACGGACGAGCGCCTGCGCACCAACGTTCCGGGCGTCTACGCGGTCGGTGACATCGTGCCGGGGCTGCAACTCGCTCATCGGGGATTTGGCCAGGGCATCTTCGTCGCTGAGGAGATCGCCGGCCTGTCCCCCGCCGTCATCGAAGAGTCCGGCATCCCGCGCGTCACCTACTGCGATCCGGAGATCGCCAGCGTGGGGCTGACCGAGGCCGAGGCCAAGGACACCCACGGGGAGGTCGAGATCCAGGAGTACAACCTGGGCGGGAACGGCAGATCCCAGATCTTGGGCACGCAAGGGTTCGTCAAGCTCGTTCGGCGCAAGGATGGACCCGTGGTGGGCGTTCACATGATCGGTGCCCGCATGGGGGAACAGATCGGCGAGGCACAGCTGATCGTCAACTGGGAAGCCCACCCCGAGGACGTCGCCGGGCTCGTTCACGCACACCCGACACAGAACGAGGCACTCGGTGAGGCCCATCTGGCCCTCGCTGGGAAGCCGTTGCACGCGCACGCTTGAGCCAGTCACTGGGAAGAGGAGAGAACACGTCATGTCAGAACGCGTGACCATGCCGGCCCTGGGCGAATCCGTCACCGAAGGAACCGTCACCCGCTGGCTGAAGAGCGTCGGCGATCGCATCGAGGTGGACGAGCCACTGCTCGAGGTGTCGACGGACAAGGTTGACACCGAGATTCCCTCTCCAGTAGCAGGCACCCTCCAGGAGATCCTCGCCCAGGAGGACGACACGGTCCCTGTCGGAGCGGACCTCGCCGTGATCGGCGACGGTGAGGCGGCTGCGTCCGACCAGCCCGCGTCCGCGCAGGAGGCGGCCCCCGCTGAACAGGCGCCGGCGGAGCAGGCGGCGCCGGCTGAGCAGGCGGCGCCGGCTGAGCAGCAGGCCGCTCCCGCTCCCGAGGCCCCCAGCACCGAGCAGGAGCCGCAGCCCGCGACGAGCGAGCCCGAGGCGGCCCAGG
>NZ_DATCWX010000150.1:0-20443 GCF_036566125.1 Intrasporangium sp.
GAGCCGATGCTCCTCGAGCCGGAGCCCGTGCCGGTCCCCTCGCGGCGAGGCGGCCGAGACGAGCGTGAGGCGGGGAGGGCGCGCGGCGATCGTGCGGACCGAGGCCCCCGTGGCCGCGGCGGCCAACGGTTCGCGACGTATCGCATCAACGTCGGCAAGCGGCACCGGGTGCTACCCCGGCAGATCGTCGGCGCGCTTGCGAACGAGGGTGGTCTGGGACGGGAGGACTTCGGCCGGATCGACATCCGCGGCGACTTCTCGCTCGTCGAGCTGCCCGCCGAGCTGCCTGCGGGGGCTTGGCAGCGGCTGCGCGACACCCGCATCTCGGGACGCCTCATCGACCTGAGCCGCGACGAGCGACCCAACAAGTCGCACAGTTTCGAGCCATCCGGCCGCCGCGCAAGTGGCCGGACCTAGTCGCCACGACCGCGCCGCCAACAACGCTGCCGGCGGACAGCGGACGAGCCGAGCGGGTCCGACTCGTGACCCGATTCAACTCGTGCGGATCTGAGGGGGACGACGAGGAATCTGAGGGGTGCCTCCCGATGTGGCGGCTCGCCGCTCTGCCGAGAGTGGTCTTGTCACTCCAACCCCACCTCACGGGAGGCAGAACAATGACCACGAGCACGAAGACCGCCACCAGGGTGGCTCGCTCTCTCGCTGCGGGCGGGCTCCTCGTCCTCGCGACGGCAATCCCAGCCGCAGCGGGACAGGCTCCACAGGTCCTGCTCCCGGAGCCGGTCGGCAACAGGGCGCTCTCCATCCGCCAGGCTCCGGCTCTGATCCAGCCCGACGATGGTTTCGACTACGCGGAGCTCGGTCTGGGCGTCCTCGCAGGGCTGGCCATGGCGGGGGCCGGGACGGCCGTCATGCGCACCAGGCGTCATCACGGCGCTGTGACCGCGTGAGGGAGAGAGGGGGCTGAGCCCGGCCGTGTGCGCAGCACGACCGGGCAGGCCCTCCGCCGGATCCGTGGGCCCAACTGATCCCGACCACCAAGTGATGCAGCACCTCGCGCTCCCGTCGGGTGAGCCGGGCCAGCTCGGCGGGCACCTGCCCCTCGTCATTGGCCGGCACGGGCTCCGTGAACCCGGGAACCATGGGCAATTCGTGCAATGCGAGAAGCCCCGGTGACGCGGTTTGGCCGCGCCACCGGGGCTTCGTTCACGACTACAGCGGTCGGGCTACCTCACGTGCTCAGGGCAGCGTGCGGTCGTACGTGTCGCCGTAGTAGGTGCCGAGCCGGTCCCGGTACTCCGGGTTGTCCAGATCTGCATCCGTCAGCTCCGGGGAGTCCTTGATCTGGTCCTTCGTCCGGTCCACATAGACCTTCTCGTCGTTCCAGTCGACCCGGTCGATGGTCCCTGCTGGCAGCATGACCTTCCGACCGAAGATCCACGGACCCGTGTCGACGACAACATAGCTGCTGCCGACGTCCATCGTGGCCTCGTCGATCTTGCCGATGTGGCCGTCGATGGCCTCCACGGAGAAGCCCGTCAGATCCTTCCCACGGGCCGACACCTCAGCGCTCTCCCGATAAGTCCAGGCATCCCAGGTGCGAGTAGCCATGGTCTTCTCCTTTCGTTCGAGTGTTGCGTGCACGTGGATCCCTACCCACCTCTCGCGGGCCTTCAAACAAAGAATTTTCACGCTCCCGTATGCCGCTGAGCTGGCTTCCCGGCGTCCGTGGCCTCAGGCGACACCCGGCCTTCCCGCTGACGGGTCCGCAGGTCGACCGCGCTGGCGATGAGGGCGAGCGAGATGACCGCGGCGGCGAGGCGAAGTGCCAGCGCGGCCGCGTTCGTGAGGTCCCCCGAGGCGGCGCCGAGGCCGAAGAAGACGGCCCCGATGAGGGCGATCCCGGCGGCGGTGCCGATGCGCTGTCCGGTCTGGAGGACACCCGCCGCGGTGCCGGCCCGCTCGACGGGCACGTCGTGGAGCGTCAGCGTGATGTTGGGGGAGATGACGAAGCCGCTGCCGAGCCCGCCGAGGAGGAGCGGGCCGGCCAGGGCCCAGGGGAGGGACGGTCCGTCCACCTCGGTGAGCACAACATCGGTGGCGACGAGCCCGACGAGTGAGAGCACCAGACCCCCGGTGACGAGCAGTCGGCCGAAGCGGTGCACGAGGCGGCCGCCGAGCGCAGACCCGATTGCCGACCCAGCGGCATACGGCGTCACCATCAGGCCTGCGCCGAGGGCGGAGTAGCCGAGGCCCTGCTGGAAGTAGATCGTCAGCACGAAGAAGATGCCGGTGAACCCGGCGAAGAAGACGGCGCTGACCGTGGCACCGGACGGGTAGCCCGGCACCCGGAAGAGCGCCAGCTCGACGAGCGGGCTGCGATCCCGGGCGGTGTAGGCGCTCTCCCACGCGACGAAGCCCGCGATGAGGCCGGCGCCGATGAGCCCGGTCCACCACGGGAACGAGAACCCGTCGCCGCGACCCCGCTCGATGAGGGGCAGCAGCAGTGCGGCGACCCCCAGTCCGAGGAGGGTCACCCCGACCGGGTCGAGGTCGAGCCGCTCGCCGTCGTGCCGCCGGCGTGGCGGGGGGAGCCAGCGCAGGGCGAGCAGGACCGCCCCGACGACGATCGGCAGGTTGACGAAGAAGATCCAGCGCCAACCGGTCTCGACGCCGAGCAGCCCGATGATCAGGCCACCGACAACCGGGCCGACTGCGGTGGACACGCCGATGGTCGCGCCGAGCAGGCCGAAGGCTCGGCCGCGCTCCCGGCCGCTGAACAGCTCCTGGATGAGGCCGGAGACCTGTGGGTTGAGCAGGCCGCCGCCGATGCCCTGGAACAGCCGGGCCGCCACGAGCACGCCGCTGCTGGGTGCGAGGCCGGCTGCCAGGCTCGATAGGCCGAAGACGAGCACGCCGGCGATGAACATCGTCCGCCGCCCGATCGCGTCGCCCGTGCGCCCGGCCCCGACGAGCACGAGTCCGAAGGTGAGGGCGTAGCCCGAGACGATCCACTGCAGGTCGCTCTCCGTCGCCCCAACCCCGGCCTCGATCGAGGGGAGCGCGACGTTGACGATGCTGACGTCAAGCAGCGTCATGAACCCCGCGACGAGGCAGACGGCGAGGGCTCGCCACCTCCGGGGGTCCGGCTCGGTCACGTCGACGTCTCTGAGCCGGGCGGTCCGATGGGCGGAGCGAGCCGCTCCAGCAGCTCCAGGGCGGTGCCGAGGGAGCGGGCTGGTTCGACCGTCGGAGAGACGACGTCCGGGCTGAAGTTCGGGTCAACGAAGACCTCGGTCACGCCCTGCTCGCCGAGGGTGTCGAGGTCCTGTTGCACCTGGTCGATGGACCCGGTGAGGAGGCGTCGCCGCCCATCCCTGTCGCTGATCTCGGAGCCGAGCCGGACGACGCCGCGCACGACGAACCGCAGCACTCCGGGATCTCGGGCAGCCCGCTCTGCAGCGGTCCGCACCGTGTCGATGTCCTGGCCGACGCGCCGCAGGTCCTGTCGGCTGGAGCTGACCCAGCCGTCGGCGAGGCGGCCGACCCGCTCGAGGGCCGCCGGGACCGAGCCGCCCATGAGCAACGGCGGGTGCGGCTGCTGGACTGGTTTCGGCTGGACGATGGCCTCCGGCACGTTGACGTACGTGCCCTCGAAGCGCACCGGGTCCGGTCCCCAGATCGCTCGAAGGCACTCGACCGTCTCGACCGTGCGGCCCACCCGCTCTGCGCGAGGGACGTTGACGGCCTCGAACTCCTCTGCGGCCCAACCGAGCCCGAGCCCCACGTCAAGCCGTCCGTCGCTGAGGACATCCAGGGTGGTCAGCTGCTTGGCCAGCACGAGCGGCGGCACGTACGGTGCGTTGAGGACGGCGACTCCGAGACGGACGCGCTGCGTGAGCGCAGCTGCGTGGGCCAGCGTGACGACGGGGTCCTGGACCGAGACGTAGGTGGCGCTCCAGTCGGCCCGCACCGGATGGAGCAACCGCTGGAACGTCCACAGCGACGCGTAGCCGAGCGCCTCGGCCCTTCGCGCGACGAGGCGCACTGACTCGGCCGAGGACCAGGCGCCGGAGACGGGTAACGCGAATCCGAGGTCCATGCCCTCCATCCTCCGCCAAGGCTGTCGGTCAGAGCGTGACCGAGCTGGCCCCGCGCCGTTCGTTGAAGCGCTCGGCTGCCGTGCGTCCCCAGGCGGTCAGTTTGTTCACGATGGGGGAGTCGAGGCGGCGTTGCGCCTCGTGGCCCTCGAGCGTCTCGGACCCGCCGCTCTGCGGTGCCTTCGGCAGCAGGCGGTTCGCCAGGCCCATGACCCGCGTCGTCGTCGTCGGCATCAGACCGTGCACGCGCACCCCGAGGTGGGTGAGGGGCGTGAGCAGCAGCGTCGGCTTGCCGGACAGGACCGCGTCGACCATCTTCCGCGCGGCACGCTCGGCGTCGACGGCGAGGCCCGGGATGGATGCGGCCGGTCCGAACCACGCGTACTCCTTCTCCGCCTCCCCGACGAAGCTGGCGCGTTCATGGGACCCGGTCCGCATCAGGCCGGGCACGATCGTCGTCGCTGTGACGCCCGTCCCCTGCAGTGCTGCGGCCAACCCGTCCGAGAACCCGACGGCCCCGAACTTCGCTGTCGCATAGGGGAGCAGGTGTGGTGGGGACACCATGCCGCCGATCGACGTGACCGTGCCGATGTGCCCACGCCGGCGCTCGCGCAGGTGTGGCAGGACGGTGAGGGCCACGTTGATCGGGCCCCACATCATCGTGTTGACGGCGTCCTCGAAGTGCTCGAAGGTCATCGACTCCAGCGGGCCGACCTGGATGATGCCGGCCACGGTGATGACGGTCTCGATCGGCCCGACCGAGGCTTCCACGTCCTCGACCAGGAGGCGGACCGACTCGCGGTCGCGCACATCGCAGACCCGGCTCTCGGCCACGGCGGATCCGCCGAGCTGAGCCACCGCGTCGTCAAGGTCCGGCTCGCTGCGAGCGGCGATGACGACGCGGCGGCCACGTCGGGCGAGCTCCGTGGCGATGATGAGGCCGAGGCCGCGCGAGCCCCCGACGACGACTGCAACAGGTTGGCTGGTCATGGTCTCTCCTTACCCTGTCGACCGCTCTGGTGTCACGGACCCGGACGGCGGGCCTTCGCCTAGGCTTCCGCTTCATGACGACCCGCCTGAACACGCTGTCCGTCGGCACGGCCGGTCCGCGCATCGCCTTCCTGCACGGGCTCTTCGGGCAGGGACGCAATTGGAACCAGATCGCCAAGGCCCTGGCGGGTCAGGACGGCACCGGGGCGCGGTGCCTGCTCATCGACCTGCCCGACCACGGCCGCTCGCCCTGGACCGAGGAGTTCTCCTTCGAGGCCTACGCCGACGCGGTCGCCGCGACACTGCGGGCAGCCGCGCCCGGAGAGACGTGGACGGTCGTCGGCCACTCGCTCGGCGGCAAGACGGCCATGGTCCTCGCCCTGCAGCACCCCGACCTCGTCGACCACCTCGTCGTCGTCGACATCGCCCCCAAGGACTACGGGTCGCTCGAGCGGTTCCAGGGCTACATCGACGAGATGCTCGCCCTGCCCCTCGGCGAGATCCAGAGCCGGGCCGACGCCGAGGCGCGCTTCGAGGAGTCCAACCCTGGGGTCAAGGCCTTCCTGTTGCAGAACCTGCGTCGAGACGGCTCTCGGTGGCACTGGCAGGCGAACCTCGACCTCTTCGCCGCGGACGCGGCGCTCGGCCACGAGTCCCGCATCGCTGGTTGGCCGACGTCGGTCGATGCACTGCCGCCCTACGAGGGACCGGTCCTGTGGATCGCCGGCGGGGACTCGCCCTACATCCAGCGCGAGGACGGCGACACGATGCGGCGCTACTTCCCGTTGGCTCGGCAGTTCACCATCAAGGGTGCCGGGCACTGGGTGCACACCGAGGCGCCGGAGATCATCGTGGGTGCCCTGCAGCGCGTCCTCAGCCCTGAGCGCTGACCCCCAGACCGATCGAGTGAACAGCTTTCGGGCCCGAAACCTGTTCACTCGATCGCGCAAGGCCTCGGAAGTTGTTCACTCGATTGGTCAGAGGAGGCGGCGGCCCATGGCCCAGGCGGTGAGCTCGTGCCGGGAGCTGAGCTGCAGCTTGCGGAGAACGGAGCTCACGTGCGTCTCCACGGTCTTCACCGAGATGAACAGCTCCTTGGCGACCTCCTTGTACTGGTAGCCCCGGGCAATGAGCCGCATGACCTCGCGCTCGCGGGCCGAGAGCCGGTCCAGCTCCTCGTCGATCTCGGCGACCTCACCCGCCGCGGCACCGAAGGCATCGAGCACGAAGCCCGCCAGCCGTGGGCTGAAGACGGCGTCACCGTCGGCCACTCGCCCGATCGCCGTGAGCAGCTCGTTGGCATTGATTGTCTTCGTCACGTAGCCGCGAGCCCCCGCACGGATGACGGCGATGACGTCCTCGGCGGCGTCGGACACCGACAGGGCAAGGAACCGCACCGGCTGTCCCGCCTCCGTCTGCACGCCCGCACAGGCACGTATGACGTCAGCGCCGCCGCGCCCGTCGCCGCCGGGGATGTGGACGTCGAGGAGGACGACGTCCGGCTTGGTCTCCTTGATCACCGTGGTCGCCGACTCGACGGCGCCGGCTTCGCCGACGATCTCGAGGCCGTATGCCGCTGGGCTGGGTGTGCTGGTCAGCTCGGCTCGCACTCCGGTGCGGAACATGTGGTGGTCGTCGACGAGGACGATGCGGATCGTGCGCGGCGCGGTCATGACGTCTCTTCCTGCGGTTCGGGTGAAAGGCCGGCGTCGCTGCTCCGGCCGGGGTCGGTGGCCGGGGGGCTCGCGCTCGTCCCGGCCGAACTACCGTTCGCGGGCGAGGTCGGGGACGGCTCCGCGACCGGCAACCGCAGCTCGATCTCCGTGCCGTCGGCGCGGCGTCGGATTGCGGCAGAACCGCCGTGGCGCTCCATGCGCCCGATGATGGACTCCCGCACGCCAGCCCGGTCGTCAGGCACGTCGGTGAGGTCGAAGCCCTTGCCATGGTCGCGCACGAAGGCCTCAACCGCGGTGGGACCGACTTCGACATAGGCGGTGATCGGCGGCTCGGCGTGGCGCACGGCGTTCCAGGCGGCCTCGCGGACCGCCTTGACCAAGGCATCGAGGTGCTCGTCCATCGGCCGGTCGCCGGTGACGACGAGCTCCACCGGCACGCCATGCAGGTCCTCGATCTCCTCGAGGGCGGAGGTCAGTGCGGCCCCGAGCGTGCCCGCACGTGCGTCCTCGTCGTAAAGGTACGACCGCAGCTGGCGCTCCTGGGCGCGGGCGAGCCGGGCCACCGTGGCCGGATCGGAGGCTCGACGCTGGATCAGGGCGAGGGTCTGCAGCACCGAGTCGTGCAAGTGGGCCGCGATGTCAGCACGCTCAGTGGCGCGAATGCGGGCCGCCTGCTCATCCCGGAGATTGGTCCAGAGGCGGAGGATCCACGGGGCGGCGAGGACGGCAACGCCGATGAGGGCGGCGAGAACCGCGCCGACCACCTGCCAGATCTGTCCCACGTCCGTCTGGCCGATGAGCAGCCCGACGAGGCCGAGGGTGGTCAGGGTGAGGCCGACGACGAGCCAGATCCACTTGACGGGCCTGCGCGCGCCGATGGGGTCTGCGTCGTCGAGCTGCGACCAGAAGAAGATGGTCCCGATGACGATCGCGACGATGGGAAGCAGCACCTGGGGCTCGATGCCGACGCCGGCACTGCCCATCCAGAGAGCGCCCGCGATGGCCAGGGCGAGGACCCCCAAGAGGGTCACGACGACCGCCTCATTGCCGCTGCGGAGCCACCGCTTGAGGGACTTCAGCGTCGGAGGCCCATTGCCCTCGGTGGGCGACGTGACAGTCGACTGCCCGGCTGCCCCGCCGGCTGAGGCTCCCGCCTGCCCCGGGTCGCTCGGTGATGGGGCCGGGGCGAGGGTGCCCTCCCTCATGGTTGCCCAGAGGAACGCGTAGACCGCGAGGCCAGCGCCGAACGGAATCGAGGTCGCGACGAAGATGATCCGGATCACCTTGACGGGGACGCCGAGATGGGCGGAGAGCCCGGCCGCCACGCCCCCGATGAGGCGCCCACTTGTCGGCCGCACGAGCGGCGGACGGGGAGCCGGCATCCGCAAGATCGGGGGATGCGGCATCGCCTCGCCGGGGTCGGTTCTCGTCGTCACACATCCATCCTGACCCACCCGAGCGCGCGAGGGCGACCATCCGAGGGTTCTTCAGGCGCACTTCAGGGTCACTTCAGGGTCGACCCGCATGGCTGGCAGCGCTGTTGACGGGAGAACCTTGGGTCATGAACCAGCAGACTGACCCCAACCCGAAGGGACATGGCCTCGACGGCCTCTACGACGCCCTGCGCCGCCCGGGCATCGCCAGGGCCTCGGAGGGCCGGTGGTTCGCCGGGGTTGCGTCCGGGCTCGCCCGCCGACTCGGCATCGACCCGTTGGTCGTCCGGGCCGCGTTCATCCTCCTCGGCCTCCTCTTCGGGATGGGGTTGGCCGTCTACTTCGTCCTGTGGCTCATCATGCCGGACGAGCGCGGCCGGATCTCGCTCGAGCAGGCGCTCAAGTACGGCGAGGGGCACTCGATCTTCCTGCTCATCGTCACCGTCGTTGTCCTCTTCAGCGGTGGGCCCTGGTTCGGCAACGACCAGGGCGGCGGGTTCCGGTTCTTCGGCTTCGTCGCTCTCGCTGTCGGCGCCTGGTGGTTCCTGACTCGCACCGACACCGGCAGGGACCTGCTCACGTCCGCACCGTGGTCCTGCAAACCGCAGGGTGGCACCGGTCCGACCGCTACGGCAGGCGAGTCGTCCACCCCCGTCTCCGGCAGCGCCAGCGGTCCCGCGGCGTCATCGGGCCAGTCCACGGGAAACGCGGCAGCGAATGCCGGCGCGGCCAGCTGGCCGCCGCCTACCGGAAGTGCGACCACACCGGTCACCGTTGTGGTCCCCACCCCTCCGCGGGAGCGGACTCGGGGCATCGGCTTCGCCGCCGGCCTGCTCGTGCTCGGAGCTGCCATCCTCACATCTGTGGCGGCCCTCAACGCCGCAGAGCGCTTCGCGTGGCAGGGCAACCACCTGGCCGTCGCGATCGCAGCGGGCCTCGCGGTGCTGGGCCTCGGCATCGTCATCGCCGGGATCGCTGGCCGCCGATCGGGTTGGCTCGCGCCCTTCGCGGTCATCGCCATGATGGCCGCGGTGTTCACGAGCATCATGCCGCATGGCCTGACCCAGCCCTTCTCCGTGGGCGAGCGCACCTACGAGCCAGCCGCGCTGACCGGCACCGAGAACTTCCAGCTCGGCATGGGGAACCTGAAGGTGGACCTCACCGGGGCCGACTACAAGGCGGATGGCGTCGAGACCGTGAAGGCATCCGTCGGCCTGGGCGAGCTCAATCTCGTCGTGCCCGAGGGTGTGCGGGTCACCGTCAACGCGACCGGTCGGGCCGGGGAGATCGTCGCCAACGACAGCAACGAGGGCGGCGCGTCGACCAGCCGCAGCGGCACCTTCCTCGACGAGACGTTCACCTACGGCGCTGAGAACGCGCCAGAGGAGATCGTCGTCAACGCCGAGGTGGGACTGGGACAGATCACGATTGAGACGGGAGCCAACCAGTGAACGCGCATGACCCTGACGAGAGGCGCGACGACACTACGCTCCACATTGAGCAGGTGGACACGCCGACGGATGGCGACCTCGATCCTGACCGCATCGACCCGTCGGACACTCAGCACATCCCACATCCAGCGACGCAGCAGATCGAGACCACAGGAACGGCCATGAACCAGCACGACCCCTCCACGCCGGGCCCGACGCCCTTCAAGGTGGAGCCCACGACGCCGGTCCCGGACGACGCCCTGCACCCGGACGCCGAGCCGTCGCCGCCGCCACACCTCCAGATGATGCCGCCCCCGCCCGCGGCCGTAGCACCCCCGCAGTGGGCGCCGTCTCGGAGCGCGGGGCTGGTCACCGTCCGCCGAGGGCCGCTGCCCATGACGATCATGCTGGGCCTGCTCAGCATCATCGTCGCCGGTTTCGTCCTGGTCACGAACCTCGCTGGCGCCGACTTCAACCTGCGCGCCGTGGGCCCAATGATGTTCGGCTCCTTCGGCGGCCTGCTGCTGATCGTGGGTCTCATCGGCATCATCGCGGGGGGCCGGGGCCGCGACGATCACTGACTCCCGTCGCCCCGGCCACACGTGGTTGTGAGACCGGCGCGGCTGGAGGTGGCGTTCGTCGGGTTGTCGGCTCAGCGGCATACGGTAGGGATGTCCGCAGGACGACAACGACCCGGCCACGACGCGACCAAGGAGTCCACGTGATCTCGCGCTCCGGCATTGACCTCGCCAGCCTCGACCGCACTGTGCGGCCGCAGGACGACCTCTTCCGGTTCGTCAACGGCACGTGGCTCGACACCACCGAGATCCCCGCGGACCGCGCCCGCTTCGGAGCCTTCGACCTGCTCCGCGAGCAGTCGACCGCCCGGGTCCACCAGCTCATCGAGGATGCTGCCGCCCAGGCCAGCGCCGACGAAGGCGCGCAGCAGGGGTCAGCGAAGCGGCAGGTCGGCGACCTCTTCGCGAGCTTCATGGACACCGAGCGGGTCGAGGAGCTGGGGCTCGCGCCGCTCCTGCCGCTCCTCGGCGAGGTCGCGCGCATCGACTCGGTCGATGCGCTCGCCGCGACGCTCGGGCGTCTGCACCGCGTCGGCGTGACGGGGCTGCTCGCCCTCTACGTCAGCCCCGACCAGCGTGCTCCCGAGGAGTACGCGGTCTACCTGGAGCAGGCGGGCCTGGGTCTGCCGGATGAGTCCTACTATCGCGAGGAGACGTATGCGGACATCCGCGTCGCCTACATCGCGCACGTCGAGCGGCTGCTCGGCCTGGCCGGCATCCCCGAGGCAGTGGACAAGGCCGCGCGCATCATGGCACTCGAGACGCGCCTTGCGCTGCACCATTGGGACAAGGTGGCCAACCGCGACGCCATCAAGACGTACAACGCGTACACCTTGGCTGAGGCTGAGGCGTTGGCACCGGAGTTCCCTTGGCACACCTGGCTTTCCGCCATGCAGGCGCCTGAGGGGTCGATCGAGAAGGTCGTCGTCCGGCAGCCGAGCTTCGTCACGGAGCTCGGGCGCGCGCTGAGCGACGTTCGGCTCGAGGACTGGCAGGCCTGGCTCACCTTCCACGTCGTCAGCACTTTCGCTGGCCTGCTCCCCAAAGCCCTCGTCGACGAGGACTTCGACTTCTATGGTCGGACACTCTCCGGACAACCGGAGATCAAGGAGCGGTGGAAACGCGGGGTTGCCGTCGTCGAGAGCGCAGTCGGCGAGGCGGTCGGCCAGCTCTACACCGAGCGGTGGTTCCCGCCCGAGGCCAAGGAGCGGATGCAGCACCTCGTCGCCAATCTCGTCGAGGCCTTCAGGCGCTCCTTCGCCTCGCTCGAGTGGATGGGGCAGGAGACCCGCAAGGAGGCGCTGGGCAAGCTCGACATGTTCGTCGCCAAGATCGGCTACCCCGAGGTGTGGCGCGACTACTCCTCCATCGAGATCGATGCAACGGACCTCGTCGGGAACGTCTGTCGAGCAACGGAGTTCGAGGTCGACCGCAATTTCGCAAAGTTGGGCAAGCCGATCGACCGCACGGAGTGGTTCATGCTGCCACAGACGGTCAACGCCTACTACATGCCCACGATGAACGAGATCGTCTTCCCGGCCGCGATCCTGCAGCCGCCGTTCTTTGACCTCGAGGCCGACGACGCCGTGAACTACGGTGGCATCGGTGCCGTCATCGGGCACGAGATCGGGCACGGTTTCGACGACCAGGGATCCCGCTATGACGGGACGGGCGCGCTGCGCGACTGGTGGACCGAGGCGGACCGGGAGAGGTTCGACGCGCTGGCGCAGCGTCTCATCGAGCAGTTCAACGGTTACACCCCTGCGGGCCTCGACGCGAAGCACAAGGTCAACGGTGCTCTCACCGTCGGCGAGAACATCGGCGACCTCGGTGGCCTGCAGATCGGCTACGCGGCCTACCGCATCGCTACCGAGGGGTCGGGGATGCAGGACCTTGACGGCTTCACCGGGCCGCAGCGGTTCTTTCTGGGCTGGGCCCAGGTCTGGAAGGGCAAGGCCCGCGAGGCCGAGGCGATCCGGCTGCTCGCCGTCGACCCGCACGCGCCGATCGACGTGCGGGGCAACGCGGTCCGCAACGTCACCGAGTTCCACGAGGCCTTCGGCGTCGAGCCGGCGGATGGGATGTGGCTTCCCGACGAGGAGCGCGTCCGCATCTTCTGACCTCGCGTCGGCGAGGCGGCTCAGAGACTGAGCTTGAAGCCGACGTGGGACTTGACGAAGCCCAGCCGCTCATAGAACCGGTGGGCGTCGGTCCGCGTGGCATCGGACGTCAGCTGCACCAGGTCGACCCCGAGTCGGCGCGACTGCTCGACAGCCCATTCGAGGAGAGTGGTGCCGAGGCCGGACCCGCGCTCGGACGAGGCGACGCGGACGCCCTCGATGATCGTCCGCGTCGCGCCGCGTCGCGACAGGCCGGGGATGACCGTGAGCTGCAGGGTGCCGACGATGCGGCCGGCGCGCTCGGCGACGACGAGGTGCTGGCCAGGGTCGGCAGCGACGCGGGCAAAGGCGGCCTCGTAGGGTGCGAGGTCGTCCGTCGTCTCACGTGTGCGTCCCAACGGGTCGTCCGCAAGGAGGTGGACGATGGCGCCGATGTCGTCCTCCGTGGCCGATCGAATGATGAGGTCGGCGCCGTCCGGGCCAGCGGTCATGCGGACTCGGCGGCCTGCTTGAGCTGCCGGAGGCCCTTCTCCAGGTCGGGCCCGATCATTTTGTCCATCGAGTGGACCTTGCTCATGAGCCGCATGACCAGGTTCTGAGGGCCGGTCATGACCCAGTCGACGCGGGTGCCGGCGGCATCCGCCGGCGTCAGCTCGAAGTCCACGCGGTTGTGCGCCTTCATCGGGGCAGCGAAGACCAGGTCGATCCCGACGCGGTCGGCGCCCACCTCGACGACCTCCATCCGGCCCTGGCCCGCCTTGCTGTTGCCCCGCCAGGCGTAGGTCGCTCCGGTCCCGGAGTCCGGGCCGGCGTACGTGCGCTCCAGGTTGGGGTCGAGGCCCTCCCACGGCGACCACTTCTGCCACTGCCGCAGCGTCGTGATCAGGGGCAGGATCCGCTCCGGCGGGGCCGAGATGGTGGTCGAACGGCTGACTCTGAACTCCTTGGCCATGCGCCGATCCTGTCACGCCCGGGCCTAGCCTTGGTGGATGGGCGACCACGTCCGCCTGGTGCTCGCCGGGGACGTCATGACCGGTCGAGGTATCGACCAGATCCTCGCCCACCCGGGTGATCCCACGCTGACCGAGCGCTACGCCAAGGACGCCCGCGACTATGTCGCGTTGGCTGAGCGGGTGAGTGGTCCGGTCCCGCGTCCCGTCGGTCCGGGATACCCGTGGGGCGACGTGTTGGCGGTGATGGACGAGACACCATCCGCCGTGCGGCTCATGAACCTCGAGACGAGCGTGACGCGGTCCGAGGATCGGGAGCGCGGCAAGGCTGTTTTGTATCGCATGTCACCGGCAAACCTCGCCGTGCTCGACGTGGCGGGCGTGCACGCGTGGGGGCTCGCGAACAACCACGTCCTCGACCACGGGCAGCAGGGGCTCCTGGACACCCTTGACTCGCTCGGCGCGTCCGGCCTCAAGGCAGCTGGAGCCGGTCGCGACGAGAGCGCCGCCTGGTCACCGGCCGTCGTCCCGTTCGGCGAAAGCCGGCGTCGACTTGTCGTCCTCTGCGTCGGCCACTCGTCGAGCGGAGTGCCACGCCACTGGCGGGCTCGGCGCTCGCGACCGGGAGTCGCCGTCGTGGACGACCTGGACCATGTGGCAGCCGACCGGGTCACCGAGCGCCTGCTCGCCTCGAGCGGCCCCGGTGACATCCGGGTGGTGTCGATCCATTGGGGCTCGAACTGGGGCTACGAGGTCCCGTGGCAGCAGCGCACCTTTGCCCACCGCCTCATCGACGGAGGGGTCCACGTGGTGGTCGGGCACTCGTCGCACCACGTCCGCCCCGTGGAGCTGCGAGGCGGTGGCCTCGTCCTGCACGGTTGTGGCGACCTCGTCAACGACTACGAAGGGATCGGCGGGTACGAGGAGTTCCGCGGGGACCTACGCGCCCTGCATGTCGCGACCCTCGATGCGACGAGCGGGCGACTCGAGCAGCTGCACCTGGTCCCGTTCCACAGTCGGCGTCTGCGCTTGGAGCGTGCATCTGCTGAGGAAACCCATTGGCTGGCGAGGGCGCTCGACGCAGCGTGCCGAAGCTTCGGGACTCGCGTGGAGCTGTCAGGCGACCGCCTGAGGGTGCCGATCGGCTAGCCCTCGCCCACGCACGAGGGCAGGTGGGCCGGGAGCCGGCTCAGGTGGCCGCCTCATCGAGGGCGATGACCACCTTCACGTCGTTGTCGCCGGTGCGGTCGAAGGCGTCCGGCGCGTGTGTCAGTGGCACCCTCGCGGTGATGAGACGCTGCAGCCATTCGGTCTGCGCACGGGCCAGTGCCTGGGCAGCCTGCTCGTAGTGGCGCAGGTTGGCGTTGACCGATCCGACCACGACGTCGTTCTCGAGCACGATCTCCCGGTTGAGGGCTCCCGCGTCGATCTGGAGCGTGCGCCCGCGCGGGGACACGCCGGTCAGGCACACGATCCCGTAGGAGCCGTTCTCGGCCACGGCCTCGAAGACGAGTTGGCCCACACCGGTCGCCTCGATCACGACATCCGGGCACGCCTTGGCGGCGACGTCCGCGACGCTGCCTGTGTGGTAGCTCGCGCCCAGGTCGCGGACCAGGCCGGGCTTGGGTCCGTCGGTGACCCGGTCAAGGACATGGACGTCGAGCCCGCGCTGAACCCCGGTCATCGCGGCCAGTAGCCCAATCGGCCCGGCGCCCGTGATGAGCACGACTCGCGGCTGGAACCACGCACGACCACCGATCCGGTCGACCTGTTCCCAGGCCTTCGCGACGACGCTGGTCGGCTCG
This sequence comes from Intrasporangium sp., assembly GCF_036566125.1. Taxonomy (GTDB): domain Bacteria; phylum Actinomycetota; class Actinomycetes; order Actinomycetales; family Dermatophilaceae; genus Intrasporangium. The sequence continues at coordinate 15,041 of NZ_DATCWX010000150.1, forward strand.
ATCAGCACCCCGGTCATGCCCAGCCGGGACTCCACCTTCACCGCGAAGCGCGCCGGCACCGTCCATCGTTCGCTGGCGTACCCGTCCAGCTGCTTGATACCCCGCTCGGTGTACTGACCGTTGCGGCACATGTCCCACTCGCCATGCGCGCAGGCGCCGCAGGGCTGCGGGTCCGGGCGCCGCACAACGCCCGCGATGAGGTCGCCCTGCTCGAAGCCGCTGCCCGCGGGCGCACGTTCCACTCGACCGAGGGACTCATGCCCGATCACCAGCCGCTCGCGGTCTGGAGGTGGCCAGCCGTAGCTCCCACGCACGATCTCCTTGTCCGTGCCGCATACCCCAACCGCGATGCCGTGCACCAACAGCTCGTCGTCGGAAGGCTGAGGCTCGGCCACCTCCTCGACCCGAATCGACCCAGCCCGCTGCGGTTCCACGGTCAGTGCACGCACATCCTCCTCGTACCCAGCCGGCGATGGAGTCACCTCGTGATCATGCACGGGCCTGCGCCAGCCCCGGCACTGCCCAAGGCGCTCCTCACGCCGGTGGCGCGATCTCCTGCTGTGACGGGAGCTGGTCCTGGCGGACGATGCCGATGGGGCAGGTCATTCCGTTGGGACCGTGGTTGCAGTAGCCGCCGGGGTTCTTGTGCAGGTAGCCCTGGTGGTAGTCCTCGGCGAGGTAGAAAGGCCCCGCGTCCTCGGCGGACCGGATCTCCGTGGTGATCTCGCCGTAGCCGTTCTCGTGCAGCACCTTCTGGAAGGCGTCCCGAGTCGTCTCCGCGGCCGCCCGCTGGGCCGGCGTGGTCCAGTAGATCGCCGACCGGTAGGCCGTGCCGATGTCGTTGCCCTGCCTGTTCGCCGTCGTGGGGTCGTGGTTCTCCCAGAACTCCTTGAGCAGCAGTTCCGGCGACGTCGTGGACGGGTCGTAGACGACGCGTACCGTCTCGGCGTGGCCGGTCAGGCCGGTGCACGTCTCCTCGTAGGTCGGGTTGGGCGTGTAGCCGCCCATGTAGCCCACCGACGTGTTGACGACTCCGGGCAGCCGCCAGAAGATCCGCTCTACACCCCAGAAGCACCCCATCGCGACGTACAGCACCTCGGACCCATCGGGCCACGGGCCCTCGAGCGGCGTGCCGAGCACGACGTGCGTCGGGTTGACCTGGAACGGGCGTTGGTCGCGGCCGGGCAGCGCCTCGTCGCGAGCGGGCATCGTGGTCTTTTTGCCGAATCCAAACACCATCCCAGTGTCACCCCTTGGTCGTCTCAGTGTCCTTACGTCCATCTAACGTTGCCCGACCCTGCCGTATGCCGCTGGGCTCGCTCCCAGCGTGAGGTCGGCGATCGCCTGCGGCTGGGTGCGCGCCGGGATGACAATGGCGCTCATGGGGGCGCGGGCCGCTCTGGTTGGTCGCGACGCTGAGCAGCGGGTTCTGGCGGCGGCGCTCGATGCTGCGGCGTCAGGGACTCCTTGCGCTCTCCTGGTCCATGGCGAGGCCGGGATCGGCAAGACCAGGCTCGTAACGGAAGCGACGGCTGAGCTCGAACGACAGGGCGGGCTCGCGCTGTGGGGACGCTGTCTGCGTTTTGGCGCGGCGGAGTCCTCGTTCCAGCCGGTCGGGCAGCTGCTGACCCAGTGGTTCCGACGGGCCGACCAGGAGGAGCGGGAGAAGGTGCTCCACCGGCTTCCGGTCGAGGCGCTCGCGGCGATCGCCCCCATCCTGGGTGCCGCGACTGACCAGGGGGCGGGTCGGCTGATGCCGGTCCTCGCGACGGTCTTGGAGCGGATCGCCGAGCGACGTCCGACCGTCCTCATCGTCGATGACCTGCAGTGGGCGGACACGACGTCGCTGGACCTGCTCTCGTTTTTGGTGGCCGGGTTCGGGCACGGACAGCGGCTTGCTGTCCTGGCCACCTATCGCGACACGGACCTGCACGAGGGGCATCGGTTGCACGGCTGGCTCGCCGACGTGCGCCGCCTTCCTGGTGTCAGCGAGCTCCAGCTGGAACGTCTCGGCCTCCCGGAGACCGAGGAACTCGTCGCGTCCCTGTGCGGAGAGGATGGTGTGGTCTCGCGGGCGGCGAAGGTCTTTGAACGTGCGCGAGGCAACCCGTATCTCACCGAGCTCCTGGCGCTCGCCCCCGCGGATGACGCACTGGGCGCGGGAGGCCTGCGGGACGCGCTCCTGGCGTCGTGGCACCGGCTGGACGGGCCGGCCCGGATCGTTGCCCAGCTCCTCGCTGTTGGGGGGCGCCCGGTGGACCGGTCGGTCCTCGAGCGACTCGCGATGGCCAAGGGTCTGCCCCGCGAGACGATCCTGGGCTGCGTCAGCCAGATCACAGCAACCGGGATCGCCGTGGAGAGCGCCGGGGGGGTGTGGTTCCGTCACCCCTTGATCGCCGAGGTGCTGGTTTCGACGCTCTCCTCCGGCGAGCTGGAGGAGCTCCACGGCGAGTACGCCCGCCTCTGGGGGGAGGCCACGCACGCCCCGATAGCGTTGCGGGCCGCGCACCTGGCGCTCCACCATGACGGGGCGCGCCATGACGACGAGGCCTTCGAGTGGTCGCTCCGGGCGGCGGACGCCGCCGCCGACCTGTTCGCCTGGGCCGAGGAGTGCGAGCACCTGCACCGGGCCTGCCGGCTCTGGCCCAGCGTCACCGCGTCTCGCCGCAGGTCCGATGCCGACCGGGTCCGGCTGCTCGAGCGAGCCAGCGACAGTGCGATCCGGGCCGGTGAGTACCCCCTCGCCCTGGAGCTGCGGGAGGAGGCACTGCGGCTGGTCGACAAGGAGACTCACTGGAAGGAAGCCGCCCGGCTCTACATTCACCTCGCGACCTTCCAGGCCTTGGGTGACGAAGAGAAGTTCGCCTGGTTCGAGCCCGAGATGATGAGTTTGACCGCCCGTGCTCCCGGCAGTCCTGAGCGCGCGATCGTCCTGGCCAAGCTGGCGATCTCCACGATCAAGGCTGGCCATCCGCGCGCCGCGGCCCGTCGGGCCGCCGAGTCCGTGCGGGTGGCTCGGCACAGCGGATCCGACGAGGCCCTGGCCTGGGCTCTGGGTTATCGGTCGCAGCTCGGGTATGGCATGCGCGAGGGGCTCAAGGACGCCGAGGAGGCGCTGGCCCACGCCCAGGCCTCCGGCGATCGGCTCCTCCTGGCCATCACCGTGGGCTGCCTGGGCAACTGCCTTGTGAGTATGGGCTACCGAACCCTGGCTGCCGAGAGGTCGCTGGCGATCGTCCGCGAGATGATGGCGACGGGGTCGGTCTACGAGACGGTTCTGGTTCTGGCGCCATTGGCCCAGTTCTTGGTCGACATCGGTCGTTGGGCTGAGGCACGGGAGGTGTTGCGAGAGGGCCTGAGCCGGCGGATCCAGTCCTCGCGTGGAGGCGACCTGCGCCGCGTCGCCGCCGACCTCGCGGCTCGGGCAGGCGACCTCGCGGCGGCGAGCCACCACCTGATCCGCGCACGGGAACTCGCGCCACAGCGCCGGCTCGTCTTCGACTTCTTCATTCCGGCGGAGACGCGAGTCGCCATTGCCATGGGCGACCAGGTGCAGGCGCTGTCGCTCATGGCCGAGGCCATGCCTGCCTTGCGGCCGGTCGATGACGACAGCGCCGATGAGCTGCTTGTCTGGGCCGCCCGAGCCGCGGCCGACCTCGCAGCCAAACCGGAGGAGCAGGAGAACGCAATCGCGTGGCTCGAGAAGATCGACACCCTGAGGGGAGAGGCGCCGCCCCGGTTCGTCGCGCGCGCCCCTGATGACCTGGTTCACCCCGCTTGGGCGCGGCTCTTTGAGGCGGAGGCCGCCCGTTGCCGTGACGGCGGTGCGCGCCGACCGGAGCTCTGGGCGGACGCGGTGGCTGCTTGCGCAGCGGCCGAACTCCCGTGGGAGCAGGCCCTATGTTCGTATCGGCTGGCCCAGTCCCTCCTGTACACGAAGGGAAGCCGCGCAGAGGCGTCATCGGCACTGCGCGACGCCGCCCGAATCGCAAGGCAGCTCGGCGCCGCGCCGATCGTGACCGACGTGGAGTCCTTGGCCGCGCAGAGCCACATCCCCCTCACGGAGCCCGACACGACCACTCCCTCCAGCGAGGCTCCTCCCGCCTTCGCGCGCCTCACCAGCAGGGAGGCAGAGGTGCTGCGGCATCTCGTCGCTGGCCGAACCTATGCCGAGATCGCCAAGGACCTGTTCATCAGCGAGAAGACCGTCAGCGTGCACGTCTCCAACGTGTTGCGCAAGACCGGCACGTCGAGCCGGATCGAGGTCACCGATCTCGCCCGCCGAGTCATGCCCGGCTAGAGCGGACGACGGCTGTCGCCGGCCCGCACCGCAGCGGCGCCGGCACCGGTCAAGGCCATTCCGCCGGGGGCGTGGCGAGCGACCTTCGCCCTGAGTGTGATGTGTGTGGTCATGATGAGTTTCCTTCGGTGAGTTCCGTCTCAGCCGATCAGCTCGAGGAGCAGCTCGACCGCACGGCTCGCGGCCCCGCCGCCGGCCGGTTCGCGCACGACAGCCGCGATGTGTCGTCGTGGCTGTGGCGCCCCGAGTTGCAGGATGCGCACTGGTTCGTCCGGCTGGACCGCCTGCGCTGCGAGCTGCGGCATCACCGAGATGCCGACCCCCGCCTTGACGAACGCGATGGCCGTGTAGTGGTCCTGTGCCTGCACGGTGAACCGCGGTCGGAATCCCGCCGCCTCGCAGGCGGCGATGAGCAGGCGCGAGGAGGCGGCGTGCTGGAGGTCGCCGCCGATCCACGTGTCGCCCATGAGCTCCGTCAGCGTCACCTCCGACCGGGTGGCCAGCGGATGGTCCACCGGCACAAGGGCGACGTAGGGGTCGACGGCCAGTGGGACCCGCCGCGAGCCGGGCGGGTCCTCTGCCCCGCTGACGTCGATGACGATGTTGAGGTCGAGCGGCGCCCCGCCTCGTCTGGGGACCTCGTTCAGGACGAGCTCGAGGGTGAGGTCGGGCAGCTCTGTGGTCAGACGTCGCGCGAGCGTCGGCATCCACTCCGCGCCGGCGGAGGCGAAGTAGCCGATGGTGAGGCGATCGGACCTGCCCTCGCGCAGGTCGGCGATGACGCCGTCGAGGCGGCGCAGCTCACCCATGAGCTCGTTCGTAGTCTCCAGGAGGGTGTGGGCCGCAGCGGTGGGGGACAGGCCTCGACCGGACCGCTCGAAGAGGGTCAGCCCGGTCTCCCTCTGAAGAGTGGCGATCTGCTGGCTGATGGCCGAGGGCGTGTATCCAAGGTTGTCCGCCGCAGCCTGGATCGAACCGCTCGCCATGACCGACCTGAAGACCCGGATCCGATGGGTGTCGAGCATGGGTCGACAATACAGGAACACTTAATGATGATGGAGAAAACATCGCTTGTGCTAAAAACTTCTACATCGAATAATGGA
>NZ_DATCWX010000152.1:0-10379 GCF_036566125.1 Intrasporangium sp.
CGGCGGCCGCCGTCGCGCGTGGGATCCCCGCGATCGCGGTCTGCGGTCGCAACCGGCTCCCCACTGATCGACTGGCCCAGTGGGGTATCTCAGCCGTCTACACGCTGATGGACGTTGCGCCCGATCCAGACACCTCGCGACGCCACGCGGCACGCCTGCTCGGTGACCTCGGCGAGCGCATCGCCCGCGACCACCTCGCCAGCTGACCGAGGGAGTCTCTTTCAGCGTACGGCCGTATGTCCCTGGGTGGGTGGGTGCCCGAGATCCTTTGTTGGGGCGCGGTTACCGTCGCCCGCGGTCGGGGTCCGTGAGCGGGCTGGACTCCCCGAGGACGAACTCGGGGGCGAGACGGACGGTCCGTGGAGCGGGTGTCGCCGACGTTGACGAGATGATCTCCAACACGGTTCGTCCCATCTCCTCGACGGGCTGACGGATCGTCGTCAACGTCGGGTGCGAAAGGCGTGCCACGCCGATGCCGTCGAAGCCGATGACGCGAAAGTCATCCGGCACCCTGTAGCCGCGCACGTGCAGGCCAGAGATGACACCGAGGGCGATGATGTCGGCCGCTGTGACGATCGTTGCCCTGGTGAAGCCCTGGTCCAGGATGAGGTCGACGGCCGCCTGTCCCCACGCGAAGTCGAACTCGCCGAGGAAGGTGGGTCGGTCCGGGAAGTGCTTGCTGAAGTACTGGTAGCGCTCGTGCCCTGACGACGACTGCGCTTGTGCCCCAACGTAGACCACTGGCTGGTCGGACATCGCGACGTGCTCCTGCACATGCTCAGCCACCAACGCCATCCCCGCCTCGTTGTCACATCCCACGAAATGGATACCGGCGCCGACGACCTGCCGGTCGAGCTGGATGGTGGCGGTGCCGTGCGCGGCCGCCAGCACCGCATCGGTGCTGCCGATCTCGTCGCACGGGATGATGACGACGGCGTCGACTTGGCGGCCGAGGAAGAACTCGACCCCACGCCGTTCCACGTCCAGGTCCTCCCCGGCGGTGAAGATCAGGACATCGGTCGCGGATCCTTCGAACGCGGTGGACAGATGCTGGGCGAGCGATGAGAAGAACGGGTTGTCGAGGTCAGGGACGAGCAAGCCAACGGTGGCGGTGCGGCCCTTGCGAAGGGCGCGCCCGACCAGATTGACCTGGTAGCCGAGTTCTGATGCGGCGTCGAGGACTGCCTCTCGCAACGAGGGGGCGACAGGTCGTGAGTCGCTCAGAACGCGCGACACCGTGGCTGTCGAGACGCCCGCCCGGGCGGCGACGTCGGCCATCGTGGTCGGTCGTGCCGGACCGGGGACTGGCGTCTTCATTGGCCTCCTCCATCCGCGGGCGTTATGCAATCGCTATATGCAGGGACCGCCTCGGGAGGTAGATTACAGCGCATCTCGGCAATCGATTGCCGAAGCGAAGAGGAGGCACCACCCATGACAAAGACGTCTCGACTCCGCAGCCGGGCCGCACTCGGTGTCGCCATGGCGACGGCTCTGGCGGTTACCTCGGCCTGCAGCACGGGGAATGAGCCCGCCCCCTCCGCGGGCGGGGCAACATCCGGCGGGAACGCCAAGTGCGTCGTCGGCATGACTCAGATCAACCAGACCGCCGCGTTCTTCACCCAGATGAACGAGGGGGCTCAGCAGGCCGCCAAGGACGTCGGCTGTGACCTGACGATCGCCAACGCCAACAACGACTCGTCGAAGCAGAACAGCGACATCGAGAACTTCGTCACCCAAGGCGTGACCGGCCTGATCGTCGTGGCGATCGATGTCAACGGCGTTCTCCCGGCCGTCAAGGCCGCGCGGGACAAGGGGATCAAGGTCGTCGCGATTGACGCGAAGCTCGAGGAGGGCTCGGTCGAGACCTTCGTCGGCGTCGACAACGAGAAGGCCGGCGCGGAGGCCGCGCAATGGATGGTTGACAAGGGCCTGGCGAGTGGCAAGTCGTACGGAGTCGTGGACGCGAAGAACTCGTTCATCCAGAACCAGCGGGAAGACAGCTTCCGCAAGGCGATCGATGCCGCGGGCGCCAAGTACACCCAGAGCGTCAGTGGCGACAACGTCCAGGAGAAGGCCGCAACCGCAGCCCAGAACCTCGTGACGGCCCAGCCGGGACTCGACTTCATCTACACCACGGGCGAGCCGGCCACCGTCGGCGCGGTCAGCGCCATCGGCGCGGACGCCAAGACCAAGATCATCGGCTGGGACCTCACCAAAGAGGTGATCTCAGGGATCGACAGCGGCTCGGTGACCGCGGTGGTCCAGCAGGATCCGAAGACCGAGGGTGTCGAGGCGGTCAAGGAGCTCAAGGCGATCCTCGGCGGCGCCGCCGCGAAGGGCTTCATCGACGTGCCGATCACCATCGTCACCAAGGAGAACGTCGAGCCGTACCGCGCGATCTTCCCCTGATCCCTCGCAGCCAGCTGCGGACCCGTAGGAGGACGACCCCCAGATGACAACGACCACACCGGCGGACGCCACGGCGACTCGCCCATCCCAGCCGCGGGTCGAGATGCGCGGCATCCGCAAGTCATACGGTGCACTCGATGTGCTGAAGGGAGTCGACCTGACCATTGCCCCCGGCGAGGTCATCGGCCTCGTCGGGGACAACGGGGCGGGCAAGTCGACGTTGATGAAGATGCTCGCCGGCGCCGAGACCCCGGACCGTGGCGAGATCCTCGTCGACGGCGAGCAGATGACCGGCAGCGGGCCCCGGGCCGCCCGAGCACACGGCATCGAGATGGTCTACCAGGACCTGGCCCTCTGCGACCACCTCGATGTCACCGCGAACCTGTTCCTCGGCCGCGAGGCCTACCACCCGGTCTCCCGCCGGCTCGACAGTGAGCGAATGCACGCCGAGGCGGCCGAGGAACTGCGCAAGCTGCACATCCGGATCACCAACACTCGCCAAGAGGTCGGGAACATGTCCGGCGGGCAGCGCCAGGCGATCGCGATCGCTCGGGCCGTCACCTTCGACCCCAAGGTCCTCGTGCTCGACGAGCCGACCGCGGCACTGGCTGCGAAGGAGGTCGAGATGGTCCTGCAGCTGATCAAGGACGTCTCCACGCGTGGCGTCTCGGTCGTGCTGATCACGCACCGCCTGCAGGACCTGTTCGAGGTCGCCGACCGGTTCGTCGTCCTCTACGAGGGCACGATCCACGGACAGCTCGAACCCGCCAAGACAGATCTGAGCGGACTGGTCGCCGCGATGATGGGAAAGTGAGATCCCGTTGACCTCGATCACCAAGCCCGCACGGCTCACTCGCGGCGCCCGAGCCGAGTTCATCGGACGATACTTCGGAGTCCTCTCCATCTCGGTCGTGTTCGCCGTGCTGTTCATCTTCTTCAGCGTCCGGGCCGACGCGTTCCTGACCAGCGAGAACCTGGTCAACATCGCCCGCCAGATCGCGCCGACCGTCGTCGTGGCCATGGGCATGACCTTCGTCATCACCACAGGCGCCATCGACCTGTCCGTCGGCTCCATCGTCGGGCTGACCGCGGCCTCCTTGGCCCTGCTGGCCCAGTCCGGCAACCCCCTTGTCGCGCTGGTGCTCACCCTGCTGATCGGTGCCGCCATCGGCGCGATCAACGGTGCCCTGACCGCTTACGGGCGACTCCAGTCCTTCATCGTCACGCTGGCCGCATTGACCGCAGTCAGAGGCGTCGCGCTCCTCATCACGCAGGGTTACAGCACCCCGATCGAGTCGAGCTTCCTCCTGCCCCTGGGCAACGGCAAGCTGCTCGGGTTGTACACCCCGACCTGGATGGCCATCGCCATCGTGGTGATCGCCTGGTACGTCTTCAGCCGCACCCGGTTCGGCCGGTACGTCGTCGCGGTCGGCTCGAACGCCGAGTCGCTGCGTCGCTCCGGCGTGGACATTCGGCGCATCCAGATGGCCGTGCTCGTCATCACCGGCGTGCTGGCCGCGGGAGCCGGCATCATCACCGCGACCAGACTGGCAAGCGGCTCGTCGAACTCCGGCACCGCATTCGAGCTCGAGGTCATCACCGCCGTCGTGCTCGGCGGCACCAGCCTGATGGGCGGCCGTGGCTCGATCGTCGGCTCGGCGATCGGTGCCCTCACCCTCGGTATCATCAGCAACGGCCTGGTGCTGCTGCGCGTCGACGTCTACTGGGTCCCCATCGTGCAGGGCATCATCCTGATCGTCGCGATCTTCCTCAACAGCAAGCTCTTTGCACGGCTGGTCAGGTCACGTCGATGACCATGGTCATGACCGTCACGGGCTCGGTCGACTCAGCCGAGCTCGGGACAACCCTCACGCATGAGCACGTCATCAACGACGTCACCTCGTGGTGGCACGAGACGTCGTCGACCGGGTGGGCGGCCGACGAGTTCGCTGCCCGACCCGTGACGATGGAGATCGTCTGGGACCTGAAGCAGGACCCGTTCGGCAATCGCGACAACTGCCGACTCGACGACGAGGAACTCGCCGTCGAGGAAGTTGGACGATATGCGCAGCTCGGCGGGTCGACCATCATCGACGCAACTGGACTCGGCGTGGGACGCGACCTCGAACTGTTGCGCCGAGTCAGCGAACGCAGCGGGGTCAGGATCATCGCCGGCACCGGCTACTACCTCGACGCATCCCAGCCCACGCACGTCAAGGGACTGGCACCGGAGGAGATCGCAGAACACATCGTGCGTGACGTCACCGACGGTGAGCACGGCATCCGCCCCGGCATCATCGGCGAGATCGGGGTGGGCGCCGACTTCACGCCCGCCGAGCGGGCCAGCCTCGAGGGCGCATTCATCGCGCAGCGGACGCTCCACCTGCCCGTCCAGGTCCACCTGCCGGCCTGGTTCCGCCGCGCTGGAGAGGTGCTCGACCTGGCCGAGCACCACGGGGTCGATCCAACCAACGTCGTGCTGTGCCACATGGGCCCCTCCGGCGATGACCTGACCTATCAGGAACAGCTGCTGCGCAGGGGTGCGTGGGTGCAGTACGACATGATCGGCATGGAGGTCTTCTACGCCGACCAGGGCGTGCAGTGCCCCTCCGACGAGCAGAACGCCACGTGGATCTGCCGTCTGGCGGAGCGGGGGCACCTCGAACGGCTGCTCATCTCGCAGGACATCTTCATCAAGTCGCTGCTGCGCCACTACGGGGGCCCGGGCTACGGGCACATCCTGCAGTACTTCGTCCCCCGGCTGCAGCGCCTCGGCATGTCCCAGGCGGACATCGACCAGCTCCTGACCACCAACCCACGAACCCTCTTCGAGACCGCACAGAAGGAGAACTGACATGGCGCGCGTGCTGCTCGCCGGCGAGAGCTGGATATCCCAGTCGACCCACTACAAGGGCTTCGACAGCTTCTCATCGACGACCTTCGAAACGGGCGCTGACGCCTTCATCGCCGCCGCGGCCAGCCAAGACATCGAGATCGAACAGATCTACGCACACGATGTCCCCAACAGCTTCCCCCGCACCGTCGAGGCGCTCTCTGCCTACGACGTCGTCATCCTCTCCGACATCGGCTACAACTCCTTCGTTCTGCCCAACGAGGTCTGGCTCAGGGGCCGACGCACCGACAACCCGTTGGAGTCGTTGGTCTCGTGGACCCGAGCCGGCGGCGGGCTCATGATGGCCGGCGGCTACCTCAGCTTCCAGGGCTTCCAGGCTCGGGCAAACTTCGCTCGCAGCCCGATTGCCCAGGTGCTGCCCGTGGACCTGCTGACCAGCGACGACCGCGTGGAGAAGCCCGAAGGAGCCGACTGCAGCGTCGTTTCGGGTGAGCACGAGATCGCCCAAGCGTGGAAGGGCGAGGCCCCCCAGCTGCTCGGCTACAACTACGTCACCGCCAAGCCGGACGCACAGGTCGTTGCCACCGTCGGGGACGACGTTCTCCTGGCGACCCGTCAGGTCGGCGAAGGCCGGTCCCTCGTGTGGACCTCCGACATCGGCCCGCACTGGTGCCCGGTCGAGTTCCTGGAGTGGGACGGATTCGCCCCCCTCGTCGGTGGCATGCTGCGCTGGCTCGGCGCCGGCCGGACGTCCTGATGGTCGCTCGCCCTCTCATCATCGACTGCGACCCCGGCCACGACGACGCCGTCGCACTGCTGCTCGCGGTCGGCTCGCCCCAAGTCGACCTGCGGGCAGTGACGACCACCTTCGGCAACTGCTCGGTCGAGGACGCAACCCGCAACGCCCTGCAGATACTGACGCTCGCGCGCGCCACGGACATCCCCGTGGCGCGCGGTGCCGCTGGGGGCATCGACGGCAAGGCCACGCTCGGAAACTACGTCCACGGGGTCAGCGGCCTGGACGGGCCCCCCATGCCCGAGCCAGGTTTCGACGTCGTGCCCGAGACCGCGACCGAGCTACTGCGGCGCACGATCGAGACCAGCACCGAGCCGGTCACCATCGCGGCGACCGGGCCCATCACGAACGTCGCCCAGCTCCTCCTCGACCATCCCACGGTGAAGGACGGCATCCACGAGATCGTCTTCATGGGCGGCTCGACCGAACGCGGCAACCACACACCCACGGCCGAGTTCAACACCTTCGCCGACCCGGAGGCCCTCGACCTGGTCCTCAACAGCGGACTGCCCGTGCGCATGGTCGGTCTCAACCTCACTCACCAGGCATTGGCGACCCCCGCGGTGGTCGAGCGGATGGCCGCGATGGACCACGTGGTGGGCCGCACCTGCGCGGCCTGGATGGGCTTCTTCGGGGCCTCCTACAACCGCGTCTGGGAGTTCGAGGCCCCACCCGTCCACGACCCCTGCACGATCGCGGGCCTGATCGACCCCGACCTGATCGCCTGGCGGGACGCCTTCGTCGCGGTGGAGCTGGACGGCAGGTGGACGCGCGGCACGACGGTTGTCGACCTGCACCAGCGATATCCCGACCAGCAGCCCAACGTCCACGTGGCGATGAGCCTGGACGCTCCGAGGTACTGGGATCTTGTCCTCTCGGCGATCGATCGGGTGGGCCAGCAGTCATGAGCGGCGTCTGCGTCGTCGGCTCACTCAACATCGACCTGAGCTACCGGGTTGCGACGCTGCCGGTGCCCGGGGAGACGGTGCTGGCCCTCGACCGCGCGCGCGACTACGGCGGCAAGGGTGGCAACCAGGCCATCGCCGTCGCCGTGCTCGGCGGCGACGTCGCCTTCGTCGGAGCGGTCGGTGCGGACGAAGCCGGACTCGACTATCTGACTCATCTTCGGCGGCACGGGGTCGACACCAGCGGGGTCACCCAGGCATCCGCAGTGGCCACCGGGACCGCGATGGTGTTCGTCGACGACGCGGGGGAGAACCTCATCGTCGTCGACCCGGGCGCGAACTCATCCGTGCAACCCGACGCGGTGTCGCACGCCGTCCGGGCCTGCTCGCCTTCGGCAGTGCTCGCCCAGCTCGAGATCCCCCTCGACGCTCTGGAGGCGATCGTCGAAGCGATACCAGACACCGCCACTTTCATCCTCAACCCTGCCCCCATGCCATCGGACCCGAATGCCTTGGCCAAGGTCCTGTCCCGCGTCGACATCCTGGTACCGAACCGCACGGAGCTCGGGCAGCTCGCCGGCCGGAACGAGCCAGACACGATCACTGACGTGGCCGAGTGCCTGACCGCCCTACGATTCGAGCGATCGGTGGTCGTCACCCTCGGAGCCGACGGGGCCGCCGTGTTCGAGCCCGGGGCCGAGCTTCGCCACATCCCCGCCGTGCGCGTCGACCCCGTTGACACCACCGGCGCGGGTGACGCATTCTGCGGCGCGCTGGCCACCGGACTCGCAGCTGGGCTGAGTCTGGACGAATCGGTCCGTGCGGCCGTGAAGGTGGCCGGCCGCAGCACCACGCTGCGGGGGGCGCAGCTGACAGCTGAGACCTCGGAAGGGCCTGTCGGAGAGGCGCGCTGATGAACGTGCGGATCCAACAGGCCCGCGACGTGCAGGAGTGGATGATCGAGCACCGCCGAGAGCTCCACCGGCACCCCGAGGTGGGTCTCGAGCTGCCCCGAACCCACGACTACATCGCCTCCACGCTGCGCGACCTCGGCCTGGTCGGCGAGTCCCGTCCGGCGGCGGGAGTCACGGTCCGCATTCCGGGGTCCGCCCCAGACGACATCGTCTCCGTGCTCCGAGCGGACATGGACGCCCTCCCGGTCACCGAGCGGACGGACGTGCCGTTCCGGTCCACCGTGGCGGAGGCCATGCACGCCTGTGGGCACGACCTGCACATGGCAATGCTCCTCGGGGCCGCCAAGGCCCTGGTCGACAACCCCCCGAGGCGGGACACCGTCCTCGTCTTCCAGCCCGGTGAGGAGTCCGACCGCGGCGCGCTCCGGAGCCTGGAGCATGCGAACCTCACGTTCCCGGGCCAGGCGACGGCCTTTGCCCTGCACGTCCACGCCCTCGCGGCGCCAGGTTCGATCCTGTGCCGGCCAGGAGTGTTCATGGCCTACGGCGACTGGTTCACCGTCGAGCTGGGTGGCCCGGGAGGTCACGCAAGCCAGCCGCATCTTGTCGGGAACCCGGTCGAGGCCGCCTCGGAGATCACCATCCGCCTGCGAGAGCTGGTCGGGAACCTCGCAACAGAAGAGCACGTCGTCGCCACCGTCACCGAGTCCCGAATCGGGAACACCGTCAACGTCATCCCAGCCTCAGGCCGCCTCAGGGGAACACTCCGCACCCTGACCGCGGACACCCGAACCCAGCTCATCGGGGCAATGCAGGACCTGGTGCGCGACGTTGTGGCATCACACCGCCTGACGGGAGCTCTGACAGTCCATGAGGGCTACCCCGCCGTGGTCAACGACGTCGACTTCATCACCAGACTCGAGACCCGGCTAGGGCAGACGGAGTTGGCCGGCAACGTCGTCGCGATGCCGGAGCCCTCGATGGTGATCGAGGATTTCGCGTACTTCCTGCGGAGGTGGCCCGGCGCGATGGTCTATCTCGGTGCGCAGGGAGAGGGGAACAGGTCCTTCAACCATGCAGACGACGTCGTCTACGACGAGAGTGCCCTCGAAGTCGGAGCCGCCCTCCATCTGATGGTCGCGGACGGCATCTGACCAAGACAAGCCGGCTGACCAGGGCCGGGACTCGGAGGAACGCCCAGCGTCGCTCCATCTCGTCCGGGCGCGCGGGCGCCGAGCCGGGAAGGTCAGGACCAACGACTCTTACGCCCGGCGCGGGGTGCGGTCAACGCTGGAGGTGATTTCAGGAGGGAGGTGAGGACGATGTCGGATCTCCAGCAGAAGGAAGTCGTGAGGACAGAGCATCTTCCCCGGTTGTTCCGTAACCGCACGGTTGACTACACGCTCATCATCGTGGGTGCGCTGGTTGCGGCGTTCGGTGCGTACGCCTACTTCGTGCCGGCCAGCTGGATCCTGGCGGACCTCGGCGAGGTCTGGTACCTCAGCAGCTGGATCGCCGGTGGAGTCCTGCTCACCGCAGGCTTGGGCATGCTCGGTGCCAGCATTCGCGACCGGTCCGGGTACTGGACCGCAGGCGCCGTCGTGAGCTTTGTGCTCGGCACGCTCAGCCTGGCTGGGGCGGTCGCCGCCGCGGTCCTGCTCATCATCTGATCACCTGGACAGAGGTGACGCAGAGGGGAGCCCCCAGTACCTGGGGGCTTCCCGCCATCCGGGCCAAGTTCGCCGCTGGCTGCGAGTGCGTGGAAACCGCTGGTGCCTTGAGACGTGAGGCCGAGGCTCCGCGTGGGCGGCAGGAACCCAAAGCCAGCCGTATGCCGCTGAGCCGGCTCAGCGGCATACGGCTCAGTTCGTCTGTGGCGCAGTCCAACCCAGCCGCACGCGTGGTCAGGAAAGCAGCTCAGGCGGGGTCTCCGCGCGGCCCCGGCGAGCCAGGTAGCCGTGCCACAGCAACCGGGCCGCGGTCGAGCGCAGGGGCCGCCAGCGCTCGCCGAGGAGGGTGAGTGCTGCCGGGTCGGGCACGGCGGCGAGTCCGAGGGCCTCCGCTGCGGCGACCTGCAGCGCCCGGTCACCGACCGGCCAGAGGTCGGGTCTCCCGAGGCAGGCGAGCAGGTAGACGTCCGCGGTCCACGGCCCGATGCCGGGCAGGGCGACGAGGGCCCGGCGCACCTCGTCGTCGGGACGCTCCGCCAGACCCGCGAGGTCGAGCGTGCCGTCCAGCACGGCCGCGGACAAGGCTCGCAGGTACCGGTCCTTCTGCCGTGAGACGCCGCAGGCGCGCAACTCCTCGTGCGTCGATGTGGCGAGCGCCTCGGGTGACATGCCCCCGAGGTGCTCGGCGAGACGCGAGTAGGCGGCCGCCGCGGAGGCCAGGCTCACCTGCTGCTCGAGGACGAACAGGACGAGGGCCGGGAAGCCCGGCGGCCGGGTCCACAGCACTGGCCGGCCGTGCTCGTGCACGATGCGCGCGAGGTCCGCGTCGCG
>NZ_DATCWX010000161.1:0-11589 GCF_036566125.1 Intrasporangium sp.
TAGCCGATCTCCTCGGTGAACATGTGCGCTGCTGCCGGCACGACGAGCCCGACCTCGTCCATGGTCGCTTGCCGGACTGCGGGGTCGATTGCGATACCAAGCCTGGACGGGCGGGTGGAGGTGGCGAGGAGTGGTTGGTGACCGCGGATGGCACGAACGGGACCCCACGACGGGCCGAGCCGGTTCCACAGGCCGACGACCTGCTCGCTCGGCCCGAAGATCGAGGCGCACTGCCGTCGCTGGCGCATGATTCGCGCGGCGACGTCCGCGACGCCGGACTCGTCGAGCCCCACCGGCACGACGTTGGCCGAGGCCCAGGCCAGCCCGTCGAGGCGCCCGTCGACCCAGTGTCCGAGCAGGGCGCCCGGGTTGGAGCGCAGCGCCCCCTCCTCGATCCGCGCGGCGACGAAGACGTTGGCCGGCCGGTCCCGGGCGCACCACGCCAACGCGGTGTCGCGGTCGGCAGCCGTCAGGGGCCGCACCGGGAGTCGTTGGCGGAGCACTCCCACACTCTGCCCGTCCTCGGGCCACGTGTCATCCCAGCACGCCGTCACGCGTCGCCCGGCGGGGTCGGTCGGTCGGCGTCGAGCCCGCCTTGGGGTGGCGAGTCGATCCCGGCTTGGCGATCGGCAGGTCCACGGTGAAGCGAGCCCCACCGTCTGGGCTCGCGGCGACGGAGACCTTGCCGCCGTGCAGCGTCACGTGGCGCTCGACGATGGCAAGCCCAATGCCGGATCCAGTAACGCCGTCGGAAGATCCCACCACCCTTCCGCCGCCGTCGCCTCGGGCGAAACGGTCGAAGACGCGACGTCGCTCGCTCGGCGGCACGCCCGGCCCAGCGTCGTCGACGAGAATCTGCACCACCCCATCCCGCCTCGTGACGCGCACCTCGGTGCAACCGGCTCCATGGGTCTCGGCGTTGCCGACGAGGTTGGCCACAACACGTTCCAACCGACGCTTCTCGACGGCGAGGACGACGCCCTCGGCTGCAGCGTCCACCACGGTGACGGACCGCCCGGCGGCGGCGTCCGCGGCGTGCCGGACGAGGTCGGCGATGACGACCTCCTCGAGCACCAGCCGGTCCCCCGCATCATCGCGGGAGAACTCGAGCAGGTCGACGACGAGACTGCGGAAGCGCTGGACGTCTGCGGTGAGCATGTCCAAGGGCTCGCGCACTGCGCGGGGCAGGGTCTCGCGGCGGTTCTGGATGACCTCGACAGAGTTGAGCATCGTGGTGAGCGGCGTCCGGAGCTCATGGCTGACATCGAGGGCGAACCGCGACTCCATCGCGACCCTCCGCTGCAGCTCATCGATGGTCGCGTTGAACGACGTGGCGAGCTCGCGCAGGTCTGGGTCATTGTCAATCGGGAGCCGGGCGCTGAGGTCCCCGTGCGCCACCCGCCCGGCCACCCTCCCGAACACGGCCAACGGGCGCAGGGCCAACCGGGTGGCTGCCCGCCCCAGCAGGAGACCGATGATCGTCATGGCCAGCGCCGAGGCGGCGAGGCCCACCGCGAGCTCGCGCAGCATGGCCCCGAGGGCTCCTTCGGGTATCCATTCGTAGAACACGTTGCCGCTGGGTTGGAGCGGGAGGCGCACGACGAAGTAGGGTGACCCGTCGAGAGTCATCCGTTGGACGTCACCATCCACGGATCCCGGGCGCGGCCTCAGGTTGGCGGGCAGCTGCTCCGGCCCGAAACCCGGCGCGCTCGACAGCCATTGGCCTCCGACGAGGGCAAGGGCGCTCTGGCCCGAGCGCACCTTGAGGGGCAGTGCCTTTGCGACGGCCTCCCGACCGTGCTCGACGGCTGCCTGGACCGCGTCCCTGTCGAGCACCGCCTCCATCACCGCATTGGACTTCGCCTCGCTCACCAGGTTGGCCGAAACCACGAACCAGGCCAGGATCGACAACCCCACCGAAAGCAGTCCCGCGAGCAGGCCGAAGGTGAGCGACAACCGCGCCCGTACGCCGAGGCGCCTCGATGAGGTGCGAGTGGGCTTTCCCGTGGTGGCCCCCTAGGCGGTCAACCGGTAACCGAGTCCGCGCGCGGTCACCACGTGGCGTGGCGTCGCGGGATCGCGCTCGACCTTGGTCCGCAGGCGCCGCACGTGGACGTCGACCAACCTGCTGTCGCCGAAGTAGCCATAACCCCAGACGCGGTCGAGCAGCCGCTCCCGGCTGCAGATCTGACCGTCGGCGACCGCCAGCTCGACGAGCAGGCGGAACTCCGTGCGGGTCAGGGGCACCACCACGCCTCCCAGAAGCACGACACCGTCATCGAGGCCGATCGAGAGGTCACCGAAATCCACCCTCCGGGGACTGCGGTCCATTGCAGGCTCGACGCGGCGCAGGAGAGCACGGATACGCGCGGTGAGCTCTTTGGCAACGAGAGGCTTGGTCACGTAGTCGTCGGCGCCCGCCTCGAGTCCGCCGACCACGTCGTGGCTGTCCGTGCGCGCCGTCACCATGATGACGGGGACCGTGCTCGTCCTGCGCAGCTCGCGGCACACCGCGAATCCGTCCCGGTCCGGGAGCATCAGGTCGAGCAGCACGATGTCCGGCCCGGTGTCGTGGCAGGACTCCAGGCCCTCCTCGCCGGTGGCCGCTTCGGCGACCTCGAATCCCTCGTCCTCCAGGGCGAGCCGGAGAACCCGGCGGACCCGGGGATCGTCCTCAACCAGCAAGACGCTTCGCCTCACCACACCAGCGTAAGCCGCGCGCTCGGAGAGTCTCACCTCGTGCCCCCGAAAAGTGTCACAGGACTGTCATGTTGTCGCACTGCGCGTAACAGCACCCTTGCGATCGCGTGACGACGCACGACCCGAGCGCCACAGGCCTGCTTGGTCGTGCCTAGGTTCGGGTCGTCATCACTTGCAGGAGTCACACGCAGGCGTATCGGCCTGCCGGCCTGCAAGGCAGCCGAAGGAGGACGTGATGACTTCGAGAACCAGGGCCTGCGTCGCGGCCGGCACGAGCGTCGCCACCGCCCTCATCCTGACCGCGTGCAACAGCGCGTCACCCGGGACGGGCGGCGCTGCGACGAACGCGGCGGCCGTACGCGGCGGCACGCTCAACATGCTGGGGACCGGGGACGTCGACTACATGGACCCGAACGTCAGCTACTACTCCGGCGGGTACCTCGGTCTGCGGATGTGGAGCAGGTCGCTGTTCACGAACCCGGCCGTCAGCGGCCAGGAGACGACTGCGGTGCCGGACCTCGCGACCGAGATCCCCAAGCAGGGCTCCGGGCTGAGCGCGGACGGGAAGACCTACACCATCACGCTCCGGCCGGGTGTCATGTGGAACACCAGTCCCCCACGCGCCGTGACGGCCGCAGACGTGGTCCGCGGCGTCAAGCGCACGTGCAACCCGGCCCAGCCGTTCGGCGGCCTGCCCGACTACATCGACCTCATCGACGGGATGAAAGCCTTCTGTGACGGCTTCGCCAAGGTCAAGCCCTTGGCGGCACCCATCGCCAACTACATCAACTCGACCGACCTGCCGGGCGTCAAGGCCAATGGCGACCAGACCGTCGTCTTCACGCTCACGCACCCGGCGTCGTTCTTCGTCGACATGCTCACCATGTCAGCGTTCTCACCGGCTCCCAAGGAGTGGGACGCCTACGTGCCTGCGAGCGCCGAGCTCGCGCAGCACACCCTGTCGGACGGCCCGTACCAGGTCGACTCCTACACGCCGACGAAGTCGATCACCTTCAGTCGGAACCCCGCCTGGAAGGCCGACACCGACCCGATCCGCAAGGCATACGTCGACAAGATCGTCATCGACGAGACGAGCACGCAGGACTCGATCCAGCAGCAGCTGCAGACGGGCACCGCGGCAGCGGACATGGAGTGGGACACCTTCCCACCGCCATCCCAGCTCCCGGCGCTCATCGCCGCGAAGGACCCCAAGCTCAACCTGGGTCCATCCGCCTCGACGAACCCCTACATCGTGTTCAACACGGCCTCGCCGAACAACGGTGGCGCGCTCAAGGACGCAGCGGTTCGTCAGGCCCTGTCCCACGCCCTCAACCGCACGAACATGATCCAGGTCCTCGGTGGCCCGGCCATCAACGCGCCGTTGACACACGTGCTGCCGCCGAACATCGTCGGCGGTGAGACGAGCTTCGACCTGTATCCGTATGACCTGAACAAGGCGAAGTCGATGCTCGCCAGCGCGGGTCACCCCAGCCTGACCCTCAAGTTCCTCTACCGCAACAAGTCCGAGGGCCAGAGCAAGGTCTACCAGACGGTCCAGCAGGACCTGTCGAAGGCCGGCATCAACGTCGTCGGTGTGCCATCACCCAACGCGGACTTCTACACGAAGTACCTCCAGGTGCCCTCGGTCGCACAACGCGGCGTCTGGGACGTCGCCCTGTCGGGGTGGGGAGCCGACTGGTACGGCGACGCGGCGCTGTCGTTCTTCAACCCGCTCTTCTCCGGCAAGCCGTCGTTCCCGCCCGTGGGCAGCAACTTCGGCCTGTACGACAGCCCGGCGGCCAACAGCGTCATCAACCAGGCAGTCCAGGCCCCGACGCGGGATGAAGCCCGTGCGTTGTGGGCCAAGGCCGACCAGCAGGTGATGCAGGACGCGGCGTTCTTCCCGATCACCAACCCGAAGACCGCCAACTACCACGCCGAGCAGGTTCACGGCGCCGTCTACATCCCCACCTTCCAGAACTTCGATCCGACGAACATCTGGTTGAGCGCGGACAAGCAGGGCGGCTGACGGAACACAAGGAGCGACCATGGCGCTGCTCGAGGTTCGCGATCTGGGGGTGTCGTTCAACACTCCGGACGGGATCGTCCGTGCCGTGCGCGGACTCTCGTTCGACGTGGAACAGGGCGCCACCCTCGCGGTGGTCGGCGAGTCCGGCTCCGGCAAGAGCGCGTCCGTGCAGGCGATCACCGGGCTCGCCCGAGGGGCTCGGGTCACCGGGTCCGCACGGCTCGACGGCATCGAGCTGATCGGGGCCCCCGCGCACGTGCTACGGCAGGTGCGCGGGGCCCAGATCGGCATGATCTTCCAGGATCCGCTCTCGAGCCTGCACCCGTACTACACGGTCGGGTGGCAGATCGTCGAGATGATCCGGGCACACGACCGTTCCCGGACCAAAGCCCAGGCCCGGGAGCGGGCTGTGGAGCTACTCGCAGCGGTGGGAATCTCCAATGCCCGCCGCCGGATCGACGACTATCCACACCAGTTCTCCGGGGGAATGCGCCAACGCGCCATGATCGCCATGGCCATGGCGTTGGACCCGGCGCTGCTCATCGCGGACGAGCCGACGACCGCCCTCGATGTCACGGTGCAGGCCCAGGTCCTGAGCGTCATGCGCAGTCTTCAGCAGGACTTCGGGACGGCGATCATCCTCATCACCCACGACCTCGGAGTCGTGGCGGAGATGTCCGACGACGTCATCGTGATGTACGCGGGCGGCGTCATGGAGCAGGCGTCGCGGCGCACGCTCTTCTACCTCCACCACCACCCCTACACGGAGGGCCTGCTCGGCTCCCTCCCGGCGCAGGGCAGCAACGCCGAGCGCCTCACGCCCATCCCGGGCACGCCACCCTCGCTCATCGACCTGCCCGGCGGGTGCCCCTTCGCGCCCCGGTGTCCCCACGTCTTCGATCGGTGTTGGAACGAGCGCCCGCCGCTCGCGCCCGTGGACGGCGATGAGTCGCACCAGTCGGCCTGCTGGCTGCCCCATGCACGGACGTACTCCGGTGTAGCCGCGCACAACGGCCATGGCGCTGGGGTGCATGCCGTTGAAGGAGAATGACGTGAACTCGCCACTGCTGCAGGCCGACTCGCTCACGAAGTACTTCGACGCGGGCTCGCGGGCGGTCGTCGGCCGCCGGACCGCGGATCAGGTGCACGCTGTCGACGGGGTCTCCCTGGACATCGAGCCGGGAGAGACGCTCGGCCTCGTGGGCGAGACCGGATGCGGCAAGTCGACCCTGGCTCGATGCCTGGCCAGGCTGCACGAACCGACCAGTGGGACCATCATCTTCGAGGGCAGGGACATCACCCATCTGGACCGACGCGACATGCGCACCGTGCGGCGCGAGGTCCAGATGATCTTCCAGGACCCCTACGGCTCGCTCAACCCACGGCGCCGAGTCGGCTCGATCATCGCCGATCCCTTCATCATCCATGGGATCGGGTCCCGGTCGGAACGAAAACGCAAGGTGCAGGAGCTCATGGAGGTGGTCGGCCTCAACCCGGAGCACTACAACCGCTTCCCCGCCGACTTCTCCGGCGGCCAGCGCCAACGGATCGGCGTTGCCCGTGCCCTGGCCCTGCGCCCCCGACTCCTCATCTGCGACGAGCCGGTCTCGGCTCTCGACGTGTCGATCCAGGCACAGGTCATCAACCTGCTCATCGACCTGCAGGATGAGTTCCACCTGACCTACCTCTTCATCACCCACGACCTCTCGGTCGTCCGCCACGTCAGCGACCGGATCGCGGTGATGTACCTCGGCAAGGTCGTCGAGCTCGCACCCGCCGGCGAGCTGTTCTCGAGGCCGCGTCATCCCTACACGCGCGCGCTGCTCTCCGCGCGGCCGGTGCCCGACCCCGACCTGACGGACAGTCGGGCGCGGATCGTGCTCACCGGCGACCTGCCGAGCCCGACCAATCCGCCCTCGGGATGCCGCTTCCACCCACGCTGCCCGAAAGCCGAGGCGGACTGCTCGGTGACGGATCCTCCGCTCGTGCCCGTCATGGGCGACGGGGAGGACCATCCGACGGCCTGCCTGCACCCGCTCGCCGTCGGCGAGGAACTTGCGCAACCACCCACCGGAGCCACGCCATGACCACGTCAGCCAGCTCAGCGGCATACGGCATCGAGGAGCCGACGGCGCCCCCTCCGGGTACGGCACCGGGGGAAGGCAGGGCCGCGATCCAGGGGCGCAGCCCCTGGTACCTCGCATGGCGACGCCTCCGCCAAGACCGCGTCGCCATGATCTCTCTCGTGGTGATGGTCCTCATCATCCTGATGGCGGTTTTCGCGCCGGTCACCGCCGCCCTGACCGGGCACCCGGTCAACGAGCAGTACCGCGACATCGGGCTGACCCCGGAGGGCTTGCCGACGCCGCCCTCGAGGACCTTCCTGCTCGGGACGGACGACCTCGGGCGCGACATCCTCGTGCGGATCGCCTACGGCGCGCGTATCTCGCTGCTCGTCGGCGTCGTCGCGACCGCAATGACGGTTGTCATCGGAGTCATCGTCGGCCTGGCGGCGGGCTATCTCGGTGGCGCCGTCGACACCATCCTCGCCCGGCTCATCGACGTCATCCTGTCGGTCCCCTTCCTGCTCGTTGCGATCGCCTTGGTGTCGGTCGTCGGTCCGAGCCTCCTCGTCACCGTCCTCGTCATCGGCTTCTTCAGCTGGGCGAGCGTCGCACGCATCGTCAGGGGGCAGGTGCTCTCGCTCCGCGAACGTGAGTTCATCGAGGCCGCCAGGTCGCTCGGCGCGAGCGACTCGCGGATCATGTTCGTCGACGTCATGCCGAACGTGCTCGCGCCGGTCATCGTCTACGCGTCCCTGCTCGTGCCAGTCGTCATCGTCGTCGAGGCGACACTGTCCTTCCTCGGGCTCGGCCTGCCTCCACCGACGGCGGACTGGGGCGGCATGATCAGCTCGGCGCAGAACTACTACACCACGGCCTGGTGGTTCGTCTTCTTCCCCGGCGCGGCGCTGCTCATCACCACACTGGCGTTCAACCTCTTCGGCGACGGCGTGCGAGACGCCTTCAACCCGCGTGACGATCTTCTCAGGGAGGAGTGACCGTTATGGGCCGTTTCCTCGTGCGCCGCATCGCCCTCGGGATCCTGGTCCTGTGGCTGATCACCATTGCGGTGTTCGCGCTGTTCTTCATCGCCCCCAACAACGTGGCACAGACGCTGGCCGGCCGGCAGGCGACGCCTGAGACGGTTGCGCTGATCTCGCACCGTCTCGGTCTCGACCAGCCGCTGTGGAAGCAGTACCTCACCTTCGTGGGCAACGCAGTCCGTGGCGATCTCGGCTACGACTACTACCACCAGGTTCCCGTCACCGAGATCATGGGCGCGGCCCTGCCCATCACGATCTCGCTCGTCATCGGGGCGGCGATCCTCTGGCTCGGCTTCGGGGTCTTCAACGGTGTCATCTCGGCCATCCGTCCCCGGTCCTTCGTCGACCGCGGCCTCACCGTCTTCTCGCTGTTCTTCTACTCGATGCCGACGTTCCTGCTCGGGCTGCTCCTGCTCTACTTCCTCTACTTCCAGCTCACCCTCAACGGCATCGCCATCTTCCCGGCCGGCGGCTACGCACCCCTGACCGAGGGAGTCGGACCATGGTTCCAGCACCTGGTCCTGCCCTGGGTGACCCTGGCCCTGGTGTCGGCCGCGACCTACACCCGTCTCACGCGTGCGTCGATGCTTGACGTCCTCAGCGAGGACTACATCCGAACCGCCCGGGCCAAGGGGATCGGCGAGCGAAGGGTCGTCGTCCGACACGGCCTGCGCGCCGCCCTGACGCCGGTCGTCACCCAGTTCGGCATCGACGTCGGCACCCTGCTCGGTGGTGTCGTCGTGACCGAGACCGTCTTCAGTCTGCCCGGGCTCGGCAAGACGGCCATCGACGCGATCAACCAGCAGGACCTGCCGGTCATCATCGGGATCGTCCTGTTCGCCTCGGCGGCGGTCGTCGTCGCCAACATCCTCGTCGACGTGGCCTACGCCGGGCTCGATCCGCGGGTCCGACTGCACTGACGTCCGGGCACCGGGCACGAGGGTGGGCCACCATGGACGGGTGACCGCATCGTCCAGAACCAGCCCTGTCACCGCGGTCACCGTCGACGTCTGGGTGCGGCGCGTCGCCGACGTTTCGGACGGCCACGACCTCCTCGACGACCACGAGTGCGCCGCGCTGGCTCGGATCGTCCCGCCCCCAACTGCCAGGTCGTATGCCGCTGGGCACGTTCTCGCGCGTCGTGCCGTCGCGAGCGTGGTCGGGTCCACCGCGTCGTCGCTGCGTTTCGACCGCACGTGCCCGAGGTGCGGCGCTCCGCACGGTCGCCCGGTGATCGTCGGATCCCACGGTGTCGAGCTGTCCCTCTCGCGGTGCGACGACTGGGTGGCGGTCGCGATCTGCGCGGTCCTCCAGGTGGGCATCGACATCGAGTCGATCCAGGCCGTCCGGTTCCCCGGCTTCCCCGACGTGGCGATCCACCCGGACGAACGAGACGTCGTGGAGCCGAGCGCTGACGCCCTCTTCCGACGACACGCCGTAAGCTGGGTGCGCAAGGAAGCGGCGCTCAAGGCCCTCGGGATCGGGCTGCGCACGGACCCGGCCGGGGTGCCGACCCCGCCCAGCGGCATACCCACTGATCTGCTCGGCCGCGGTACCGCCAAGGTCACCGTCCACGACGTTGCGCTCCCCTGGCCCGATGCCGCTGCCGCGGTCGCCGTGGCTGGTCAGGTCCCGCAGGTGGACGTGCGTCTGCGCTGAGGACCCAAGCTCAACCGAAGCCTGCAGTCGTCGTCGGCAGGTCGGGCAGGGCTGCGCCCCATAGCCAGTCGTCGAGCAGTTCCTCGGCCCGCGTCCCGAGGTGGCGAGACGCGTGCGCCCGGAAGGCCTCCGTGGTCACCGAGCCGTGAGCGTTGCTGGCGACCCAGTCGCGCACCATCGCGAAGAAGCTCGGGTCACCCGACTCACGGCGCAGGGCGTGCACGGTCAGCGCGCCCCGCTTGTAGACCCGGTCGTCGAACATCAGGTCGGGCCCGGGATCGCCGATGACGATGTCCTGCGGGAGCGTCGCGAGTCGCGACCAGTGCTCGCGGGCCGAGCGATCCGCCGTGATGCCGTCAGCGGCCTCGCCCCAGAGCCACTCGGCGTAGCAGGCGAAGCCCTCGTTGAGCCAGATGTCGCGCCACGTCGCGATCGTCAGGCTGTTGCCGAACCACTGGTGCGCGAGCTCGTGCGCGACGAGGCGCTCCTCATGGCCCCTGCCCTGCAGCCAGTTGGGGCCGAAGGTCGCCATGCCCTGGGCCTCGAGCGGCATCTCCAGCTCATCAGGCGTGACGACGACGGTGTAATCGGTGAAGGGATAGGGCCCGAAGAGCCGCTCGAAGACCTCCATCATTCGTGGCTGACGGGACAGGTCGGCCCGCGCCGGCGCGATGAAGCCGGCCGGCAGCACGACCTCCTGCCGCACCGGCTCCCGCGAAAGGGTGAAGCGCGTGTACTGGCCGATGTGGACCGCGGCGAGGTAGGTCGCCATCGGTGACTCCTGCTCGAAGACCCTGCTGGTACGGCTGCCGCGTACCCGCTGGGCCGTCAGGGTGCCGGTCGCCACGACGTCATAGGGCGAGTCACAGTCGATGGCGATGCGGTAGGTGGCCTTGTCGCTGGGGTGGTCGTTGCACGGGAACCAGGTGGCCGCCCCCGAGGGCTGCGAGGCGACGAGAGCTCCGTCGTCGAGCTCCTCCCAGCCGACCGCACCCCATCGACTCCTCGCCGGCCGGGGGTTGCCCGCGTAGGTGATCGAGACGGTCGTCGTGTCGCCCACCACGGCGGTATCCGGGAGGCGCACCATGATCCGGTCCCCGCGGTGGGTCCAGGGGACGGTTCGCCCAGCCACGGTCACCTTGCTCGCCCGCAGCCCGGCGAGGTCGACGGCGATTCGGTCGGTCTCCTCGAGATAGCTCACATCGAGGGTGGCGCGGCCGGAGAGCCGGTTGCTCGACACGCGGTAGACGAGGTCGAGGTCGTAGTGCGTGACGGCGTACCGGCCGTCCCCCCGCTCGGGCACGTAGGGGTCGAGGACCTCGTCGTCGCGCACCTTGGTCGATCGCGGCATCAGTCGCGGGCTTCCGTCCACGGCGCGATGGGGTTGCCGGTCCACCGGCTGCTCGGCGGCACCGTCTCGCCGCGAAGGACGAGCGATCCGGGGCCGACCGTCGCCCCCGCGCCGATCGTGGCAGCGGGCAGGATCACCCCGTGCGGACCGAGAGTCGCACCGGCGGCCAGGGTTACGGTGTCCATGCTCATGATTCGATCATGGAAGAGGTGGGTCTGGAGCACGCAGCCCCGGTTGACCGTGACGCCGTCCCCGAGCCGCACGAGGTCGGCCTCGGGCAGCCAGTAGGTCTCGCACCACACGCCGTGCCCGATCTTCGCACCGAGGCTGCGCAGCCAGATGTTGATGGCCGGCGTGCCGGTCGCCGTCCAGGCGAACCAGGGGCCTGCCACCATCTCGACGAAGGTGTCGACGACCTCGTTGCGCCAGACGAACGGGCTCCACAACGGATGCTCGATGGCGCGGATGGGCCCCACGACGACCCACTTGGCGATCACCGTGACACCAGCGGCGACGGCTCCGACGGCAGCCAGGACGACTCCCCCGAGGACCGCGGCCTCCCAGACGCCCCACGCCTGGACGATGCCGGACAGCGCGACGAGCACCGCGACCCCCAGGCCGACGGTCACCATCACGGGAACGATCCGGCACAACTCGACCACGGCCCGGATCAGCTTGAGCCGCAAGGGCGGCTCGTAGGTTCGCTCCGCGTCGGTGCCTTGCGGTGCCCGGCGAAGCCGTACC
>NZ_DATCWX010000165.1:0-2944 GCF_036566125.1 Intrasporangium sp.
GCCGGCTGCCATGCCACCTGCTCCCGCCGCCGACCCGGACGCCGCCCTCGCCACGGTGCCGGACGGCACTCGCTGTGCCCAGCCCGGCTGCACGGGCACGATCGCCGACGGC
This sequence comes from Intrasporangium sp., assembly GCF_036566125.1. Taxonomy (GTDB): domain Bacteria; phylum Actinomycetota; class Actinomycetes; order Actinomycetales; family Dermatophilaceae; genus Intrasporangium. The sequence continues at coordinate 113 of NZ_DATCWX010000165.1, forward strand.
TACTGCAACGTGTGCGGCACGCCGGCCCACCAGGAGGAGCTCGTCCAGGTCGTCGACTCCACGGCGATACGGCCGGCCGGCATCGGTCCCGAGCTGTCCACCCGCTCGGCGGCGTCGAGCATGCTCGCCTCGGCGGCCTTGGGCTCGAAGCGGGCGCGTCAGACGGGATCTGTCGTCACCCGCCGGACCGGGAGCTCCCAGCGCCTCCGCAGCGCCCGGCTCGGTGGCGGCATCACCACCGTCCGGCCCGCCCCGACGATCGACGCGGAGAAGGCCCTGCTCACCAACCCGGTCGTGCCGGAGGGCAAGCGGTTCTGCCCCAAGTGCGGCGAGGCCGTGGGCCGCGGTCGTGACGGGCAGCCCGGTCGCACGACCGGCTTCTGCGCCAACTGCCGTCACCCCTTCTCGTTCGATCCGAAGCTGCGGCCGGGCGACCTCGTGGCCGGCCAGTACGAGGTGGCCGGGTGCCTCGCCCACGGCGGTCTCGGCTGGATCTACCTCGCCAAGGACAAGAACGTGTCCGACCGCTGGGTCGTGCTCAAGGGCCTGCTCAACTCGGCCGATCCGGACGCCCTCGCCGCCGCGATCGCCGAGCAGCGGTTCCTGGCGCAGGTCTCGCACCCGAGCATCGTCGAGATCTACAACTTCGTGACGTACGACGATGCCGGCTACATCGTCATGGAGTACGTCGGCGGCACGTCACTCAAGTCGATCCTCAAGCAGCGGATGCAGAAGGCCGGGTTCTACGACCCCCTGCCGGTGGACCAGGCCCTCGCCTACATCCTCGAGATCCTCCCGGCCTTCCAGTACCTCCACGACCTCGGCCTCGCCTACTGCGACTTCAAGCCGGACAACATCATCCAGGTCGGCGACGAGGTCAAGCTCATCGACCTCGGTGGGGTCCGCCGCATCGACGACGAGGACTCCGCGATCTTCGGGACCGTCGGCTACCAGGCGCCGGAGGTGGCTGAGCTCGGCACGTCCGTCGCCTCCGACATCTACACCATCGGCCGCACGCTCGTCGTGCTCACGATGGAGTTCCGCGGCTACCAGTCGACCTACCTCAACAGCCTGCCGCCGCAGGACTCGAGCCCGATCTTCCAGAAGTACGACTCGTTCTACCGGCTCGTCTCGAAGGCCTGCGCCCCGAACCGCGACGACCGCTTCGTGTCCGCCGACGAGCTGCGCTCGCAGATGATCGGCGTGCTTCGCGAGGTCGTCGCCATCGACCGGGGCTCGGGTGCGGCGACGACCACGGTGGGGTCGCTCCTTTTCGACGCCCCGACACCGGGCGACGAGCCTGACGACTGGCGCAACCTGCCGAACCTGCGGCGCGACCCGCATGACCCGCAGACGAACTGGCTCCACGCTGTCACCGGCAACCCGGAGCAGCGCCTCGCGGTCCTGCGCGAGGCGCCGGCCAGGACCGCGGAAGTGCTCCTCGACCTGGCCCGCACGGCCCTCAGCATGGGACACCGCGACCTCGCCGAGAAGTCCGCGAGCGAGCTGCTCTCGAACGACCCGTGGGAGTGGCGCGCCGTCTGGATCCAGGGCCTTGCCGCCCTGGAGCGCGGCGACGCGAAATCTGCCCAGGCCGCGTTCAACGCCGTCTACGGGCAGGTCCCGGGCGAGCTCGCACCGAAGCTGGCCCTGGCTCACGCCAGCGAGCAGGCCGGTGACGACGCGGTCGCCGAGAACCTCTACATCGCCTGCGCCCGGACCGACTCGACGTACGTGCCGATGGCCGCGTTCGGCCTGGCCCGGATCCGGGCCGCCCGGGGCGACGTCGACGGGGCCGTGGCCGCCTACAAGCTGGTCCCGACCCACTCCAGCGCCTACCGGACGGCCCGGGCCGGGCTGGCCGAGCTGCTGGCCCGCGCCAACCGGGGCCTGCCAGACCTCGCCGCGGCCCTGCGCACCCTGAGCGACACGTCCCTCACGGCACGCCGCCGGGCCGAGGTGACGACACACATCTACCGCGAGGCGCTCGAGAACGTGCGTAAGGACGGCGCGAACCCGGACGTCCACCTCGGGACCCACCGAGCCACCGAGCCGGGCCTCCGCGTCGGCCTCGAGCAGGCCCTCCGCGAGCTCGCCAGCCGCACCCCCGACTCCGCCGAGCGCGTCGTGCTCGTCGACGAAGCCAACACCGTCCGACCCTGGAGCCTCTGGTGACCGATGCCCCCCTGCCGACCTCGCCGGCACACCCCACGGTCGCCGGCACCGCGGCCACCTGCCCGGCGTGCGGCACTCCGCACCCCGCTGACGCGAGCTTCTGTGAGGCCTGTGGAGCCGACCTGGCACCCAGGACGGCTGCAGCGGGGGCGAGCCCAGCGGCATACGACCCGGTGGTGTCGCCAGCCACCCCGCAGACGGCACCTCCGGGCGAGGAGTCGCCTCTCGATGTGGGCTGGACGGGAGCCGTCGCCAGCGGCTCCACGCACGCCGACCCCACCCAGGCCACTGAGTCGGCCGAACAGCTCTGCCAGGCCTGCGGCCAGGGACGGATCGTCGACGGCTACTGCGACCACTGCGGCACGCCGCCCCCCGACCCGCGCAACCACTACGTCGAGGCGCCGGCGGCCTGGGTTGCCGGCGTGTGCGACATCGGCAAGCGGCACGCGCGCAACGAGGACGCCATGGCGCTCAGTGCGACCGAGACCGCGGGCAGCCGCGCCGTGCTCGTCGTCTGTGACGGCGTCTCGATGGCCACCGACTCGCACATCGCCTCGCTCGCCGCGGCCCGAGCCGCTCGGTCCGTCCTCGACCAGCCCCTGCCCAAGGGAGCGGGGACGCCGGACGCGTGGGCAGCGGCCGCGGCCCAGGCGCTCA
>NZ_DATCWX010000168.1:0-5250 GCF_036566125.1 Intrasporangium sp.
AGGCGGCCGAGCTGGACAGCGTGACTTCCGACCCCACCACCGGCGCCGAGGACGAGCAGCGTGTCTCCGGCGTGCAGGTCGAGCTCATCGAGGGCGTCCCACGCGGTGCCGATCGCCACGGGGATGCACGCCGCCTCGACCGCAGTCACGTGCGCGGGAACGGCAACGGCCTGCTTCGCGTCGAGAAGGACGAACTCTGCCAAGGCGCCAGACGCACTCGCGCATGATCCGAACACCAGGCGGCCCGGCTCCAGCCCAGACGCCTCGTCAGCCGACAGGACGATGCCGCATGCCTCGCGGCCGATCGCCATCGGGAAGTCGACCGGCACCCTCCCCTGACGCTGCCCGTTGCGCACCTTGATGTCGGCTGGGTTCACGCCGGCGGCTCGCATCGCGACGAGCACGGTGCCGTCCCTGCCCTCGGGCGGCGGAACCTCGAAGAACTGCTGGACCTCGGGACCCCCGTACCGGTCGAAGCCGAAGATGCGCACCCGAACGTCACTCGCCGCCGGGCTCGAGGCGGACGCAGCAGCGACCTGGGCTCGGATCGAGCCGGGCGCGCATGCCCTCCTCCCCGACCGCGTCGAGCAGGCCCTCCATCAGCCGGAGGTTCATCCCGCAGACGAGCTCCGTGTGACGCGTGGACAGGTCGTGGAAGGGACAGTTGGCCAGCACCAGGGCGCCGTCCTCCTCGAACGGCTCATACCCCGACCGGGCCAGCGCCGCGGCGAGTCCGCCTTCAGCGAGATCATGCCCGCGGTCCCAGGCGTGCCGGGCGAGGCACTCGCGGACCGGCTCGCCGGTCCGCTCCGAGTCCTCCACCGCTGCGGCGAGCAGCTCACCCGCGAGGCCGTAGTGGCGCGGCGGCAGCGAGACGGCGACGTCCTGCTTGGCCCGCGCGTAGATCTTCGCCGGTCGCCCGGCTCCGGGACCCGAGCGCCCCGTCCTGCGCTCGAAGGTGGCCGTCAGCAGGCCCTCCTCGGTAAGCCGGTCGAGGTGGAACGCCGCGGTGTTGCGCGGCAGGCCCACCGCCTCGGCGACCTCGTCACGAGTGAGACCCCGGCGCGCCTCGACGACGACGTCGTAGAGCCGGCGGCGGGTCGGCTCCGCGAGCGCAGCGACGGCATTGACGTCAGCAGCGACGTCAGCAGCGACGTCCCTCGTGGCCTTGGACTGATCCGGCATGGTCCCAGTCTAAAGCCAAGATCCATTGACGCAAAGGCCGAAAGGTTCTAATGTCAAAGTATCCTGACTATAGAAAGGAGATGGACATGGCCACCACGTCCACCACACGACCAGGACGGACGCATTCCTTGCTCAGCGCGGATCCGGTCGACCAGGCCTTCCTCATCCTGAGAACGGCGTTCACCGTCGCACCGATCGTCTTCGGGCTCGACAAGTTCTTCAACATCCTGACCGACTGGCCGCAGTACCTCGCCCCATGGATCGACGGCATCGTCCCCGGGACGGCTCAGCAGGCGATGTACCTCGTCGGTGTCGTCGAGATCGTCGCCGGCATCGTCGTGGCTCTTCGCCCCCGGATCGGCGGGCTCATCGTCGCCGCCTGGCTGCTCGGCATCATCATCAACCTGCTCACCCTGCCCGGCTACTACGACGTGGCGCTGCGCGACGTCGGCCTGTTCGCCGCTGCGATCGCGCTGTGGCGACTCGCCTCCCGCCGTCCCACCACCAGCTGACCGCGAGACTCAACGTGCACACTCGACTCAGCTGGGTCGAGTGTGCAGTTCGCGTCGCGACTATTTGACCGAGCCGCTCATCAGGCCGCCGATGAAGTACCGCCCGAGCAGGATGTAGACGAGCAGGGTCGGCAGCGAGGCCAGCAGCACCCCCGCCATGATCGACGGATAGTCGGGGTTCTGGCCGCCGGCGAGCTCGTTGAGGGCGTAGGTGACCGGGCCGTTGTTGCGGTTGGTCAGGAACAGTGCGAAGAGGAAGTCGTTCCAGGCCGACGTGAACTGCCAGATCATGGTCACCACGAAGGCTGGTGCCGAGATCGGCAGGACGATGGACCCGTAGGTCCGCAGCATCCCGGCCCCGTCGACCTTGGCCGCCTCGAGGATCTCGTTGGGGACCGCGGTCGCGTAGTAGTTGCGGAAGATCAGGCTGCAGATGGGGATGCCGAAGATGAGGTGGACGGCGATGAGCTTGGGAATCCCCTCGAACCACGAGAACCCGGGCGTGCCCTGGACGTCGAGGAGCATTCCCTGGAGTGGGATCATGACCGCCTGGTAGGGGATGAACATCCCGAAGAGGAACAGCGTGAACACCAGCGTCGCCCCCGGGAACCGCCATTTCGCGAAGACGAACCCGTTGATCGATCCGAGGACCGCAGAGAGCACGGCCACGGACGTCGCGAGGGCGACCGACCGGAAGAGCGGCGGCGAGAGCGCTTCCCAGGCACCCCGCCAGCCCTCGACGGACCAGACGGACGGGAAGGTCCAGGCCTCGCTCGCGGTGACGTCGGCACTCCGCTTGAAGCTCGTGACGAACAGGACGTAAAGCGGGATGAAGATGAGGATGACGAAGAGGATGAGCAGGATGAACTTGACCGTCCGTCCTGCCATGCTGCCCTCAGTCCCCGGCGCCTTGCCGGTGGTGACCCGGGCGCCGATGGCGTCGGTGCCCGGCGCGACCGGCGTCGCCTCTGCCGTTGCCGTGGTCATCAGCGCGTCTCCTTCTCGGTCTTGTTCGTGTAGATGAGGTAGGGCACGACGACGATGGCGATGAGCAGCAGCAGGATCGTGGCGTTGACGGCCGCGGCCGTGGGGTTGTTCTGCTGGAACATCTGGGTCCACATCAGCGTGGCTGGCACCGAGGCTTTGTAGGAGTTCTGGCCGGCGATGGCGTAGATGAGGTCGAACATCTTCATCGACATGTGGCCGATGATGATCAGCGCAGATAGGGCGATCGGCGACAGCTGTGGGAAGAGCACGTGCCGGTAGATCTGTCTCTCGCTCGCGCCGTCGATGCGCGCCGCCTCACGCTGGTCCTCCGAGATCCCCCGGAACCCGGCGAGGAAGAGCGCCATGACGTAGCCGGACAGCTGCCAGATGGCGGGGATCGCCATCGCGGCCATGGAGAACGCGCTGGGTGACTGCCACCAGCCGCTCTGGAACCGCTCCAGCCCGAGCATCGCGAGGAGCTGGTTGAGCCCGACGGCCTGGTCGCCCTTGCCCGGGGACAGCAGCCAGCGCCAGACGATGCCCGCCGCGATGAAGGAGATCGCCATGGGCAGCAGATACACCGACCGGAAGAAGCCTTCGCCCGACACTCCCTTCTCGAGCAGCGTGGCCCACAGCAGGCCGAAGAACATCGTGCCCGCGAGGAAGACGACGGTGAGGACGAGCAGGTTGAACAGGGCGTGCTGGTAGCCCTCGCTGCCGAGCAGGTTCGTGTAGTTCTCGAGCCCGCCGGGGTTGGTCACCCGCTTCGTGGCGCGGGTCACCGTGCGGTCCAGCGAGCCGACAACGTTCCGGAAGATCAGAAAGTAGACAAAGATCCCGATGAGGATGATCGACGGCAGCACCAGCAGGAAGCCGGGGAGCCAGTCGCGAAACCTCGTGCCCTTGCGCATGTGCGCCTCCTTGGGAGGACGGAAGGAACGGGAAGGGGCCGTATGCCGCTGAGCCGGCTCAGCAGCATACGGCTTGCTTCCCTCGTGGCTGAGGAGAACTCAGCCGAGGTTCTTCTTGGCAGCCGCGACGAGGTCGGTGACCAGCGTGGCGTCGTCCTTGGTCGTGTAGAACTTGCTGATGGCGGTGGTCATGTCAGCGTTCCACGCCAGTGACACGGCCGCGCCATGCGCGATCGACGAGACGATCGTGTTCGACTTGAACGCCTCCATCGCGGACTGCTGGTAGGGCGGGAAGTCGCTCGCCGGCACGTCTGTGCGAGCCGGGATGGAACCCTTGGCGAGGTTGAAGGCCTTCTGGCCCTCGGCCGAGCCGATGAGCATGAGCCAGTCCTTCGTGCCGCCGGGGTTCTTCGCGCCCTTCGGTAGGGTGAACGAGTCGGCGAGGAAGTCGAAGACGCCATCCTGCCCGGGAACCGGGAAGTACTGGTAGTCGGTCTGCTCCTTCTTGCCCTTCGCTGCGAACTCGGCCACGGCCCAGTCGCCCATGACGTTGTAGGCGGCCTTGCCGTCGATGACCATGTCGGTCGCGACGGGCCAGTCGTCACCGTCGGAGGCGGTGTTCGCGTACGTCAGCAGCTTCTTGTAGTCAGCCGCGGCGGTTTTGACCTCGGGCGAGTCCCACGCGGTCTTGCCGTCGAAGAGGCCGCCGTACTTCTCGGGGCCGAGATCCGAGATGAGCACGGTCTCGAAGAGCTGCAGCTGGGTCCACGAGCCGGCGACGGAGAGCGGGGTTGCGACGCCGGACGCCTTCACCTTGTCCATGTCGGCCATCCAGGCCTTGATGTCCTTGGGGACGGCGTTGATGCCGGCCTTCTTCAGCACCGCGGTGTTGGCCCAGACCACGTTGGCGCGGTGGATGTTGGACGGGACCGAGTAGATGTTGCCGTCGACGGTGAGGCGGTCGAGCAGGTTCTTGGGGAAGACACTCTCGCCACCCAACGCGGTGATGACGTCGTTGACCGGGAGGATCTGCTCGTTGTCGATGTAGTCGGCGAGCTCGGCTCCCGCGTGTCCCTGGAACGAGTCCGGGGGCTGGTTGTTCTGCAGGTCCGATGCGAGCTTCGCCTTGGCGTTCGAGCCGGCACCACCCGCGACGGCCAGGTTGACGAACGTGTCGTTCGGGTACTTCTCCTTGAACAGCTTCTCGAGTGCGTCGAGTCCGGCCTTCTCTGAGCCGGCAGCCCACCAGGTGAAGACGCCCACCTCGCCACCGGCGCCACCGGCTGTCGTCGCGAGTGACGTGTTGGGAGCGGCGCCCGGCTCCGTGGGTGTGTTCGACGAGCCGCACGCGGCCAGTCCGAGCGCGGCGACCGACGCGACGGCCACCGTTGCAACAAACCTGTTGCGCATTGATCCTCCTCGGTATTGCCGCCTTACTTCATGACCGGCGGCTGTTTGGTGTGCCCGGGAGCCGGGCTGGTGTATCAGCTGGGTCCGCTCGCGCGGTCCATTGGCGGTGGGTCGCTCGGCACCGTCGGCCGTCCCACGGGCGCGGGAGGCTGGCAGCGAAGGACCGTGATGTCGCCCGCGATGCGGAGGTCGCCCGCACCGTGGGGAATGAGCAGGACATCGCCTGCGGCGATGTCGAGCGACGA
>NZ_DATCWX010000186.1:0-22876 GCF_036566125.1 Intrasporangium sp.
TCCGGCTCGTGGTACAGGCCCGAGTTGGCGTTGCCCTTGACCGTGTAGCCCTCGGGGGCCGAGCCGTCCTCGTTCGGCGGGGCGGCACCGGCAGGAAGGTCAACGGCGGGCGCGTCGGCGGCCGCGGCGGCCTTCGTGTCCTCTGTAGCCTTCGCGTCCTCGGCAGCCTTGGTCGCGGCGGCAGCCTTCTTGGCCTCACTCTGCTTGGCGGCGCGCTTCGTCGCTGCCTCGGCCTCCTTGACCGTCGCCTTCTTGGCCGAGAGCGGCTCGCGGACCAGCTCGACGACGACCATGGGGGCGTTGTCACCCTTGCGGGCACCGATCTTGGTGATCCGGGTGTAGCCACCCGCGCGCTGGGCCATGTCCGGCGCGATCTCGGCGAACAGGCGGTGGACGACGCCCTTGTCGCGCACGACCGTGAGGACACGGCGACGCGCGGAGAGGTCGCCCCGCTTGGCGAAGGTGATGAGGCGCTCGGCGAGCGGGCGCAGACGCTTGGCCTTGGCCTCCGTCGTCGTGATGCGGTCGTGCTCGAACAGCGACGTCGCGAGGTTCGACAGGATGAGCCGCTCGTGAGCGGGACCGCCGCCGACGCGGGGACCCTTGGTGGGGGTGGGCATTGTGTTCTCCTAGAAAGGGTCTGACCAGGCCGCTCTGGGCACGTCCGGGCGGACGCCGTGCAGCTCGGTCAAGCGGTTGGTCAGAGCTGCTCGTCCTCGACGAAGGACTCGTCGTCGTTGTAGTCCTCGTCGCCGTAGCCGTCGACGAGAGCCGACGGGTCGAACCCGGGCGGGCTGTCCTTGAGCGCCAGGCCCATGCCGACGAGCTTGGCCTTGACCTCGTCGATCGACTTCGCACCGAAGTTGCGGATGTCGAGCAGGTCGGCCTCGCTGCGGGCCACGAGCTCACCCACGGTGTGGATGCCCTCGCGCTTGAGGCAGTTGTAGGAGCGAACCGTCAGGTCGAGGTCCTCGATCGGCAGGGCGAGGTCGGCGGCGAGCGCGGCGTCCGTCGGCGACGGGCCCATGTCGATGCCCTCGGCCTCGACGTTGAGCTCCCGAGCCAGGCCGAAGAGCTCGACGAGGGTCTTGCCCGCCGAGGCCATGGCGTCGCGCGGGGCCATCGAGTTCTTCGTCTCGACGTCGACGATGAGCCGGTCGAAGTCGGTGCGCTGCTCGACACGGGTCGCCTCGACCTTGTAGGTCACCGCGAGGACCGGCGAGTAGATGGAGTCGACCGGAATGCGCCCGATCTCCTGGTCACCGGACTTGTTCTGCTGTGCCGAGACGTAACCGCGGCCGCGCTCGACGGTCAGCTCCATCTCGAGCTTGCCCTTGTCGTTGAGGGTCGCGATGTGCAGGTCGGGGTTGTGCACCTCGACACCGGCCGGCGGCGTGATGTCACCGGCGGTGACGGTGCCCGGCCCCTGCTTGCGCAGGTACATGACAACCGGCTCGTCGTGCTCGGAGGAGACGACGAGGCCCTTGATGTTGAGGATGATCTCGGTGACGTCCTCCTTGACACCCGGCACGGTCGTGAACTCGTGGAGCACGCCGTCGATGCGGATGGACGTGACCGAGGCACCCGGGATGCTCGAGAGCAGGGTGCGACGGAGGCTGTTGCCGAGCGTGTAGCCGAAGCCGGGCTCGAGCGGCTCGATCGTGAAGCGGCTGCGGTTGTCCGCGACCGTCTCCTCGGAGAGCACGGGGCGCTGTGCGATGAGCACTGTTCTTTTCCTTCCCACTCGCGACCGCTATATGACGCGTAGTGAAACTGCCCGGTCTCGCTCCGGGCGGGCTGGGTCGGCTCTGTCTGCGAGCCCAGCCCCGTCACGAAGGATTCCGTATGCCGCTGAGCTGGCTCGGCGGCATACGGCACCTTCGTCTTTGTGCTAGTTCTTCGAGTAGAGCTCGACGATCAGCTGCTCGGTGAGCGGCGTGTCGATCTGCGCGCGCACCGGGAGCTGGTGGATGAGGATCTGCAGCGAGCCGGGGACGACCTGCATCCAGGCCGGGACGGGGCGCTCACCGAACGTCTGGCGGGCCAGCTCGAACGGGAAGGTCTCGACGGACTGCTTGCGGACCGTGATGACGTCGTACTGCTCCACGCGGTACGAGGGGACGTCGACGCGGACGCCGTTGACCTCGAAGTGACCGTGCGTCACGAGCTGGCGCGCGTGGCGACGGGTGCGGGCGAGGCCGGCGCGGTAGACGACGTTGTCGAGGCGCGACTCGAGGATCTGCAGGAGCGTCTCACCGGTCTTGCCGGGACGGCGCGCCGCCTCCTTGTAGTAGCGGAGGAACTGCTTCTCCATGACGCCATAGGCGAAGCGAGCCTTCTGCTTCTCCTGCAGCTGGAGGAGGTACTCCTTCTCCTGGATCCGGCGACGGCCGTGCTGGCCGGGCGGGAAGGGACGGAGCTCGAAGTACTTGTCCCCGCCGACGAGGTCGATCTTGAGCCGACGGGACTTCTTGGTGATCGGGCCGGTGTAACGAGCCATGGGTTATCTACTCTCTCTTGACTCAGGCCTGATCAGACGCGACGGCGCTTGGGCGGGCGGACACCGTTGTGCGGCGTGGGCGTGACGTCGCTGATCGCACCGACCTCAAGGCCGGCAGCGGTGAGCGAGCGGATCGCCGTCTCTCGGCCCGAGCCCGGACCCTTGACGAAGACGTCGACCTTGCGCATGCCGTGCTCCATGGCGCGGCGGGCGGCGGCCTCGGCGGCCATCTGGGCGGCGTACGGGGTGGACTTGCGCGAGCCCTTGAAGCCGACCTGGCCGGCGGAGGCCCACGCGATCACGGCGCCAGTCGGGTCCGTGATCGAGATGATGGTGTTGTTGAACGTGCTCTTGATGTGAGCGTGCCCATGGGCAACGTTCTTCTTTTCCTTACGACGAACCTTCGTCGTACGAGCCTTGGGAGGCATGTTTCTCCTACGTCAGAACTGGGTTCGGTGGGACGTGACCGGCGAACCGATCAGCGTCACTTGGCCTTCTTCTTGCCGGCCACGGTGCGCTTCGGGCCCTTGCGGGTGCGCGCGTTGGTCTTGGTGCGCTGTCCGCGCACGGGCAGACCGCGACGGTGACGAAGACCTTCGTAGGAGCCGATCTCGACCTTGCGGCGGATGTCGGCCTGGACCTCACGGCGCAGGTCACCCTCGAGGCGGTAGTTGCCCTCGAGGAAGTCACGAAGCGCCACGAGCTCGGACTCACCGAGGTCCTTGACGCGGGTATCGGGGCTGACGCCGGTCGCTGCCAGCGCCTCCTTGCTGCGGGTGCGACCCACACCGAAGATGTAGGTCAGTGCGACCTCGACGCGCTTGTCGCGCGGAAGGTCAACTCCAACAAGACGAGCCATGTTGGTGGTTCTCCTGGTTTCTGTTTCGCGGAGGTCTGGTGCAGTCACCGGTCCGGTTTCGCGTCCACCCTTCAGAACGGGTGGCCTCCGGTCCCCGGCCTCCGTGCCGGGGGTGACGTCCTGCGCCGACGCGATGGTCGGTCATCAGGGGCCGGGTGCTGCTGTGCAATTCGTGTGCGTCCGCTCGAAGCTCGGCGACGCGTGCCGGTTGGTGGCTGCTCAGCCCTGGCGCTGCTTGTGGCGCAGGTTCTCGCAGATCACCATGACCCGCCCGTTACGGCGGATCACCTTGCACTTGTCGCAGATCCTCTTGACGCTCGGCTGAACCTTCATCTGCCTGCTGTCTTCAGATCACGCGCCTGGCGCTACCGACCCATGCGAGGGCCGCCACCGTCAGGTGCTGTTGGTTAATCGGGAGTTGGTTGCCTCGTCCGCGTGCCCGTGCGGGCCCGTGCGCGAAGCGGTACTTCAGCGATAGCGGAAGACGATCCGACCGCGGGTCAGGTCATAGGGCGAGAGCTCCACCACGACCCGGTCCTCGGGGAGGATCCGGATGTAGTGCTGGCGCATCTTGCCCGAGATGTGTGCGAGCACCTTGTGACCGTTGGTCAGCTCGACCCGGAACATCGCGTTCGGGAGAGCCTCGACGATCGTGCCCTCAATCTCGATGACACCGTCCTTCTTGGCCATGTCCTCCGTCAATCTGTCGGCGGCCTACCCTGTATGGGTCGACACATGAGTGAATGGCGTGCAGGCGCACGACACCCAAGGATCAAGATTACGCCACGCGCGGGCTCAGGAGAAATCGACCCCGCTTGCCCTCGCCGGGCGCGCTGCGGTGTCCTCCCACAGAAGGATTCCGTATGCCGCTGGGCTCGGTAGCGTGCCCCCGTGACCTCCGCGCCCTCCCCCGCTGACCTACCGCCACGTCGGTCACCGGGTTCGGCCAGCCCGCTGGTGGGTCGTCTCGGAGCCATGATCGGGCTGTTCTACTTCCTGGTGTCGATCACGGTGAGCGGCCTGCTGGGCTTCGGCGTGTGGTGGGTCAACCAGCGCGAGCTGCCCGGGGGGCTCGCCTACTTCGGTGTTGCCCTGGGAGCCCTGCTGCTGCTCTTCCTGCCCCGCCTGCCTCGGGCCACCTTCGTTGCCTGCGGGGCACTGGCATTCCTGCTCTACGGATCCGGCGTCATGCTCGGTCTGCCCACAGTGCTCATGGCCCTCATCGCACTCTTCGGCGTCACGCTGTGGACCGATCGCAGGACTGGCCTGTGGGCCCTCGCGGCGTCGCTCGGCTCGCTCGCCCTTGCCGTGGGCCTGCTCTTCATGCGGTTCGGCTTCTACCTGCCACCGCTCGAGACGTTTCTCACCGACCGGGTGGCCCTCTTCCTCTTCAACAGCAGCGGCCTCGTCGTGCTGACCTGGGCGGTGGCCGACCAGATCCGTGCGGCCCGAGAGCGCAGGGTCCTCCAGGCGGAGTCCGCTTCGCACGCCGCCGAGGCCGCGGCCCATCAAGAGGCGGAGCACGCGGCCCGGGGTCAGGTGGAGGCGCTCGCGGACCGACAGCGCATCGCGCGCGAGATGCATGACATCGTCGCCCACGGCCTCTCGGTGATGATCGTCCAGGCAGACGGGGCCAGGTTCGCGGCGCCCTCGGACCCGGAGGCAGCGACAACGGCCCTCGCGACGATCGCCGCGACGGGGCGCTCCTCACTCGCGGAGATGCGCCGGCTGCTCAGCGTCCTGCGCGACGACACCGCACCGCTGCCCGAGGCTCCCCAGCCGGGGCTGCGCGACATCACTGCCCTCGTCCGGACCATGGCCGAGACGGGGCGCGAGGTGCGGCTGACCGTACGCGGCGACGTGCCGGACGACGCGGGCGGGGACGCCGTCGGGCTCACGGCCTACCGGACCGTCCAGGAGGCGCTGACCAACGTCATGAAGCACGCCGGGGACGACGCCACCGCATGGGTCACCCTGACCGTCGATCCGCGGCAGGTGGTCGTGGAGGTGCTCGACGACGGACCGGGTGGCGACGCGGAGCTCGGCAGCGGCCACGGCTTGCGCGGGATGGCCGAGCGCGTCGAGATGGTCGGGGGTCACCTCCACACGGGCGCAGACCCGCGCGGCGGATTCCGCGTCCTGGCAACCCTCCCCCGGAGCTCCGATGTGGGCACCACCTCGGCCGGGGCTCCGGAGGACGGCGCGTGATCCGCGTCATGATCGTCGACGACCAGGCGTTGGTCAGGGCCGGCTTCGCCATGCTGGTCCGGTCCCAGCCGGACCTGGCCGTCGTCGCGGAGTGCGTCGACGGAGTGCACTGCCTCGAGACGCTGGACCGGCTCGAGGCGTCGGCGGATGGTGCAGGCGCAGTGGACATCATCCTCATGGACGTGCGCATGCCTCGCCTCGACGGCATCGAGACCACGCGGGCCGTCGTGGGGCGCGACGGCCAGACGAAGGTTCTCGTGCTGACGACGTTCGACCTCGACGAGTACGCGTTCACGGCACTGCGCGCCGGCGCATCGGGGTTCCTGCTCAAGGACGCCCCGCCGGAGGACCTGCTGGCTGCGATCCGCACCGTCCATGCGGGCGACGCGGTCATCGCGCCGTCCACGACCAAGCGCCTGGTTGAGACCTATGTCCGAGGCGTCGCAGCGCCCCAGGCCCTGATCGACCGCACGGCCGCCCTCACCGAACGCGAGCGAGAGGTGTGGGTCGCCATCGCCCAGGGCCTGACCAACTCTGAGATCGCCGAGGCCCTTTTCGTCTCCGAGACGACGGTGAAGACCCACGTCGGCCACATCCTGGCCAAGACCGGGGTCCGTGACCGGGTGGCGCTCGTCGTGCTCGCCTACCAGACCGGCGCGGTCTCGCCCTCCCCCTGACCGCTCCGTGGCAGTGCGGCATCGCGTGGGCGGCTGTGCCCACCTGTGGGGGGTGGAGGCTGCCACATCCACCTGTGGGAGGAGGCATGGATCGACCCACAGGCCGATGTGGTGGGGCGCTGCCAGCTCATAGCGTCGTCGACGTGACCTCCACACTCGAGATCAACACAGGGACAAGCGGTTTCGACCTCGACATCGGCGACGGCCTGGCCGAGGCAGTCATCGACCATTCAGCGGTCCGGGCCAACGTGCGCACCCTCGTCGCGCGGGCCGGGGTCCCGCTCATGGCCGTCGTCAAGGCCGATGCGTTCGGGCACGGCGCCGTGCCCGTCGCGAGGAGCTGCCTCGCCGCCGGGGCGACCTGGCTCGGCGTCACGAGGATCGGCGAGGGCGTCGAACTCCGACGGGCTGGCCTTACGGCTCCGCTGCTCGCCTGGCTGCACGACCCGGCGCTGGCCGACCTGGCCCGAGCCCATGCCATCGACCTGTCGGTGAGCGGCGCGGCCGACCTGGCGGCGGTGGCCCGATCGCACGGGGTGGAGCCCGCCCGCATCCACCTCAAGCTCGACACGGGGATGCATCGCAGCGGCTGCCCTGGCGAGGACTGGGCCCGGTTGGTCCGCACGAGCGCCGAGCTGGAACGAGCAGGCATCGTGCGGGTCGTCGGGATCTGGTCCCACCTGTCGCACGGCGGCGAGCCAGGCGCCATCGCCACGCACCGCCAGCTGCTCATGTTCCGCGTAGGCGTCGCCATCGCTCGCAGCGGGGGCCTGCGCCCGACCGTCATCCACCTTGCAAATACTGCTGCGGTCCAGTCGAACCCGGCGCTCACCAGGCATGATCTCGTCCGCGTCGGTGCGGGGCTCTTCGGCATCGGCGAGGGCCTGCGACCGGCGCTGACCCTGCGCACCAAGGTCGTCCAAGTGCGCGCGGTCGCCGCGGGCCGGGGTGTCGGTTACAACCACGTCCAGCGCACGACCCGCGACACCCACCTGGCGCTGGTGCCGATCGGCTACGCCGATGGAATTCCGCGCGCCGCCACCGGCCGCGCCGAGGTCTGGGTCAGGGGCCGACGAGCACCACTCATCGGCGAGGTGTCGATGGACCAGGTCGTCGTCGACGTCGGGCCCGAGCCGGTCGCCGTCGGGGACCCCGTCGTCATCCTCGGACCCGGCGACGACGGCGAACCGACCGCCCGCGACTGGGCGCGCTGGACCGGCACGAACGAGCACGAGATCTACACCGGCATCGGGCACCGCGTGCCCCGGCGACATGTCCGCGAGGTCACTGACGAGCCGGCGACCGAGGGAGCAGCACCGTGAAGGTCGCAGTCATCCATGGCGGCACGAGCACAGAGCATGACGTGTCGCTGGCGAGCGGGCAGGGTGTTCTGGCTGCACTCAAGCGCCTCGGACACGACCCGATGCCGATCCTCGTTGACCGGGCCGGAGAGTGGCACACGCCCACCGGCAGCGGCTGGCCCCAAGCGCTCACAACCCTGCTGACCTGCGACGTCGTCGTCCCCGCCCTCCACGGAGCCGGCGGCGAGGACGGCACGGTCCAGGGCCTGCTCGAGCAGCTCGGCCTGCCCTACGTGGGCAGCGGTGTCCGCGCGAGCGCGGTGTGCCTGGACAAGGGCCTGACCAAGGCCGTCGTCGAACGGGCCGGCGTGGCCGTTGCCCCCGGCCTCACCGTCGGCAGGGAGCGCGTCGCCGCGGCCGTCACCGCCGAGCGGGAACGAAGCGCGCTCCTGCTCGAGCTGTCCCACGCCGGCGTCCACTTCCCCCTGTTCGTCAAACCGGTCCACGGCGGCTCCAGCATCGGAGTCACGCGCGTCACCGACCGAGCCGACCTGCGTGATGCCCTGCTCGCCGCGGGAGACGACGCGGTCCTCGTCGAGGCGGAGGTCGTCGGCCTCGAGGTGGACGTGCCGGTCCTCGAGCTGCCCGACGGCACGCTCCGCTGCGGACCGGCGCTGCTCATCGAGAGCGATCCGACGGAGCCCTTCTTCACGGAGGCCGCCAAGTACGCCAGCGACGCCACCCGGTTCACCATCCCGGCGCCCCTCGCCGATCATCTGACTCGGGCCCTCCAGGAGCTCGCCGTCACCGCGTTCCGCACCCTCGGCTGCTCCGGTCTGGCCCGCGTCGACTTCTTCGTGACGGCCGAAGGGCCCGTCCTCAACGAGGTCAACACCTTCCCCGGCTTCACTGCGCAGTCACAGTTCCCGAGGATGTGGGCGGCGGCTGGTCTCTCCTATGACGACCTCGTCGCGACCCTGCTGCACACCGCCCTGAAGGAGGCCGGAGCCCGTGCCGCCGCTGCTCGCTGATCCAGTGATCCGCGACCTCGGTGTCGTGGAGGACGGCTCCCGCCTCGTGGACCTGCGCGACCACGGCCTGAACGTCGTCCCGACGGCGCCTGCCCTCCCGCTCGGAGCCAGTCACGACCCCTGCCGTATGCCGCTGAGCTCGCTCCCCCGCGAGAGTGACGCCCCGTGCCTTCCGCACGTCCACGCCCGCGAGACCATGGCCGAGCGGCTGGTGGCCGCGGATGCGTGCCTCCCGCACGGCGTGCGCCTGCTGGTCGTCGAGGGCCTGCGCCGCATTGACGCGCAGGTCGCCATCCACAACGAGTACCGGGGACAGCTCGCCATCGCACATCCTGGATTATCTGACGACGAGGTCGCCACTCTGACAAGCCGTTTCGTTGCGCCCCCATCCATCGGACCGCACGTGTCCGGCGCCGCCGTCGACCTCACCCTCGTGGGCCCCGACGGCCCCCTCGACCTCGGCACCCCGATCGATGCCACCCCGGAGGAGAGCGGTGGTGCGTGCTACTTCGACTCCGCAGCGATCTCGCCCGAGGCGCGCCACAACCGATCCGTGCTGGCGACCGTCCTCGGCGACGTGGGCCTCGTCAACTACCCGACGGAGTGGTGGCACTGGTCCTTTGGCGACCGCTACTGGGCCCACGTCACCGGTCACCCGTTCGCGATCCACGGCCCCACCTACCCCCGGTAGAGGCGGTGACCCTCAGGCGCGGCCCTCGATCTCGTCGACCCGCATCCGGACGACCTTCTCGACAACGGACTCAGGCAGGGGCCGGTCGACGTCGAACCGGATCGTGCCCTTGCTCACGGAGTAGCCGTCGAGGTCGTCGGCCAGCGCCTCGACGATGCTGCCGCTGAAGGGGAACAGCGACAGGTGCTTCGCGGCGGACACCACGGCGAAGAGCGGTTTGCCCCGGTGCCGCAGGGCCGGCATGCCGTAGCCCATCCCCTCCTCCGCGTCCGGCACGATGCGGCGAGCAATGTCGACGAGACGCGTGAGCTCGGCGCGACGGGCCGGGTCGTCGATGTTCTCCACGTAGTCGGTGACTGTCCCCATCCCGCCATAATCGCAGGATGAGCGACGTGGGGGCAGGTCCGGAGTCCATCGAGGAGTACTACGCGCGGATTGCCGCAGCCACCGATGACGAGGGCCGGCTCCCGGTAGCCGTCGAGGAGATGCCCGGCTGGGACATCTACCCCTACGAGATCGACAGCCTTCGCCTCAAGCCGCTCCAGCCACTCGCCGCCGAGGAACCGCCTCGTCGCGGCGAGGCAGCCTCCGACTGCTGGTGCAGGCAGCCGACGGGCGAGGATGACGGCACGCTGGTCTGGAGCAACGAGCGGTGGCGCCTCCAGATCGCCCGCGCCACGGGGCTGCCGATCACGCTGCTCCTCAGCCCGGTCGCGCACCACGACCTGCCGAGCCTGCCGACCGAGCTCGCCGCCGAGCTGGGCGAGCTCATCGTCGCAGTGGGCGACGCCATCGAGCACGTCCCGTCGGTGGGCCGCTTCCAGCTGGCCAGGTACGGCGACGGCGGTGCCCACGCGCACCTGTTCCTCATGGGCCGTCCGGCCCGGATCCTCCAGTTCCGCGGGTCCCCCCTCATCGACTGGGAGGAAAACCTTCCTCGCGTCCCCCTCGAGGTCCTCCAGCGCAACGCCCGCGTCGTCGCTGACCGCCTCGTCGTCCACGTCGGTGGGCGTGCGGGTTCTCTGGGGCGGTAGGCGCCCACGTGCCGGATGCCGCTGAGCCGGCTCAGCGGCATCCGGCACCGTCGTCTGTGGTTCGCTCTCAGGCGGTCTGGTGCCCCGGGCGCTCGAAGAAGAGGACGGCGAAGACCCCGGCGAGCAGGACGCAGGCAGGCAGCAGCATCGACTCGGCCATCGCCGCCGCGAACCCGTCAGCGATGGCCGGCGGCATCGTCCCACCCGCCTGCTGGATCGCTCCGCCGTCGGTGGGCAGTCCCGGGAGGTTGGTGCGGAGACGCGCCTCCATGATGACGGCGATGGCGGCGCTGCCGAGGACGGCGCCCACCTGGCGCGTCGTGTTGTAGACGCCCGACCCTGCGCCTGCGGCTGTCATCGGCAGGTTTCGCGTCGCGGTGGCGCCGAGCGGTGCCCAGAGGAACGGGCTGCCGATGCCCATCAGGGCCATGGGCAGGAGCAGCTGCCAGGTCTTCGTCTCGGGTCCCATGATCGAGGCGAGCCAGAACAGCGAGGCCGAGCTCGTCAGCACGCCGAAACCCGTCAGCCAGCGCGGGTGGAGTCGGTCGGTGAGCCGTCCCGCGACCGGTGCGAGGGCGCCGGAGATCACGGCCATCGGAGCGAGGAGCAGGGCGGCCTGTGTCGGCGACAGCCCGTGCACCGCCTGGGCGTAGAGCATGAGCGGGAACGCCATGGCGGTGAAGGCGCAGCCGACCGCAGAGATCCCGACGTTCGCCAGGGAGAAGTTCCGGTCCCGGAACAGCCCGAGGGGCAGCAGCGGCTCGCGCTTGTTGCGGCTCTGCCACCAGACGAAGAGCCCGAGGATGACCAGACCGGCGATGATGAGGGACGCGATGGAGATCGGGCCGGCGATCGTCCCCCAGTCATAGCTCTCCCCCTCCTGCACCCCGAAGACGAGCAGGAACATCCCGATGGCCGACAGCGCCACCCCGAGCCAGTCGAAGGTGTGCGAGTGCGTCTCGAGTCGGGGCACGAGCCGGATCGCGAGGACGAGCCCGATGATCCCGACGGGCACGTTGACGAAGAAGATCCACTCCCAGCCGGGGCCGTCGGTGAGCACGCCACCGAGGATCGGGCCCACGAGAATCGCCACTCCTGCGGTAGCGCCCCAGAGGGCCATCGCCTGTCCGCGCGATGCGGCCGGGAAGGTCCGGGTGATGACGGCCATGGTCTGTGGCGTCAACATCGAGGCGCCGAGCCCCTGGACGACCCGGGCCACGATGAGCGCGCCGATGGTGACGGTGAGCCCGCACCACAGTGACGCGAGTGTGAACACGGTCAGGCCGACCAGGTAGAGGCGCTTCGGGCCGTAACGGTCGCCGAGGCGGCCGGTGATGAGCAAGGGCACTGCGTAGGCGAGCAGGTAGGCGCTCGTCACCCACACCACGCCGTTGACGTCGGCGTCGAGCGCGACCATGATCGCCGGCGTCGCGACCGCCACGATCGTCGAGTCGACGAGGATCATGAAGAAGCCGAGCACCATGGCCCAGAGCGCGGGCCACGGGTTCTGGGCGGGGCCCTCGGACGTGGTCGGGCCGGCCGGCTGCACAGCCGTCTGCGGCCCGGCACTGGTCGGCTCGTCGGCTGTCGGGCGCTCGATGGCCATGGACACCCCTCTCGATCCCGGACTCGCGGCGTGGAGCCAAGTGGCACATGCGACAGCCCAGCCTACGCGCGCGTACTGAGGGTTACCTGGGAATTTCCCGGGGGTGGGGTGCGTGTGGCGCCCTGGGTGATCAGATGACGCCCAGTGCCAGGACCGCCTCGGCGAGCTGGACGAACGAGGAAGTGTTCGCTCCGACGACATAGTTGCCAGGGGCGCCGAACTCGTCTGCGGCGTCCGCGCAACGCTCGTGGATCCCGGCCATGATGCCGGCGAGGCGCTCCTCGGTGTACTCGTGGCTCCAGGAGTCGCGTGAGGCGTTCTGCTGCATCTCGAGGGCCGAGGTGGCCACCCCGCCGGCGTTCGCCGCCTTGCCCGGTGCGAAGAGCACGCCCGCATCGGCGAAGACCCGGGTCGCACTCGGGGTCGTCGGCATGTTGGCGCCCTCGGCGACGGCGCAGACACCGTTCTTGACGAGCTGGATGGCGGCGTCCTCGTCGAGCTCGTTCTGGGTCGCACACGGCAGCGCGATGTCGCACTCGACGTCCCAGATACTGCCGTCGGTGATGTAACGGGCCGAGGGGCGCTGGGCCAAGTAGACGCTGATCCGCTCGCGGCGGACCTCCTTGAGCTCCTTGAGCAGCTCGACGTCGATGCCCGCCTGGTCGACGACGTAGCCACCCGAGTCGGAGCAGGCGACGACGGAGGCACCGAGCTGCTGTGCCTTCTCGATCGCGTAGATCGCGACATTCCCAGACCCGGAGACGACGACCCGCTTGCCGTCGAACGAGTCGCCGCGGCTCTTGAGCATCTCATTCACGAAGAAAACCGTGCCGTAGCCGGTCGCCTCCTTTCGGACCAGGGAACCACCCCAACCGAGGCCCTTGCCCGTCAGGACGCCGGACTCGTAGCGGTTGGTGATCCGCTTGTACTGGCCGAAGAGGTAGCCGATCTCGCGCCCGCCGACACCGATGTCGCCGGCCGGCACGTCGGTGTGCTCACCGATGTGCCGGTACAGCTCGGTCATGAAGGACTGGCAGAAGGCCATGACCTCGCGGTCGCTGCGACCCTTGGGGTCGAAGTCGCTGCCGCCCTTGGCTCCGCCGATGGGCATGCCGGTCAAGGCGTTCTTGAAGATCTGCTCGAAGCCGAGGAACTTGATGATCCCGAGGTTCACGCTGGGATGGAAGCGCAGGCCACCCTTGTAGGGCCCTAGGACCGAGCTGAACTCGACCCGGAAGCCACGGTTGATCTCGATCTCGCCGCCGTCGTTGACCCAGGGGACGCGGAAGATGATCTGGCGCTCCGGCTCGCACAGCCGCTCGAGCACCTTCGAGTCGGCGAACTCCGGATACTTCTTCACGACCGGCTCGAGGGACTCGAAGACCTCGAAGACGGCCTGGTGGAACTCACCCTCGCCCGGGTTGCGCCGCAGCACGACGTCGTAGATGTCCTGGAGGTGTGGGTCGAGGATGTTCATCGGGTCTCCTGCTCTGTGGCTGCTCTGTGGCTGCTCCGTGCTTCTGCGGGGGCTGCTTCAGCTTTGATTGTGGTCTCCGAGGATCCGGTTCGTTCAAGTGTCCGAATGCCGAAAACTGGATCTCATCCAGTGGAGTGGACCGCAAGGGAGAACGGGTCGGAACCAGACAGCGGTCGCTTGCGCCACGTCAACGTCGCCTCCCCGACACCGAGACGCGCCTCGACTCGAAACCGATGCGGGGTCTCGATGACGACGACCTCGGCGACGAACGCGTCACCGCTGACCCACCCGCCGCTGGACATGACCGGCAGCCGCAGGTCGGCGGCCTCGAGGACCGACTCGAGCCATTCGCCATCACCGACCCGGAGCTCCAGCCAGTCGCTGCCACGCCGGAGGCGGAGGACGTGTCCTGACCGGTCCGGGCGCACGGAAACGCCGGTGTACGCGGGGGCGAGCCCCAGCTCGCCCGGCTCGTCACCCCGCGGGAACTCCGCCACCTCCATCCGGGAAGCACCACCGGAGCCGGCCGGAAGGGCGAGACCCTCGAGCCGCTCCCGGAGGATGGCATCGGCCTGTCGCGACCCCGGAGCACCGATGGCGGCGAAGGCCGTCTCCCAGAATGCGTCGAGGACTTCCTGCGTCGGCCCCGACTCGGCCGTCATGACGACGGCAGCATCCTGCTCGGGAAGGACCAGCCCGAACTGTCCGAACGCGCCGTCCGCCCGGTAGCCATGGCGGGAGGTCCAGAACGAGTAGCCATAGCCGAGGACGGAGTCGGCGGAGCCGGCCGGGTCGCGGTTGGGCGGGCCGAACGGTCGGGTCGCCTCGTCGAACCACTCGGGCGCAAGGAGCTGCCGGCCCTGCCACGACCCGCGGTCGAGCCAGAGCTGGGTGATGGCAAGCAGGCCTTCGGTCGTCAGGTGCGCTCCCGTGAACCCCAGCTCGTGACCCCTCGGGTCGCGCTGCCAAGGCAGTTCAGGGATTCCCAGGGGCTCGAGCAGCCGGGGTCGCAGGATGTCGACGAGCCCGCACCCGGTCGCTCCGTGAACGACCCGGGAGAGCAGGTAGGTCGCGACCTGGTTGTAGGCGAACATCGTGCCGGGATGATGCTCCGGCGTCGTGGCGAGGACGATCGGGAGCCAGTCGGTGCCGGCTCGCAGCACGTCGCCGTCGATGCCGACGAAGGCCGGCTCCCACGCGTCGGCGTCGTGGCCGACTGTCATGGTCAGGCAGTGACGCACCGTCACCCGCGACCAGTTCGGGTGCAGCCGTTGCGGCGGGATGTGCGGCAGGTGGTCGAGCACCGGGTCGTCGAGCGAGAGGACACCCTCGTGCACGAGGAAGCCGACGGCGGTGGACGCCAGCGACTTCGAGACGGAGTAGACGAGCTGAGCCCGCTCAGCGGCATACGGCCGCCACCATCCCTGCGCCACGACGTGTCCGTGGCGCGCGAGCATGAAGCTGTGGAGCTCGATCCCGCGCTGCTGCACTGCGTCGAGGAAGGCGACGATTCCCTCGGCGTCGACGTCCTGGTCTTGGGGAGTGCTTCGGGGCAGGGTCACGGCGGCGACGTTACGCGACAACGCTGACGTCGGCGCGGGGTGGCGTCAGGCGACGGGTGCGTATGCCGCTCCGCTGGCTTCCAGCGCAGCCTGGCCTCCGTCGATGGCCGTGAGGATCCACAGCCCCTCGGGGAGGACGGCCACCGAGTGCTCCCAGTGACAGGCTCGTGTGCCGTCAGCCGTCACCACGGTCCAGTCATCCGCGAGCACCTTCGTCGCGGTCCCGCCGAGCGTGACCATGGGCTCGATCGCACCGGTGAAGCCGGCTGGCAGCTTGGGCCCGGACTCCGCGACCGCGTAGTTCGGGATCTGCGGATCCATGTGCATCTCGGTGCCGATGCCATGGCCGACGTACTCGTCGACGATGCCGTAGGTGCGGGCGTCGCGCTCGGCCGCTGCCTCGATGCTCGCCTCGACGGCTTCGCCGATCGCATAGAGCCGGCCGCCGACGCTCATCGCCGCGATCCCCGCGTAGAGGCTCGCCTCGGTCGCGGCGATGAGTCCCAGGTCCTCGGGTCGGGCCGCCTCGCGTCCGCCGACGACCACGGAGATGGCCGCATCACCGTTCCAGCCGTTCACCTCGGCGCCGCAGTCGACCGACAGCACATCTCCGGCCTCGAGCACACGATTGCCCGGGATGCCGTGGACCACCTCGTCGTTGACGCTCGTGCAGAGGGTGTGCGAGTAGCCCGGCACGAGCTGGAAGTTCGGGATGCCGCCGTGGCTGCGGATGAAGTCCTCCGCCAGCCGGTCGAGCTCACCCGTGGTCACGCCGGGGACGATGCGCCCCTCCAGCATCTCCAGGGTGCGACCGACGAGCAGCCCCGCCTCGCGCATGAGGAGGAGTTGCTCATGGGTGCGCCCCTGGAGCTTGCGGCGGCCGAACACGCTGTCCTGCTCAGTCGCTCGCTCGCGCCGGCAGAGCGGTGAGGATCCGGTCGGTGACCTCGTCCATGTCGCCCATGCCGTCGACCTGGACGAGTTGGCCGGCGTCGGCGTAGTGCTTGGCGAGGGGCGCGGTCTCTCGGCGGTAGATGGCCTGGCGCTCCCGGATGACGTCCTCGCTGTCATCGGAGCGGCCCTCGATCTCGGCGCGCTTGAGCAGGCGCTCGACGACGGCGTCCTCGTCGACCGTCAGCTCGAGGACCGCGTCGAGCGCGTGCCCCTGGCGCGCCAGCATTGCGTCGAGGGCCTCGACCTGCCCGGCCGTGCGTGGATAACCATCGAGGAGGAAGCCGTGCTCAGCGTCCGGCCACGAGAGCCGGTCCTCGACGATCTCGTTGGTGACCTCGTCGGGGACGTAGCCGCCGGAGGCGAGGATGGACTCGACGCGCCGACCGAGCTCGGTCTGCTCCTTGATGTTGGTGCGGAAGATGTCGCCGGTCGAGATCGCGGGAATCGACAAGCGCTCGGCGATCCGCGTGGCCTGCGTGCCCTTACCGGCACCGGGGGGGCCGAGGATGATCAGTCGCATCTGGGTCATTACCGGAGGAACCCTTCGTAGTGGCGCTGCTGCAGCTGCGCCTCGATCTGCTTGACCGTCTCCAGGCCGACGCCAACGATGATGATGATCGAGGTGCCACCGAAGGGAAAGTTCTGGTCCGCACCGATCGCCGCGATGGCGATGAGCGGGATGAGCGAGACGATCGCGAGGTACAACGCACCCGGCACGGTGATTCGGGTGATGACGTAGTTGAGGTACTCAGCCGTGGGTCGCCCGGCCCGGATACCTGGGATGAAGCCGCCGTACTTCTTCATGTTGTCGGCGACCTCGGTCGGGTTGAACGTGATCGACACGTAGAAGAACGTGAAGAAGATGATCAGGGCCGTGTAGATGAGCATGTAGGCCGGGTGGTCGCCCTTGGTGAGGTTGGCCTGGATCCACTGCACCCACTCCGGCGGCGTCTTGGTCGGGTCGGTGTTGAACTGGGCAAGCATCCCGGGGAGAGCCATGAGCGAGGCCGCGAAGATGACCGGGATGACGTTGGCCATGTTGACCTTGAGCGGGATGTAGGTCGAGGTGCCGCCGTACATGCGGCGGCCGACCATTCGCTTGGCGTACTGGACCGGGATGCGGCGCTGCGACTGCTCCACGTAGACCACC
Source organism: Intrasporangium sp. (assembly GCF_036566125.1). Taxonomy (GTDB): domain Bacteria; phylum Actinomycetota; class Actinomycetes; order Actinomycetales; family Dermatophilaceae; genus Intrasporangium. The sequence continues at coordinate 17,051 of NZ_DATCWX010000186.1, forward strand.
GCGGCGATGACGAACATCCCGAGGATGATGATGCCGAGGAAGGTCCCCCAGCCCTGGTTGTTCTTGATCGCCCAGAGTGCGGTGGGGAACGAGGCCGCGATGGAGATGAAGATGAGCAGCGACATGCCGTTGCCGACGCCGCGGTCGGTGATGAGCTCCCCGAACCACATGATGAGACCCGTGCCGGCCGTCATGGTCAGGACCATGATGAGGATCGTCACGAACGAGTCGTCGGTGAGGATGTTCGTGCACTGCGGACCGAACAGGGACTGCGGGTTCCGGGCGAACGTGACGAGCGTGGCGGACTGGAGGACGGCCAGCCCGATGGTGAGGTAACGCGTGTACTGCGTCATCTTCGTCGTGCCGGCCTGACCCTCCTTCTTGAGCTCCTCGAAGCGAGGGATGACCACCGTGAGCAGCTGCACGATGATGCTCGCCGTGATGTACGGCATGATGCCGAGCGCGAAGACGGACAGCTGCAGGAGGGCGCCGCCGCTGAAGAGATTCGCGAGGTTGAGGAAGCCGGAGGTCGCGTCACCGCTGGGATCGCGCGTCTCGAGGCAGTTCTGCACCAGCGGGTAGCTCACACCCGGCGTCGGCAGGTGCGAGCCCAACCGGAACAGCACGATGATGCCGAGGGTGAAGAGCAGCTTGTTGCGCAGGTCCGGGGTACGGAACGCGCGAACGAAGGCGGCGAGCACAGGGTCCTCCTGGGGGCCAACCCGGTGGGGCCGGCTGAAGTCAGCAATCCGTGGAAGATTAACGCAAAGGCGCAGCGCCCCGGACACCGTCCCCGCCTGGCCGACGTCACGTCGACCGGGGAAACAGGCACCCGGGGCGCTGGGTCACACGAAGTGTGGGATGGTCACTCGGACCGCTCAGTTGTCGGAGAGGGCCTTGACCGAGCCACCAGCGGCCTCGATCTTCTCCTTGGCCGATGCCGAGAACTTGTGCGCCTCGACGTCGACCTTGACCGAGATCTCCCCCGTGCCGAGCACCTTGACCGGGTGACCGTCACGAACGGCGCCCCGGGCCACGAGGTCCTCGACGGAGACCTGCCCACCCTCGGGGAACAGGGCCTCCAGGCGGCCCAGGTTCACGACCTGGTACTCGGTGCGGAACGGGTTCTTGAAGCCGCGGAGCTTGGGCAGCCGCATGTGCAGGGGCATCGAGCCGCCCTCGAAACGCTCCGGGATCTGGTTGCGAGCCTTGCTGCCCTTCGTGCCCCGACCGGCGGTCTTGCCCTTGGAGCCCTCGCCGCGACCCACACGGGTCTTGGCGGTCTTGGCCCCGGGAGCCGGACGCAGGTGGTGCACCTTGAGGGCGGTCTCGCCGTGCTTCTTGGTGGCCATGTCAGTCAACCTCCTCGACGGTGACCAGATGCGTCACCGTCTTGACCATCCCACGGATCTCGGGACGGTCCTCCTTGACGACGACGTCGCCAATGCGCTTCAGACCGAGGCTGCGCAGCGTGTCACGCTGGTTCTGCTTGCCGCCGATCTCGGAACGGGTCTGGGTGACCTTGAGTCGGGCCATCACGCACCGGCCCTCTCGGCCGCGGCGGCCTTGGCATCGGCCAGACCGGCAGCGCGAGCCCTGAGCATGGCGGCCGGGGCCACCTCCTCGAGCGTCTTGCCGCGGCGGGCGGCAACCGACTCGGGACGCTCGAGGTCGCGGAGGGCCTGAGCCGTCGCGTGCACGATGTTGATGGCGTTGTCGGAACCCAGCGACTTGGACAGGACGTCGTGGATGCCGGCGCACTCCAGCACCGCACGGACCGGACCACCGGCGATGACACCGGTACCGGGAGCGGCGGGGCGGAGCATGACGACTCCAGCGGCCGCCTCGCCCTGGACGGGGTGCGGGATGGTGCCCTGGATCCGCGGGACCTTGAAGAAGCCCTTCTTGGCCTCCTCGACGCCCTTGGCGATCGCTGCGGGGACCTCCTTGGCCTTTCCGTAGCCCACGCCCACGGTGCCGTCACCGTCACCGACGACGACGAGGGCGGTGAAGCTGAAGCGACGACCACCCTTGACGACCTTGGCGACGCGGTTGATCGTCACGACGCGCTCGACGTACTGGTTCTTCTCGGCGTCGCGGCTGTCGCGGCTGTCACGGCCGCCGCGGCGGTCCTGACGCTCGCCGCGCTCACTGCGCTCGCCGCGCTCACCGGCGGGGCCGGTGCCTCGACGCTGCTGTCCGGGCATCAGATGTTCCTCATCTCGATAGCGGTCACGTAGTGCATGGTCGCGATGTCACTCACAGGGACAGCCCACCTTCGCGGGCGCCCTCGGCGATGGCCGCGACGCGACCGTGGTACTTGTTGCCTCCGCGGTCGAAGACCACGGCCTCGATCCCAGCGCTCTTGGCGCGGGCCGCGACGAGCTCGCCGACCTTCTTGGCCTTGGCGGTCTTGTCGCCCTCGAAGGTGCGCAGGTCGGCCTCCATCGTCGAGGCGGACGCGACGGTCTTGCCGACCGTGTCGTCGACGACCTGGACGTACAGGTGCCTGCTCGAACGGGAGACGACGAGGCGCGGACGGGCCGGGGTGCCGGCGATCTTCTTGCGACCGCGCACCTGGCGACGGATGCGGGCGGCAGCCGCGGTCTTGCCGCGCTTGATGGTCATTGCCATGGCTTACTTACCGGCCTTTCCAACCTTGCGACGGATCTGCTCGCCCGCGTAGCGAACGCCCTTGCCCTTGTACGGGTCGGGCTTGCGGAGCTTGCGGATGTTCGCGGCGACCTCGCCGACGCGTTGCTTGTCGATGCCCTGCACCGAGAAGCGCGTCGGGTTCTCGACGGCGAAGCTGATCCCGTTCTCCGCCTTGACGAGGATGGTGTGCGAGTACCCGAGCGAGAACTCGAGGTCCGAGCCCTTCGCCGCGACACGGTAACCCGTGCCGTAGATCTCCATCTTCTTCTCGTAGCCCTCGGTGACACCGAGGACCATGTTGTTCAGGAGCGAGCGGGTCAGGCCGTGCAGCGAACGCGCCTCGCGCTCGTCGTTCGGCCGCTTGACCTCGAGGGTTCCATCCGCCTGCTCGACGGTGATCGGGGCCGGCACGGTGAGCGAGAGCTCGCCCTTGGGGCCCTTGACCTTGATGTCCTGGCCGTCGACGCTGACGTCGACACCGGCCGGGATGGAGACTGGGAGTCGTCCGATTCGCGACATGTCAGCGCCTCCTTACCAGACGTAGGCGAGGACTTCCCCACCCACGCCCTTCTCGTGTGCCTGTCGGTCGGTCAGCAGACCGCTCGACGTCGAAAGGATCGCGACGCCGAGGCCACCGAGAACCCTGGGCAGGTTCGTCGACTTGGCGTAGACGCGCAGACCGGGCTTGCTCACGCGGCGCACACCAGCGATGGAGCGCTCGCGGTTGGGGCCGTACTTGAGGTCGATCGTCAGCGTCTGGCCGACCTCGGCCTCCTCGATCTGCCAGGAGGCGATGTAGCCCTCGGCCTGGAGGATCTCGGCGATGTTCTTCTTCAGCTTGGAGTACGGCATGGAGACCGTGTCGTGGTGCGCCGAGTTGGCGTTCCGCACGCGGGTCAGCATGTCCGCAATCGGGTCAGTCATGGTCATGTGGGCTCTCCGCCCTTCCTCACCGGGGTTTCGACTCGGCTCGTGCCTCGCAGGCTCATCGGGTCGAGCCGACCTACGGTGTCAGAGGTTCTTTGGGTGGTTCTCTTGGGGTTGAGGTGTGGCTGCTCGGATCGCAGATCCGACGTCACCAGGAGCTCTTGGTCACGCCCGGCAGCTCGCCCGCGTGAGCCATCTCGCGAAGGCAGATGCGGCAGAGGCCGAACTTGCGGTACACCGAGTGCGGGCGACCGCACTTCTGGCAGCGGGTGTATCCGCGGACCTTGAACTTCGGCTTCCGGTTCGCCTTGTTGATCAGCGCGGTCTTGGCCATGTCAGTTCTCCTTGAAGGGGAAGCCGAGCGCCTTGAGCAGCGCGCGACCCTCGTCATCGTTGGTCGCCGTGGTGACCACGGTGATGTCCATGCCCCGGACGCGGTCGATCTTGTCCTGGTCGATCTCGTGGAACATCGACTGCTCGGTCAGACCGAACGTGTAGTTGCCGCGGCCGTCAAACTGCTTCGGCGACAGGCCACGGAAGTCGCGGATGCGCGGGAGGGCGATCGACACGAGGCGGTCGAGGAACTCCCACATGCGGTCACCCCGAAGGGTCGCGTGCGCGCCGATCGGCATGCCCTCACGCAGCTTGAACTGGGCGATGGACTTGCGGGCCTTGGTCACGACCGGCTTCTGGCCGGTGATGTTGGTGAGGTCGCGGACGGCACCCTCGATGAGCTTGCTGTCCTTGGCGGCGTCACCGACCCCCATGTTGACGACGACCTTGACGACGCCGGGCACCTGCATGACGTTGCCGTAGCCGAACTGCTCCCGGAGCGAGGTCTTGATCTCGTCCTGGTAGCGCTGCTTGAGGCGCGGCGTGGTCAGCACCGCAGTAGTGGTGGTCTCGGTCTCACTCATGTTCAGAGGTCCTTGTCCGACGTGACCGCGACACGGACGCGGGACGCCTTCTGGCGGCCACCGCGCTCGACGGTCTCGACACGCGTCTTGATGCGCGTCGGCTTCTTCGTCTCCGGGTCGACGATGGCCACGTTGCTCACGTGGATCGCGGCCTCGGTGTGGGTCAGGCCACCAGTCCGGGTGCCACGAGCGGTGGCGCCCGCCTTGATGTGCTTGGTGACACGGTTGATGCCCTCGACCAGCACGCGCTGGGTCTCCGGGTAGACCGCGATGACCTTGCCCTGCTTGCCCCGGTCGCCGCCGTTCTTCTGGCTGCGGCCGGAGATGACCTGGACGAGGTCGCCCTTCTTGATCTTCATCTTCTGCTTGTTGTTGGCACCCATGTTCACAGCACCTCCGGCGCGAGCGAGATGATCTTCATGAACTTCTTCTCGCGCAGCTCACGGCCGACCGGGCCGAAGATACGGGTCCCGCGGGGGTCACCGTCGGCCTTGAGGATCACCGCAGCGTTCTCGTCGAACTTGATGTAGGAACCGTCGGCGCGGCGACGCTCCTTGACCGTGCGGACGATGACCGCCTTGACGACGTCACCCTTCTTGACGTTGCCGCCCGGAATGGCGTCCTTGACGGTGGCGACGATGGTGTCGCCGATGCCGGCGTACCGACGGCCCGAACCACCGAGAACACGGATGCAAAGGAGCTCCTTGGCACCGGTGTTGTCGGCGACGCGCAGTCGCGACTCCTGCTGAATCACTGTCTAACTCCTGTCGTCGTGCTGGTTCTCTCGAAAAGAATTCGTGCTCAGCGCGATGTCTTTTCGAGAGCCTTGCCGAACCAAATGGAAACGTTCTGTTTGGGCCAAGCCCAGCGGCATACGAGAAGTGCTTACTTGGCCTTCTCGAGGATCTCGACGATGCGCCAGTGCTTCGTCGCGGAGAGCGGACGCGTCTCCATGATGAGCACGCGGTCGCCGACGCCGGCCTCGTTCTTCTCGTCGTGCGCCTTGACCTTGCTCGTGCGGCGGATGACCTTGCCGTAGAGGGCGTGCTTGACGCGGTCCTCCACCTCGACGACAACGGTCTTGTCCATCTTGTCGCTCACCACGTAGCCCTGGCGGGACTTGCGGTCGTTGCGCTCGCTGGTCTTCTCGGGGGTCTGCTCGCTCATGCCTGGGCCTCCTCGTCAGCCGCCTCAGTCTTCTTGGCCGACTTCTTCTCGGCCTTCGCGGCCTTCTTCTCAGCCTTCTCGGCCTTCTTGTCAGCCTCGTCCGTCGTCTCGGCGGACTCGTCGGCCCTGTTGACGCTTGGAGCGGCGGGGGGCGAGCCGA
>NZ_DATCWX010000203.1:0-12848 GCF_036566125.1 Intrasporangium sp.
CCGCCCCGCCCCGTCGAGCCCTCCGCGGGCTGCTCTGCCGCGGCGCCCGGACCGGCGCGGCCAGCCATGTCGTCTGGCTTGCTGTCTGCCGTGCTGTCCAGCGGGTTGCCCAGCGAGGAGCAGACGGCCGCCGCCGCGGCCCGGCCGTCGGCCTCGTGCCGCGCTCCACCTCCGAGAGTCGCGTCCGAAGCCCGTCGAGCACCGCCGAAGCTGGAGGCACGTCGCACATATGTTCTATGGAGGGCCTTGTCAAAGGCTTTGCGGGGTTTGGTGCCGCGATTTTGACTGGCCGCCGACGCCCCTGGGTGGGGCGGGGAGCGAGCCCAGCGGCATACGGCATCGTCATGACACCGCCAGGACGCAACGTCGCGGCGGGGTGAAAAGGCTAGATCCCGCGCCAGGTCGAGGTGGCCCGGCCGAGGCGCTCCGAGATACCGGAGCCGACGAGCACGCCAACGGCGATGGCAACGACCGACATGAGCGCGTTGAGGAAGTCCCCGAGCCCGGCGGCCTGGTCGGCGCCGATGATCTGCGCGACGCCCTGCAGGCCCAGGGCCCCGGGCACCAGCAGCCAGAAGGTGGGCAGGAACGTCACCGGCACCGGTGGCCCGCTTCTGCGGCTCTGGACGGCGTAGCACACGGGAAGCACCACGGCCGCCGCGACGAAGCTCGCCCCCAGCGATCCCAGCGTGCGTCCGGCGAGGAACTGGGCGGCATACCCGACGTAGAGGACCACCAGCAGCCAGCCGAACGTGCGACGGGGCGCCGACGACGCGATGTACTGGCCCAGGCCGAAGACGAGCACCCCCACCCACGGCGCCCACGCACCGAGCGCGCGGGCAGGCTCGCCAGACAGCGTCGGTATGCCGGCCAGCTGTGCCCCCATCGCGATACCGAACGAGAGCAGGAGCAGACGCGCGAGGCCGTAGACCAGCCGGGCCGAGCCCGCGAGCATGTCGCCACTAGACAGCTCGACGGTGCCCATGGTGAGGGCGGCCCCGGGCAGGAACGTGACGAGGGCGGGAATGACGATCTCGAGTGGTGGAGAGTCAAGCAGCGGTGCCGCCCAGCCGAACACCACCCACGTCACGACGAACGCCGTGGCGACCGGAAGCATCAGCGAGAGCATCGGGTCCTTGTCCGCCCACCACCGCATGGAGCCGGTGAGGAACCCGAGCAAGACGAAGGCCGGCATGGCTGCGACGGTCGGGTTGAGCATGAGCCCGAGTCCGAGCGTAAGGATGCCGCTGCCGAGGATCGCCACAACTGGTCCGAACCGCGGCGGCACTGTCAGCAGCTCGTCAAGGCGCCGGCGCGCGGTGTCAACGTCGACAGTCGAGTGTCGGATGTCGTCGAGAAGGCGGTAGAGGGCGTCCACCTGGTCGAGGCGGATCGGCGTGCTCCCCCCGGTCTTGAAGTCGAGCTGGCTCGAGGAGCCGAGGTCGATGCGCACGAACAGCCCCGTGGGCACGATGAAGAACGTCACGCCGGTGGCGCCGTACATCCTCGCGACCTGGTCGAGGATCTGGGTGACCCGGTCCGCAGGCTCACCCGCCCGGGTCAAGGCGACCCCGAGGCTGCGCAGCAGCTCCAGCACCACCTGGGGCGGCTGCGCGGGCACCGGCTCGGGTGTGGCGGGAACCTCGCCGGCCAGATGGTGGGCGAGGTCGGCGATGCGCGCCCAGAACCCCCTGCGCCGAGGAGGGAGCCCACTGCCCGGGCGTGGATCCTCCGCCGCCAGAGGCTCCTTGGCTGTCACGGTCGACCGGGGCCGGTGCGCTCAGGTACGGGCTCAGCCCCGGGCCGCCGAGTACCGCTGCAGGAACAGGGCCTCGACCAGAGCCATGTTGGCGATCTCCGAAGGGTCGACGCTCTCGTTGGGGGCGTGGATGAGGGCCTGCGGCTCTTCGACGCCCATCAGGAACAGCTCGGCGTCGGGATAGGTCTCGCCGAACACGTTGCACAGCGGAATCGAGCCGCCCTGCCCGAGCATGGCCATCGGCCTGCCGTACGCCTCCTGCATCGCGGTCGCCATGGCCCCGTAGGCAGGGCCATCCGTCGCGGCGCGGAAGGGCGATCCCGTGGCCTCGGTGTCGATCGTCACGTGCACACCCCACGGAGCCGCGGCGAGCAGGTGCTCGCGCAGCGCCTTGTCAGCCTCGTCCGGGGTCGTGCCAGGCGGGATGCGGAGGTTGAGGCGCGCCCGTGCTTTCGGTGAGACGGCGGCCGCCGACCCGATGACTGGCGGGCAGTCGATCCCGAGGATCGTCACCGCTGGCCGGGCCCACAACATGTCCGAGACTGAGCCGTCCCCCAGGAGCGAGGTCCCCTCGGCCATTCCCGCATCGGTTCGGAACTGTTCTGGCGGATAAGGCTCCCCGGACCATTCCTGCTCGTTGTCAAGCCCGGTGACGACCGTGTTGCCTGCGCCGTCGCGCAGCGTAGCGAGCATCGCAACCAGGGCGGCAAGGGCGTCGGGTGCGGCTCCGCCGAACATGCCGGAGTGGATCTCCGACGCGAGGGCCTCGACGGAGACGACGACATTGACCAGGCCCCGCAGGCTCACGGTGGCTGCCGGGACCCCGACCGATGCGTTCCCGGTGTCGCACACGAGAATCGTGTCGGCTCGGAGCAGCTCAGCGTTCGGCGGGACGAAGGCCTCGAGCCCACCCGTGCCCTGCTCCTCGGAGCCCTCGACGACGAGCTTGAGGTTCACGGGGATGTCGTCGCCGAGCGCCCGCAGGGCGGTGAGGTGCATGACGATATTGCCCTTGCAGTCCGCGCTGCCTCGGCCGTACCAGCGGTCGTTAACCTCGGTCAGCGCGAACGGCGGTGTGCGCCAAGCCTGCTCGTCCAACGGCGGCTGTACGTCATAGTGGGCGTACAGCAAGACCGTCGGGGCGTCGGGGTCGGCGCACGGACGCGAGCCGACCACGGCCTGGCTGCCGTCCGCGGTCTCCGCGAGGCGCGCGTCGCCGAACCCGACCGCGGCGAAGGCGTCGAGGACCCACTGTGCGGCACGGGCGCACTCCTCGGGCGGGTACTGCCGCGGGTCCGCAACGGACTGGATCGCGACGAGCTCGGCCAAGTCGGTGCGAGCGTGCTCCATGAGACCGGCCACCCGGTCACGCAGTTCCATTCGCTCAGCCCCTGATGGTGTTGTCGAAGCTGAGGTTGTTGACGAACTCCTGGAAGGACGGCAACTCGTCCGGGCAGTACACCTGGATGATGAGCACCGCGCCCTTGACCATTCGGTTGTCGGCGATGATCGGGCGCATACCGGGGCCACCCGCACCGTTCATGAGCGAACCGAGCAGGGTGGCCCTGTTCAGGGCTCCGTTCGGGTCCGCGCAGATGGCACCACCATCGTCCCCGAGGGTGCGAACGATCATGTCCTTGTGCGGCGTCGGCGCTCCGGCTGCGGTGAGCGCCGCAATCAGCTGGTTCGCCTTCTGATCGGCCTGTTCCGAGGCCTCCTTCGAGCGGTAGGAGAACAGGGCGATGACCAAGAGGACCAGCACGACGACACCGGCGACGATGTAGATCGTCCTCCGCTCCGTGTCTGTCGACTGTTCAGTGACGGTGGTCATGACGGGCTCACCTCCGAGGCCTCAGGCAGCTTCCAGGACGGCTTGCGGAGCCGGTAGAAGAGGAACGGGACGAGCAGGCCGAGGCCGAGCGCTCCGCCGGCGACGATGAGCAGGTAGAGGCCGGCATTGCCCGACTCGAACTGCGACGGCGGGACGAAGCCCACCAGGAGGGCGGCCAACGAGGCCGCGAATCCGACGCCGCACAGGGCTCCCAGCATCGGCGCGCGGTACCCGCGCGGGTGGTCGGGATCATTGCGGCGCAACCGGACCGCAGCGACGAACATCAGCAGGTACATGATCAGGTACACCTGCGTCGTGATGACGGAGAAGATCCAGTAGGCGCTGCTGACGCTGGGGACCAGCGCATAGCCCAGCGCGATGACGGTGGTGATGACTCCCTGGGTGACGAGGATGTTCTGCTGGATCCCGTTCTTGTTCAGCTTCTGGAGGAACGGCGGGAGGTAGCCCTCCTGGCGGGAGATGAGCAGCAGGCCCTTGGAGGGGCCGGCGAGCCAGGTCAGCATGCCGCCGAGCGAGGCTGTGACGAGCATGATGCCGATGATCGGGGTGAGCCACTGGGAGCCGAAGTAGGCGAACACCGCATCGAAGGCCTGCATGATGCCAGCGGTCAGGGACAGCTGCTCGGCCGGGACTATCCAGCTGATCGCGAGCGCCGGGAGGATGAAGATCAGCAGCACGAGGCCCATGGCGAGGAAGATCGCCCGGGGGAACTCCTTGTCCGGGCTGCGAAGGGAGCCGACGTGCACCGCGTTCATCTCCATGCCCGAGTAGGACAGGAAGTTGTTGACGATGAGCACCAGGCTCGACAGGCCCGCCCACACGGGGAGCAGGTGGTCGGCGGTCATCGGCGCTGCGGACGCGTTTCCCTGTCCGAGGAAGACGACGCCGAGGGTCACGAGCAGCACACCGGGGATGAGGGTGCCGATGATGAGGCCGCCGCTGGCGAGGCCGGCGACGCCCTTGGTGCCGCGCGAGGAGACCCACACGCCGGACCAGTAGACGACGACGATGACGATCGCGGTCCACACGCCACTGCTTGCGAGCTCCGGATTGATCACGTAGGCAAGCGTGCTCGCCACGAAGCCGAGGAGGCTGGGATAGTAGAAGATGGTCATCGCGAACTGGCACCACACCGCGAGGAAGCCCATCGGCTTGGAGATCCCGCGAGACACCCAGTTGTAGACGCCTCCGTCGTACCCCGATGCGAGCTCGGCGGACACCAGCGACGTGGGCAAAAGGAACACGACGGCCGGGAGGAGGTAGAGGAAGACGCACGCCAAGCCGTACATCGCCATCGTCGGCGACGGCCGGAGGCTGGCCACCGAGCTGGTGGTCATCAGGGCCAGTGCGACCCAGGAGATGTAGGCCCTGGCGGGCAGCTTGGCCCGGGCCCTGGATGCCGCAGGCACCGCCGGCTGGTCGGCGGACGCGTCCGCCGTACTCATGCCGTCCACCACCCATCGGTGGTCATCGACGTGGACACATGATCAGGCCGCATCTCTACCCCTCCTTGATGGAGTCCCCGAACGTCCGACACGCCAATGGTTTGCCGCGGCCAAGCCAGTGGCATCACCTATTTCGGGTGACCCCACCCCGGAGGGTCACTCGACGAGGTGCAGCCCGTGGTCGGTGTTGTTGAGGCGGCGCACCCCATCCTCGGTTACGGTGACGATGTCCTCGATGCGCACGCCGAACCGGCCGGCGAGATAGATGCCGGGCTCGACGGAGAAGCACATGCCCGGCACGAGGGGGCGTTCCTCGCCCTCGACCATGTATGGCGGCTCGTGCGTCGTGACGCCGATGCCGTGCCCGGTGCGGTGGATGAAGGCCTCGCCGTACCCCGCGTCGGTGATGACGGCTCGGGCGGCGCGGTCCACGTCCTGGCAGGTCGCGCCGGGGCGAACCGCGTCCACTCCGGCCTGTTGGGCCTGGCGGACGATCTCATGGACCTTGCTGATCTCGTCGGTCGGCTCGCCGACGCACACGGTGCGCGTGGTGTCGGACCCGTAGCCGTACTTGAGCCCGCCGAAGTCGAGCACCACCGCGTCCCCGACCTCGATCACCCGGTCGCCGGCCTCATGGTGCGGGTTGGCGCCATTGGGGCCGGATCCGACGACGGTGAAGTCGACCTGCTCGTGGCCGAACTCGCGCAGGAGCGCCGCGAGGTCGGAGGCGACCTCGGTCTCACGTCGCCCCGCGAACCGGCGTTTGACGATCTCGCCGTATGCCGCGTCGGCCGCGGCGCCGGCGGCCGCGAGCCGCTCCAGCTCGTCGGCGTCCTTGACCGCCCGCATCATCGGCAGGCACTCGGTGAGGGACCGGTACGTCGACTGGGGCAGCCGGGCCTGGAGTCCGAGCAGGTGAAGGGCCCAGGCCGAGTCGGACACCCCGTACGCACCATCCGGGCGCATCAGGTCGGCTGCGGCGGCATACGGGTCGGTAGCGTCGGCCCAGTCCTCGAGGGCCAGGCCCTTGGCTCCCTCGGCGGCCTCGGCGTCGGGCCGCTCGAGCGCCGGCACGAGGAGCGTCGGCTCCTGCCCGCTCGCCAGGACGAGCACGGTGAGCCGCTCGGTGATCGCGGTCGGCTGGTAGCCCGTGAGCCAGACGAGGTCCGGGCCCGGGGTGACGAGGACCCCGTCGAGGCCTTCCTGCCCGGCCGAGGCAACGACTCTCTTGGCGCGGGCCAGGTAATCGTCCGCGCTGAACGGTGTGGGGGCGTCCGCAAGTCCATCCATGACGTTCTCCCTTCGCGTCTGCCACCACGGTAGGAAGGTGATCCGTCCGACGTGCTCACCCATCTCGGGTGAGCGAAGAGATCAGGCGCGACTGGCTGCACACCACTCGCTGGGACTGACGCCGAACTGCTGGTGGAACCAACGGGAGAAGGCGCTTGGAGCGGCAAATCCGAGCAGCAGAGAGACGTCGGTCATGGAGTGCCGGTCGCTCGAGAGGTAGCGCTCGGCGAGCCCGGCACGGGTCGAGTGCACGATCGAGCTGAAGGTCTCCCCCTCCTCGGCAAGGTGGCGGTGCAGGGTCCTGCGGTCGACGCCGAGGGCTCGGGCGGCCTGGTCCATGGAGCACTTTCCCAGGGGTAGCAGAAACTCCACGAGATCCCTCACCCGGTCCTTGGAGGTCCTCGCGCGCGGCGAGATGACCGAGTCGAGGAACCGCTGGGCGTAAGGCCGCATGAGTGGGTCGGACAGACAGTTCTTGACGCTGAGGTCTCTGGAGTAGAGCACCAGGCCGGTGAAGTCGTGCTCGAACTGCAGGCCTGGGCCAAAGGCTCGATGGAACGTCGAGAGGTCTGCCGGGGCCCGGTGCTGGAAACAGATGGCCAAGGGTTGCCAGTTCGGTCCCGCACATTGACGCACGATGCCGTGGAGCGCGGCGGCGGCCAGGGCAAGTGCCTGCCCAGTTGGCGCCGGCTCTCCGAACTCGAACCACAGCCGCAGCGTGGCGATCTCGTCCGAGTCGTCCAGGCGCAGGCGGAGAGCCTCGTTGTAGCTGTGCTCGTAGCGCATCAGCAGCTTCAGGACGCTGCGCAGGTCGGGCTCCTCGCGGAGCACGACACTGAGTGGGCCCAGCGTGGACAGCCGGCGCCGCTCTGCGAGTCGGACAGCAAAGTCCGGGCGCCCCGACGCCGTCGCGGAGACATCGAGAAGTCGGGCCACGGCACCGGCCGGCAACCACTTGTCCGGATTCCGGAGGTCGGCCGGGTCAAGCCTGACGCCTCGCATCAGCTGGGGCGCGTCGAGGTGCAGGGACCGGGCGAGCCCGAGGTATCCGTTGAGGCTCGCGGAGCGGACGAACGAGAGTCTGTGGACCACGCCGACACCTGTCCCAAAGGGATAAGGACCTTGTCCTTTTCAGTAAAGCACCCGTGTCGACGCCCACCTACCGTTGTGACAACGCGAGAAGGAGATGTCCTTCTTCGCCCCGAAGCGGGCCACAGGGCCCGCGACGCCTACCTCGCCGCAGCGATCCGGCGAATCTTCGGATCCACCAACCGGGGGCCTTGCTGCCCCACGCACAAACACAGGAGACAACCAGATGGCGAAAGGTATTCGCTTCTACCAGACCGGTGCCCCCGAGGTCATGAAGTGGGAGTCCCTCCAGGTGGGCGCGCCGGGGGCCGGAGAGGTGCGAGTGCGTCATGCGGCCGTCGGCCTGAACTTCGCGGACACCTACTTCCGCAGCGGTCTCTACCCAACGGCGCTCCCGGCGGGCATGGGCGTCGAGGCTGCGGGGATCGTCGAGGCGGTGGGCACTGGCGTCACCGCCTTCGTCCCGGGCGACCGGGTCACCTACACCGGTAGCCCGCTGGGTGCGTACAGCACCGAGCGCACGATGCCCGCAGACCATCTGATCAAGCTTCCCGAGACGATTCCCTTCGACACCGCGGCCGCGATGACGATGCGCGGGCTCACCTCGGCCTACCTCCTGCGGCGCATCGCGCCGCTGCAGGAGGGAGACACCGTCCTGCTTCACGCCGCCGCCGGTGGCGTGGGACTCATCTTCGCGCAGTGGGCTCGACTGCTGGGGATCAAGGTCATCGGCACGGTCTCCACGGACTCAAAGGCCGCCGTGGCGCGGGCCCACGGGTGCGAGCACACGATCGTCTACACCCGCGAGGACGTCGCGACCAGAGTTCGCGAGCTCACCGATGGCGCGGGCGTCCCCGTCGTGTACGACAGCATCGGCAAGACGACCTACCAGAGCTCCATCGACTCGCTCGCCCGCCGCGGGCTCCTCGTGTGCTTCGGTACCGCGTCCGGTCCGATCCCGCCCATCAACGCGATGGAACTCGCGGTCAAGGGGTCGCTCTTCGTGACTCGCCCGGCGCTCGCTGACTACATCGCCGACCCGGCCGAACGCGCTGCCCTCGCCGGCGAGGTGTTCGGCCATGTCGGAGCTGGCCGGATCCACGTCGAGATCAACCAGCGCTATGCCCTCGAGGACGCCGTCCGCGCGCACCGTGACCTCGAGTCCGGCCGCAGTGTCGGCTCGTCCGTCTTCGAGCTCGAGTCGGCTGCCTAAGCCGGCCCCACCCCAGTCCCCTCCAAATCTGACCAACCAAGGAGAACCCCAGCATGACCCAGACCATTGTCCGCAACGGCGCGGTCGCCGCACCGTGTGAGGCGAGCCCCTTCGAGGTGCATCGGCTCACCGCCTTCATCGGCGCCGAGGTGAGTGGCGTGAGCCTCGCCGACGTCGCCGCGAGCGACGACCTGTTCGCCGAGCTGAAGGACCTGCTGCTCCAGCACAAGGTCCTCTTCTTCCGCGACCAGGACATCACCCGTGCCGAGCACGTCGCGCTCGCCGAGCGGTTCGGCCCGCTGGAGGACCACCCGGTCGCCGGCAGCGACCCCGAGCACCCAGGGCTGGTGCGCATCTACAAGGACCTCGACAGCCCGGCCGAACACTACGAGAACGCGTTCCACTGCGACGCCACGTGGCGAGTGGCCCCCCCGATGGGTTCCGTGCTGCGCTGTGTCGAGGGCCCGGAGGTGGGCGGGGACACCATCTGGGTGGACATGGTCGAGGCCTACCGTCGCCTCCCTGAGCACATCAAGGAGGAGATCGCCGACCTTCGTGCCAGCCACAGCATCCAGTCGACCTTCGGCGCCAAGCTGCCGGTCGAGCAGCGTCTCACCCTCAAGGAGCGCTTCCAGGACGCCGAGCACCCTGTCGTGCGGACTCACCCCGAGACCGGCGAGAAGGCGCTGTTCGTCAACGCCTTCACGACGCACTTCGTCAACTACCACACCCCGGAGCGGGTCCGGTTCGGCTTCGACTACACACCCGGGGGCAGTGAGCTGCTCAACTACCTGATCCGTCAGGCGTTCGTGCCGGAGTACCAGGTGCGGTGGCGCTGGACGAAGAACAGCTTCGCCATCTGGGACAACCGCAACACCCAGCACTACGCCGTCCAGGACTACTTCCCAGGCGTCCGAAAGATGGAGCGCGCCGGGATCATCGGCGAGCCGACCTTCTGACTCATCGCGAACTTCGCTACACACAACCAATCCCCGAACGGAGAAACACCCCAATGCACTTCCACGACGACGCCCTGTTCCCCGAGGTCCAGGAGAAGCTGGTCATCACGGCAGCCCCGTATGGTCCCGAGTGGGAGCCGGACGACTTCCGCGAGGATCTTCCGCTCACCATGGACGAGCACGTCCAGGCCGCGGTCGACTGCTACAACGCCGGTGCCACCGTGCTGCACATCCACGTCCGCGAGCTCGACGGCAAGGGCTCCAAGAGGCTCTCGAAGTTCAACGAGCTCCTCGGCCGGCTCCGCGAGGCCGTGCCCGACATGATCCTGCAGGTCGGCGGCTCCATCTCCTTCGCCCCGGAGGGCGAGGGTGCGGATGCCAAGTGGCTCAGCGACGACACTCGGCACATGCTGGCCGAGCTGGACCCGAAGCCGGACCAGGTGACCATCGCCATCAACACCAGCCAGATGAACATCGTCGAGCTGATGACCGACGACGACATCGCCGGCACCTCCATCGCCCGGCCCGAGCTCTACGAGACCTACCGCGAGATGTACGTTCCCGCCGGTCCCGGCTGGGTCGTTGAGCACCTGAAGCGCCTGCAGGCCAACGGAATCCAGCCCCACTTCCAGCTCTCCAGCATCCCGCAGCTGGAGACCGTGGAGCGGCTGATCCGGCGCGGCCACTACACGGGCCCGCTCAACCTCACGTGGGTCGCGATCGGCGGCGGCTTCGACGGCCCGAACCCCTACAACATGATGAACTTCATCAACCGGGTTCCCGACGGGGCGATTCTGACCCTGGAGACCCTGATGCGCAGTGTGCTGCCGGTCAACACGATGGCCATCGCCATGGGTCTGCACACGCGCTGCGGCAACGAGGACACGATCTGGTCCCGCAAGGGCGAGAAGATCACCTCGGTGCAGCAGGTCGAGCAGCTCGTCCGCATCGCGAACGAGCTGGGCCGCGAGGTCGCCGACGGCAAGGAGGCCCGCGACATCTATCGCATCGGCCAGACCTACGACAGCGTCGACGAGACGCTTGCCCGCTTGGGCTACGCGCCCAACCGGCAGCCGGGACAGATCGGATTCACCTTCCACGCCTGAGGCGGCGGCGTCTCAACCGGGCCCAACACACACGGTGCCCCCACAAACCTGTGGGGCGCGGGCTGCCACCCGCGCCCCACATATCCGCGCACGCAGACGTCCGCGGTCTTCCACTCACACCACTGGAGCATAATGTCAACGCAAGTCCGGGACGCCATAGCAACGAAGCGTCGTTCCCCCAGCCCTACTGCAGCAACCACCCGCTCGCGGCTGTTTCCGCTGCTCGTCTTCATCCTGACCTTTGGCCTGCTCCTGTCCGACTACATGTCGCGCCAGGTGCTCTCGGCGGTCTTCCCACTCCTCAAGGTCGAATGGTCGCTGACCGACACCCAGCTCGGCTCGCTGACCAGCATCGTGGCCCTGACCGTCGGCCTGCTCGCGGTGCCGCTGTCCCTCCTCGGCGACCGCTGGGGCCGCTCCAAGGCCATCATCTCGATGGGCGCCCTGTGGAGCCTCGCGACCTTGGGCTGTGCCATTGCGGCCAACTACCAGCACATGATGCTCGCGCGGTTCTTCATCGGCCTCGGTGAAGCGGCATACGGCAGCGTCGGCCTCGCGGTCGTGCTCATGGTGTTCGCCCCCACCAAGCGCGCGTCGCTGACGGGTGCATTCATGGCCGGCGGGTCGTTCGGTTCTGTCCTCGGCGTCTTCTTCGGCGGCATCCTCGCGGTCCAGCTGGGCTGGCGCTGGTCGTTCGCCGTGATGGCGATCATCGGCCTGGTCCTCGTCGTGCTCTACTGGCTGTTCGTCAACGACCGCAAGCTCCTCCGCAACCAGCACCCCGGCAACATCCCTGCCGAGCCCATCGCAGCCACACCGAAACGCGCGAAGCTGCGCACCCTGGTCTCCACCCCGGCCGTCATCTGCGCCTACGTGGGCAGCGGCCTTCAGCTGTTCGTCGCCGGCGCGCTCTTCGCCTGGATGCCCAGCTACCTCGGCCGGGCCTACCACCTTGCGCCGAACAAGGCTGCCATCGGCGCTGCCGGCTTCATCCTGCTCATGGGCGCCGGCATGATCATCTGCGGCATGGTCACCGACCGGCTCACACGGCACCTCCCGATCCGAAAGTGGACAACCGCGCTGGTCTACGCCTCGCTGTCGCTCGTGCTGCTGCCTCTCGGCTTCGCCCAAGGCCCCGGCGCGCTGCAGCTCGTCCTCATCGGGGCCGGCGCGTTCTTCGCGGCAGGCACGGCCGGTCCGGCGGGCGCGATGGTCGCGAACCTGACCCCCGCGTCGATCCGCTCCACGGCCTTCGGGACGTTGACCCTGGCGAACAACCTGCTCGGCCTGGCCGCCGGCCCCTTGGTCGTCGGGATCCTCGCCGACCGGATGGGACTGGTCGGTGCGATGAAGATCGTCCCCTTCATCTCGGTCCTGGTCATCGTGGCGCTCCTCATCGGGCGCCGCGCCTACCCGAGCAGCATCCGCCGGGCCGGCGACATCGCCTCCGCCTGACCCGCACCAAAGGGATCCGCACCCGTGGATCCCCACCAACCCGGATCCACCACAATCCGGATCCGCAACCAACAGAAGGAGACCCGGCATGATGTTCCGGGAACCACACACCATCGTCATCGTGCCGGGTCTCCGCGGGCACGTCGAGGACCACTGGCAGACACTGCTCGCCGCCAAGCTGCCGAACGCGGTCGTCGTCCCCTCGTTCGGTCGGGACAAGCGCGACCTGGCCGGTCGCATGACGGACCTCCACCGAGTCATCTCGGAGGCCGGCACGCCCGTGATCCTCGTGGCCCACAGCGCCGGCGTGCTGACCACGGTCCACTGGGCACAGCAGCACGACCTACCGGTCCTGGGAGCGCTGCTCGCCACGCCGCCAGACCTCGCTCAACCTCTGGGGCCGCCCTACCCGTCTCTGAGCGAGCTGAAGGAGAGCGGCTGGCTGCCGATCCCGCTGGCCCCGTTGAGTTTCCCCAGCATCGTCGCGGCCAGCACCAACGACGCGCTCGGCGACTTCGAGCGGGTCCGGGAACTGTCCGACGCGTGGGGAAGCCACTTCATCGACGTCGGGCCCGTCGGCCACCTCAACCCTGCCGCCGGGTTCGGGGAGTGGCTGGGGGCTGAAGCCCTGCTCGGTGTCCTGAGCGGCCAGGTGCCGGCCGCTGAGGGCAGCGGCCGCG
>NZ_DATCWX010000205.1:0-7207 GCF_036566125.1 Intrasporangium sp.
GACGGTGCTGACCGTGGGCGCGCCGGACTCGCCCCTGGCGGAGCTGAGCGCGCGATCGCGGGGAATCCACGTCCCGCTGGCGATGCCCGGGTCCTCGTCACGGTCCGCGATGTGGGCCCACGCCACACCCCTGCTGCTCGCGGCCGACGCACTCGGCGTGGCCACCGTGTCGACCGCCACCGTGAACGCCCTCGCGGACGTGCTCGACGAGCGGGCCGCCGAGGTAGGGCCATCGACGGAGTCATTCGACAACCCGGCCAAAACCTTGGCGATGGACATCATGGAGTCGTCCACCATCGTCCTCGGGTCCGGGCACCTGGGCGGGGTCGCCGCCCGCCGGGCCGTCGCCATGTTCGGTCGCACCGGCCGGGTGCCAGTCGCATCCGGCGTCCTGCCGGACGCGGCGAGCCAGGTCGTGGCCTGCTTCGACGGGCCCCTCGCAGGCGGGGAGTCGGCCGAGGAGGACGACATCTTCGCCGACCCCTACCTCGACGGTCCGCGCCGCGCTCCCCTCCGGCTCGTCATGCTCCGGCACGCCTCCGAGGCAGGGACGGATCTGCAGGTCCTTGCCGACGCCGTCGTCGCGGCGGCCGAGGACGCCGGAGTCCGGGTCTCCCTCGTCGACGCCGTCTCCGACGACCCCCTGCTGCGGGTCGCCTCTCACGTCGCCCTCACCGACTTCGCGGCGACGTACCTCGCCCTGGGCCAGGGCTACGACCCGGCGACCTCGCCACACGTGAGACTGCTCAGAGGCGCTCGCTAGCACCCGCCTCCCTGACACCTACGATGTAGCCCATGGCAGGTGGACTGGTTGCGCTCCTCGACGACATCGCGGCCCTGGCAAAGCTCGCAGCGGCCTCGATCGATGACGTCGGCGCAGCCGCCGCCCGGGCCAGCGTGAAGGCGACGGGCGTCGTCGTCGACGACACGGCCGTGACGCCACGCTACGTCCAGGGCCTGGAGGCAGAGCGCGAGCTGCCCATCATCAAGCGGATCGCCCTCGGCTCCCTCCGCAACAAGCTGCTCATCATCCTCCCGGTCATCATGCTGCTCAGCCAGTTCCTGCCCTGGCTGCTGACCCCGATCCTCATGGTCGGCGGTGCATACCTCGCGTACGAGGGGGCGGAGAAGGTGTGGGAGGCGGTGTCCGGCCATCACGAGCAGGAGGCCACGGCAGCCGTCGACGCCGCCCAGGAGGACGCTGTCGTGTCCGGTGCCATCCGCACCGACTTCATCCTCTCGGCCGAGATCATGGTCATCGCGCTCAACGAGGTGGCTGACGAGCCGTTCGTCTCCAGGTTGGTCATTCTCATCATCGTCGCCCTGCTCATCACCGCGCTCGTGTACGGCGTCGTCGCCCTCATCGTCAAGATGGACGACGTCGGCCTCCAGCTCTCGCAGCGCGCGTCATCCAGCGCTCAGCGGATTGGCCGCGGCCTCGTCAAGGCGATGCCGCGGGTGCTCAGCGTCCTGTCGACGGTCGGCATCGCCGCGATGCTGTGGGTAGGTGGCCACATCCTCCTCGGCGGGATCGACGAGCTCGGCTGGCACGCCCCCTACGACCTCGTCCATCACCTCGAGGAGGCCGTCCGCGGTGTGGCCGGTATCGGTGGACTCCTCGCCTGGTTGGTCAACACCCTCGCATCGGCCCTCCTCGGCCTCGTGGTCGGCGCCGTCATCGTCACCGTCATGCACCTCATCCCGCGACGACGCGGAGCCGCGGCGCACTGACGGTAGAATCGGCGACTCCGGCGTGGGTGACGACCCGCGAGACCCAGAGGGGCGCGCCGGGTCAGCACACCAAGCCAAGGAGATCTGCCATGTCCTTTGACCACAAGGTGGCCGACCTGAGCCTCGCCGCGGCCGGACGGCACCAGTTGCGCCTCGCGGAGCACGAGATGCCCGGGCTCATGGCCCTGCGCGCGGAGTACGCCGAGAGCCAGCCGCTCAAGGGCGCCCGGATCGCCGGGTCCCTCCACATGACCGTTCAGACGGCGGTCCTCATCGAGACGCTCACCGCGCTCGGAGCCGAGATCCGTTGGGCCTCGTGCAACATCTTCTCCACGCAGGACGAGGCGGCTGCCGCCGTCGTCGTCGGCCCCGACGGGACGCCCGAGGACCCCAAGGGGGTCCCGGTCTTCGCGTGGAAGGGCGAGACCCTGCCGGAGTACTGGTGGTGCACCGAACAGATCCTGACCTGGCCGGGAGACGAGGGTCCCAACATGATCCTCGACGACGGCGGGGACGCCACGATGCTCGTCCACAGGGGAGTCGAGTGGGAGGCGGCCGGCCAGGTTCCCGCGACGACCGAGGAGGACTCCGAGGAGTTCGGCGTGTTCAAGGAGCTGCTGCGCCAGAGCCTCGCCGACGACCCGGAGAAGTGGACGCGCGTCGCCGCCGGGATCAAGGGCGTCACCGAGGAGACCACCACGGGAGTTCACCGGCTCTACCAGCTCGCCGAGTCGGGCGACCTGCTCTTCCCGGCGATCAACGTCAACGACTCGGTCACCAAGAGCAAGTTCGACAACAAGTACGGCATCCGGCACAGCCTCATCGACGGCCTCAACCGGGCGACCGACGTGCTGGTCGGCGGCAAGGTCGCGGTCGTGTGCGGCTTCGGCGACGTCGGCAAGGGCGCGGCCCAGTCCTTGGCCGGCCAAGGCGCTCGGATCGTGGTCACCGAGGTGGACCCGATCTGCGCACTCCAGGCCGCCATGGAGGGCTATCAGGTCGCCCGGCTCGAGGACGTCGTCGCGAAGGCCGACATCTTCATCACGACGACCGGCTGCTACGACGTCATCACCGCCGAGCACATGACGCAGATGAAGGACAAGGCGATCGTCGCCAACATCGGCCACTTCGACAACGAGATCGACATGGCCGGCCTGGCCCGGGTCCCCGGTGTGAGGAAGACCGAGATCAAGCCGCAGGTCCACGAGTGGTCGTTCTCGAGCGACCGGAGCATCATCGTGCTCTCCGAGGGCCGGCTGATGAACCTCGGCAACGCAACCGGGCACCCGAGCTTCGTCATGAGCAACAGCTTCTCCAACCAGACGATCGCCCAGATCGAGCTGTTCACCAAGAACACCGACTACGACAAGCAGGTCTACACGCTGCCCAAGGTGCTCGACGAGAAGGTCGCCCGGCTCCACCTTGACGCACTCGGAGTGCGACTCACCGAGCTGACCAAGGGCCAGGCCGAGTACCTCGGCGTCGACGTGGCCGGCCCATACAAACCCCAGCACTACCGTTACTGACGCCACCGACGCGTGCAGCCCAGCCACAAGGGGACGTATGCCGCTGAGCTCGCCGAGCCCAGCGGCATACGTCATCGCCTTGCTGGGTCACCAGCCCGCGTGGCGGGCGACCCGCGAAAATGGCCAATGAAATCCCCTGTCACCCGATCCCGGGCGCACGAGACGAAGGCAACCATGAGAAAGCTCCTGAGCGGTGCGTTGGCGCTCACCCTCACCCTGGCGCTCGGCGCCTGCTCCACGCTGGAGGACGCCTTCATGAGTCCCGCGCCGACAGCCGTCCCGCGGGCGGACACGACAGCCGCGGACTCGGCGACCGCGACGCCCACCACGAAGGCCACGACGACCTCCCCTGCGGTCGACCAGGCCACGCCCGAGGCGGCCATGGAGTCCTGGCTCACCGCCCTCGTCGCCGGCGACGGTGTAGCCGTCTGCGCCCTGATGGCGGCGGACGGCCAGCCGGTCAACAGCATCAAGGGCGCCGCGCCCGACTGTGGGGAGGCGCTGACGCCGCTGCTCAGCTCGCTGCAGGAGCTCAAGGGGATGTTCGACGGCCTCAGCATCGACGGCGCGACCGTCATCGATGACCTGGCCACCTTCGAGGCCGCCACGGTGAAGCCCGACGTTGCAGCGCAGGTGATCCACCGGTTCAAGGCCGTCAAGATCAAGGACAAATGGTTCGTGACCGAATGACCTGAGGGTGGGAGCGGGCCGCTACGGCGTCCCGAGGGACGGCGCCGCTGTGTGATGATGTGGCCATGACGTGCGACCCCGCGTGCGGGCCGCGAAGGGAGATGACGTGAAGGGTCGGGTTCTGGTCGTCGACGATGACCTCGCCCTTGCCGAGATGCTGGGCATCGTGCTGCGCAACGAGGGCCTCGAGGTCACCCATGTGGCCGACGGAGGCGACGCCGTCCCGGCCTTCCGGGAGTCGCGACCCGACCTCGTCCTGCTCGATGTCATGCTGCCTGGCTTGGATGGCATGGAGGTGTGCCGACGGATCCGCGCGGAGAGCGGCGTGCCGATCGTGATGTTGACGGCCCGGACTGACACGGTCGACGTCGTCGTCGGGCTGGAGTCCGGGGCCGACGACTACGTCGTCAAGCCCTTCAAGCCGCAAGAGCTCATCGCACGGGTCAGGGCTCGACTTCGGCGAGGTGACGAGCCCGCGCCGGAGAAGCTGACGATCGGAGATCTCGAGATCGACGTCGCGGGACACTCGGTCAGGCGGAATGGGAAGGCGCTGTCCTTGACGCCGCTCGAGTTCGACCTGCTCGTCGCCCTCGCGCGCAAGCCGTGGCAGGTCTTCACCCGCGAGGTGCTGCTCGAGCAGGTGTGGGGTTATCGCCATGCGGGCGACACCCGTCTCGTCAATGTGCACGTGCAGCGACTGCGCTCGAAGATCGAGCATGATCCCGAGCGCCCGGAGATCGTGGTCACGGTCAGGGGCGTCGGCTACAAGGCGGGCCCCGCCTGAGGCCTGTCGGCAACGGCAGCGCCGCGGAGTCGGGCGATGGAGATGAGTGAGCGGCCCACCGCAGTGATGGAGATCGACGAGACCGCCCGGGGCCACCGGCCCCGGAGCCGCTGGGAGCGACTGGCGCACCAGCTGAGGACGCTGTGGCGCCGGCCCCTCCACCTATGGCGCGCCTCGCTCGGCTTCCGCGTCGTCGTGACGACCATGCTCCTCGGCATTCTCGTGCTCACGGCGGTCGGCACCTATCTCTACGGCTCCATCGCCCAAGGCCTCGTGGACGGACGTCAGAGCATCGCCGCAGTCGACTCCCAGCGTGACGCGAAGGACACGCAGAACTACTTCCAGTACACCGACAAGGTGGACTCCACGGCGGACGTCAGCCAGGGGGCGACCGACCAGATCAGGTCGCTGCAGCGCGACAGCGGGACCCAGGAGCGCTACGTCGTCCTGTCTCGCCTTGACACGAACAACAACCCGAACATCATCGGGCCGATCGAGAGCGGCTCTGTCGGAGCCCGCTTCATCCCCAAGGAGCTGTCCCAGGCGGTCGCGGAGAACCCGGATCGACAGCAGATGCAGATCACGACGGTTGAGCTCGGCGACAGCACCGTCTCCGCGCTCGTCGTGGGCCAGCAGGTAGCACTGCCGGTGGTCGGCGACTACGGCCTGTACTTCATCTATCCCATGCAGCGCGAGCGCGACATCATCAACCTTGTCGGCCGGACCTTCCTGCTCGGTGGGGTGGCGCTCATCCTCCTCGTGGGCGCCATCGCCTTCGTCGTCACCCGGCTCGTCGCCGACCCGGTGCGCCGCGCAGCGATCGTCGCCGAGCGTTTCGCGGAGGGGAACCTCAACGAGCGCATGCGGGCCAAGGGGGAGGACGACCTGGCGCGCCTGGGCAACTCGTTCAATGCCATGGCGGCGTCGCTGCAGCAGCAGATTGCCCAGCTCGAGAACCTGTCCCGGGTCCAGCAACGCTTCGTCTCCGACGTCTCCCATGAGCTGCGCACGCCCCTGACGACGATCCGAATGGCCGGTGAGCTCATCCACGACTCACGAGGCACGTTCGACCCGGCCGTGGCGAGATCGGCCGAGCTGCTCATGGGCGAGCTCGACCGTTTCGAGTCCCTCCTGACGGACCTGCTCGAGATCTCGCGTTTCGACGCCGGCGCCGCTGTCCTCGAGATCGAGGCCACTGACCTGCGGGGCTGCGTTGAGCGGGCGGTCGACGCCCACCGCACCCTGGCTGGGCGGAAGGGCATCGAGCTCGTCGTCCACGAGCCAGCATTCCCGGTCGTGGCCGAGATGGACTCACGCCGGATCGAGCGCGTGCTGCGCAACCTCATCGCGAACGCGATCGAGCACGGTGACGGTCGACCCGTGGAGGTCACCCTGGGCGCCAACGACTCGGCCGTGGCGGTCACGGTCCGGGATCATGGGGTAGGCCTGCGGCCGGGTGAGGCGGCCCTCGTGTTCACCCGGTTCTGGCGGGCGGATCCAGCCCGCGCACGGACGACCGGAGGCACTGGCCTCGGACTGGCCATCTCGCTCGAGGACGCGCGGCTGCACGCCGGAAGGCTGGAGGCCTGGGGTGTCCCCGGGGAGGGCTCATGCTTCCGGCTCACCCTGCCACGACACGCCGATGCGACCATCACCGGTTCTCCACTGCCGTTGAGTCCGCTTGCTGCGCGAACCCATCGCGACCGGGCCGGAGCGGGCGAGGAGGAGTGGAACGCATCCGGACGCGCGACTGAGGACACGGTCAAGCTGCGCCGGATCACCCGCACCCAGGCGCCGACCGGGGCGGAGCACCCGTCGTGATGCCTGCGGTGCTGCGCCGGGTGGCGGTCGTCCTCGCAGCCTTGCTCGTGGCCGGAGTGGCCGCCGGATGTGCCGGGCTGCCGGACTCCTCGCGCGTCAGCGATGGGCGCCGGCTCGACGAACCGATCAACGATCAGTTCCGGGTGACGGCGCAGTTGCCGGTCGCCGGCGCAAGCCCCGAACAGATCGCCCGTGGCTTCATCCGCGCAGGCGAGGACCAGGCTGAGACGCACGCCACCGCGAAGGCCTACCTCAGCGAGCCATCGGTGGGCAGGTGGCGCTGGTCCGCCCACGACACGCTCATCTACAACCGGGCCAGTGACCTCCACGTCCGGCGGACCGGCGACAGCTCCATCGAGGTCAGCGTCGCGCCCGTGGGCATGCTGGGAACGGATGGCCGCTACCGCGACGCCGAGCCCGGCACGGTGATCCGTACGACCTTCGGCCTGACGCAGGTGGCCGGTGAGTGGCGCCTCGAGCTGCCCGAAGAGGGGTTCGGTGTCTGGCTGGAGGCGACCGCCTTCGACAACCTGTACATCGCCGCCCCCGTGCACTACGTCACGCCCTCCGGCCGCGAGCTGGTCCCGGACACGCGGTGGTTCCCCCGTGGGCCACGGCTGGCGACGAGCCTGGCTCGGGCCCAGCTCGAGCCGGT
>NZ_DATCWX010000206.1:0-10525 GCF_036566125.1 Intrasporangium sp.
GGGCGGCCACTTCGTCTCGAGGACGTGGTGCTCCACGGCCTGCGCGATTGCGGCCTCGAGCTCGGCCTCCGGCAGGCCCATGACCCTGTCCAGGAGCTCATGACCGATGTATCGGCCGCCCTTGAGCGAGACCGCGCGGACGACAGTCTGGGCCGTCTCGTCGAGCCGCTCGATGCGCGCGCGAAGGACCCGACCGAGTCCACCGCTGATCTGCTGACCGGCCACGGCGCTGGCGGCGAGCTCCTCGGCAAAGAAGGGGTTGCCCTCGGCGCGCTGGGTGATCTCGCGCAGCGTGCGGGCATCGGTGGGGATACCTTCGATGCTGCCGACGATCTGGTCCACGGCTGGGTCGGGCAGCGGCGCCAGGTTGACGTGTGTGACGTGCGGGATGCGGTCCCAGACGGCCAGGGTCTCGTGCAGAGGATGCTTGCGGTGGAGGTCGTCCGCCCGGTAGCTCGCCACCAGGCCGACCGGGGTCGTGAACGCTCGGGTCAGCAGGAGCGTGAGCAGGTCCCGGGACGAGTGGTCGGCCCAGTGCACGTCCTCGATGACGACGAGCGTCGGGCGGTCAGCGCCGAGTGCGGTGAAGAGCGCATGGACCGACTCGGCGACGAGGGCCGGGTTGGCCTCCTTCGCCGAGTCGGTGATGCCCGCGGTGTCGCCGTCCCTGCGTGGGAGGAGCCGGGCCAGGCTCGGATGGGAGCCGAGCACCTGGGTGACGACATCGGGCGCCATGCTGTCGAGCAAGCCGATGAGCTCTACGAAAGGGAGGTACGCGAGAGCACTGCCGGCCTGCCCGACACAGTGGCCGGTGACGGTGAGCCAGCCGGCCTGGTCCGCGTCGGAGGTCAGCTGCAAGAGAAGACGTGACTTGCCGATGCCGGCGTCCCCGGACAGGACTGCGACGCCACCGCGGGAGCCGTCGGGCGAGTCGACGAGCCCGATGGCTCCCGCGAGGCGGGCCAGGTCCGAGTCGCGACCGACCATCGCCCCGGTTGTGAACGGCATACGCCGAATTATCCGGGATGGGTCTGACAGCGTCTCGTGGGGTCCGGGGACCGTGGAGGTGATGGCGGCGGCGGTCACGGAGTGTCTCTGTGCACTGGTCACGGGCGAACCGGTCCAGGGGCGGGGCGGCCCGGGTCAGTGAGCCCGGGCCGGCCTCGGCATGAGGGGCGCCTCGGTGGTGCGGCGGCGGTGGGCCCGCTCCGCGATCCTGAGCGAGGCGTCC
Organism: Intrasporangium sp.; assembly: GCF_036566125.1. Lineage (GTDB taxonomy): Bacteria > Actinomycetota > Actinomycetes > Actinomycetales > Dermatophilaceae > Intrasporangium. The sequence continues at coordinate 1,232 of NZ_DATCWX010000206.1, forward strand.
GACCGCTGACGCCATCCCCTGCGCCGAGCCGAGCCGTAGCGGGCCTCGATCTCGGCCTTCAGGAACTCCGGCGTCATCAAGGTGATTGACGTAGTCATGATGGTTTTCCTCTGGTTTGTCGTGCTGTTTTGCTGACTTCTCTAGCGTCGGCTGATGAGGTAGGCGGCCACATCGGACGTCCTCCCTATCTCCTGTGCACGGTGGAAGAGGCCACTACCTCAGAAGGCTTCGGCAAAGGACCCGGCACTACCTCAGAGACCACTCAGAGTCCCCCTCGCATCCCCCAGGAGGACGGTGCCCGACGTACCGCCCTTGGGAACGGCGGTTGCATTTAGGTAAGGCTTACCTATTCAATGGCGCCCGTGACTGTGACTGCCGATGCGGCGACCACGACGCCCTGCAGGCTGCCCTGGCTGGCGGACCTCGCAGCCCGCGGCTCGACGCCGGCGATCGTCACCCCGGACGTGATCGTGACGTACGCCGACCTGGCCGCACGCGTCGCAGCCGTCGCCGCCGGCCTCGTCGGAACGCGCCGGCTCGTACTCGTCGAAGGCGCCAACCGACTCGACAGCCTCGTCGGCTACCTCGGTGCCCTCCTCGGCGGCCACGTGGTCCTTCTCGTCCCGAGCGGGAGCGAGCCGGCACGCGAGACGATGCGAGCGGCATACGACCCAGATGTCGTCGTTGCGGCCGACGGAAGCGTCACGCTGCTGCGCGAAGGCTCTGGGCACGACCTGCATCCCGACCTTGCCCTCCTGCTCAGCACCAGCGGATCCACCGGTTCGCCCAAGCTCGTCCGGCTGTCCTGGGAGAACCTTTCCGCCAACGCGGACCAGATCGCGACCTACCTCAACATCCGTGAATCTGACTGCGCGGCAACCACCTTGCCGCTTCACTACTGCTACGGGCTATCGGTGGTCCACAGCCACCTGAGCCGAGGTGCGAGCATCGCCCTGACGGATCTCTCGGTCGTCGATGAGTGCTTCTGGACCCTGTTCCGGGAAGCGGGCGCCACAACCCTGGCGGGAGTGCCCTACACGTTCGAGCTGCTCGAGCGCGTCGGCTTCGCGTCAATGGACCTGCCCCGGCTGCGCTATGTGACGCAGGCGGGCGGACGCCTCGAGCCCGAACGGGTGCGCCACTGGGCCTCGGTCGGGCAGGCCAGAGGCTGGGACCTCTTCGTCATGTACGGCCAGACCGAGGGCACGGCCAGGATGGCCTACCTGCCACCAGCTCGCGCCCTCGAGCACCCGGCGAGCATCGGGGTGCCGGTCCCCGGCGGAGCCTTCGACATCGTCGACGGTGAGCTCGTCTACTCGGGTCCCAACGTCATGCTCGGCTACGCGGAGACTCCCGCTGACCTGGCACTCGGTCGCACCGTCGACCGACTGCGAACCGGCGATCTGGGCCATCTCACCGAGGCCGGACTGTATGAGCTCACGGGGCGTCGGAGCCGCTTCACCAAGGTGCTGGGGCACCGGATCGACCTGGACCGAGTCGAGGCCAGCCTGCGGGCGACCGGCCACGACGCCCGCTGCGCCGGTCGAGAGGGCCTCCTCGCCGTGGCCGTGTGTGATCCGGCTGGCCGCGGGGTGGACCACGGAGCGGTGCGCCGGCTCGCGAGTCGCCTCTCGGGGGCGCCCACCTCCGCCATCCAGGTCGTCGGTGTGGGAGAGCACCCCCGGCTGGCGAGTGGAAAGACGGACCACGCTGCCATCCTTCGGCTCGTTGACGAGCTCAAGGACGTGGGACACGAGGCCGAGCGCGGCCGGGCCGGGAACGTGGCGCAGATCTACGCGGCAGCACTCGGCCGGGCCGATGTCGATGCGAGCTCGACCTTCGTCGCGCTGGGTGGCGACTCACTGTCCTACGTCGAGGTGTCGATCCGCCTCGAGGGCCTTCTCGGGACCCTTCCGACCTCATGGCACCTCACGCCGGTCGCCCAGCTCCAGGAGATGGCGGGCTTGCGTGCGCAGGCGCCTCGCGGAGCTGGAGTGGCCGGGGAGTCCTCTCCGCGTGCCGAAAGCGCCAAGGCGGTTCTGCGCCGCCGCACCATCGAGACAAACGTGTGGCTGCGCGCCCTGGCGATCGTCCTCATCGTCGGGACGCATGCCGACCTCTTCTCGCTCCAGGGCACCGCCCACGCCCTTCTCGTGCTCGTCGGCTTCAACGTGGTCCGCTTCGCACTGGCCTCCGAGGCGACCCGGGGCCGCGTGCGGTCCCTGGGGCGAGGCGCCGCTCGGGTGGTGCTGCCGACGCTGGCCGTGATCGTCCCTGCCCATGTCATCTGGGGCTACTACGAGCCGCGCAACGTGGTCCTCGCCAACTGGCTGCTCGGCGAGGAGCGGCTCGGACCGCCATGGCGCTTCTGGTTCATCGAGGCCCTCGTGCTCGCTCTCGTCGTCACGATGGCCCTCGTCGCCGTGCCCGCCTTTGCCCGGGCCGAGAAGCGCTGGCCCTTCGCGCTCCCGCTCGTCCTCACCGCTGTGGCCTTCACCCTGCGACTCGACCTCTATCCGCTGCCGGGTCCGCGGATGCAGGGGTCCGCCCTGGTTGTCCTCTTCCTCTTCTTCCTCGGCTGGTCGATCGCACGCGCCGGCACACGTCGCCAGCAGTGGATCGTGACGGTGGTGGCTGTCGGAGCGGTCGGTACCTTCTCGGGCAACCCAGCGCGGGACCTGCTCTCGCTCGCCTTCGTCCTGCTGCTCATCTGGAAGCCGGTGTCCCGGGTCCCGGCTGCCCTCGTCCCGGTGGTCCATGTCCTCGCGGCGAGTTCGCTCTACATCTATGTCATCCACTGGCAGGTGCTCGAGCACCTCTGGGGCAGCCCGGTCCCGGCCTTCGTCGCGTCGCTCGCCGTCGGGGTCGCCTATTGGTGGATGTGGAGCAAGGGCGTGCCGGCGGCGCTTCGCGCCCTGAGCGCAGCCGGTCGCTGGGACCTGCAGGCAGCCGCTAGAGCCAGCCGCTAGAGCCAGCCACGCTCCTGGGCGATTCTGGCCGCCTCTGCTCGGGTGGCAGTGCCCGTCTTGCCGATCGCGGAGCTCAGGTGATTGCGGACGGTCCCTGCCGACAGGTGCACTCGAGCCGCGATCGCGGCGACCGTGCCTCCGGTGAGCGCGACGCGCAGCACCTCGCGCTCCCGATCGGTGAGCGGGTTGACCCCCTCCGCGAGGGACTCGGCCGCCAGCTCCGGGTCGACCACGCGCAGCCCGGCATGGACGCGCCGCACCGCCTCAGCCAGCTGACGAGCCGGTGTGTCCTTGACGACGAACCCGGCAGCCCCCGCCTCGAGGGCTCTGCGCAGGTACCCCGGCCGGCCGAACGTCGTGACCATGAGGGACCGACATCCGGGCAGCTCACGGCGCAGCGCCCCGACCACCTCGATCCCGTCCGCCCCGGGCATCTCGATGTCGAGCAGGCAGACCTGCGCGCCGCTGCGTCGGGCAGCTGCCACCACCTCGTCACCGCGTCCCACCTCCGCGACGACCTCGAGGTCGTGCTCGAGCCCGAGCAGCGCGGCGAGCGCCCCACGGACGAGGGCCTGGTCATCGGCGAGCAGGATCTTGATCGCTTCGCTCACAGCGTCACCTCCAGCTCGGTCCCGCGTCCGCCGGCTGGCGTGGCGACCCGGAGGGTTCCGCCTGCCCCCTCCACCCGCTCTCGCACGCCGCGCAACCCGTTGCCGACCGGTTGGTTGCCCAGGCCCCGACCGTCGTCAACGACGCGGAGGACGTTCGACGCGAGCTCGACTCGGCACGAGGAGGCTTCGCTGTGTCGCACCACGTTGGTCACGGCCTCGCGCAGCACCCAGGCGAGCACGGTCCGATGACGCGGGTCCACGTCCTCGGACCCCGCGGGTAGCTCTGCCCGGATCCCGGCGCCACCGAGGGCCGACCGTGCCGCCTCGAGCTCGTCGTCCAGCCGGGCCGCGCGCAAACCTCCGACCGTTGCCCGGATCTCGGCGAGCGCCTGCCGGCTCAGCTGCTGGATGGCGGCGAGCTCCGCCCGGGCCCGCTCCGGGTCGGCCTCGACGAGCCGTTCGGCCAGCTCGGCCTTGACGGTGACGACCGTGAGCGAGTGGCCCAGCACGTCGTGGACATCACGCGCGACGCGTTCTCGCTCGGCGACGAGATCGAGCTCACGCGACATGGCCTCGTATCGCGCGCCGCGGCTGGCCAGGACCCGGATGCCCGCCGCCATGACCCCGACAGACAGCACGATGAAGGCCACGACCCAGCCGTCCTGGCCGACGTCGACGGAGAGGGTGGCCAAGGCGCTGGCAGCGAAGGCCACGACGGCGATGGCGATGGCGATGGCCAACGGCAGCCCGAACATCGCGAAGGCGACGATGAACGGCAGGAACGACGTCGCGGCGAAGCCGATGAGCGGCACCGTAATCAAGGCGCACAAGACGAGCGCGAGCAGCCAGCGAGCGCCGGCGCCGTGCCTCGGCAGCCCTGCCTTCTCGAGTCGGTCGAGGTGGCGGAGGGCGAGGCTGAACGACAATCCGAAGGCCAGGATGACGACCACTCCGAGCGCGACCTGCCACCCGGCGAGGTGACGGTCCACGAGGCCGATGATGGGGAAGATGAGGAAGACGAGCCACACGGACTGGATGATCCAGCCGTAGCGGCTCCACGGGCTCAGGCCGGGCCGCCTCATTGGCGCCCCGGCCTGCTGCTTGCCAGCTCTGCCGGTCACTGGCGGTCGCGACCGTGCTTGACGAACCATGTGGCCAGCATCGCAAACACGACCGTCCAGCCGAGCACGTTGGCCAACGGCATCCAGAGCGGCTCCCACGTGCCGTCCGCGAGGTGACCCTCCGTCAGGGGGTACCGGGCGAGGCCGACGTAACCGTAGAGCGGCGTGAACTTGCCGATCGTCAGCATCGTGCCGGACAGGGGGATGAAGACGTTGCCGAGGAAGGCGAAGATCACGACGGATCCGCTGGCCACACCGGTTGCCGACTCGCTGCGAAACGCCGTGCCGACGAGGATGCCGTAGAGGGCGAAGACGGCCGAGCCGCCGAGGCAGAGCAGCCCGCTGAGCAGCCACGCACTCATCAACCCGCGCGCACCGGTCCACATGCCGAGCACGAAGATCAGCAGGATCGGGATGGCGGCCACGACCATGGCGACGGCGGCCTTGGCGGCGACGTACTGGGAGTCCTTCATCGGCGTGATGCCGAGCTGGCGGCCCCAGCCCTGCAGCCGCTCCGTGGCGGCCTGGCCACCGATGCTGGTCGTCGCGGTGACGGCGCCGTACGCGGCCATGCTGATCATCACGTACATCGCGACGTTCCCGTTGCCGATCACCGTCTCCTTGGCGTCCACGGTCGAGCCGAAGATGACATAGAAGAACGCGGGAAGGACCGCCGTGAAGAACATGCCCATGTAGTCCCGAGTGATGCGCTTCATCTCGAGGAGGGTGTACGTAGCGCTCATCGGACGACTTCCTTTGCTGCGTGGTGCTTTTCACGAAGAAGTGGTATGCCGCTGAGCTCGCTCTCGGGGTCACCCGCGGTGAGTGCCATGAAAGCGCGATCGAGGCTGGCCGAGGACACCTCGAGGTCGGTCCCGCCGAGCTCGGTGAGCAGCAGCAGGGCGATCGCGTCGGAGTCGGATGCCGCGACGACGGCCCGGTCGCCACGCTGCGAGACCTCGATGACACCGGGGGCTTCCAACAGCCTCGCCCTGACGACCTCCCACCGGCCGTCCGGGATCCGCGCGCTGAGCTGGCGGCCGCCGGTGGTCCGGCTGCGGATCTGCGCGGTCGTGCCGTCGGCGACCACGTGACCCCCTGCCACGAGCACGATCCGGTCCGCAAAGGAGTCGGCCTCCTCGAGGTAATGCGTCGCGAAGACGACGGTGCGCCCGGAGTTCGCGTCCGCCCGCATCGTTTCCCAGAACTCGTGCCGGGCCGTGACGTCCATCCCTGCGGTCGGTTCGTCGAGGATCAACAGGTCGGGGTCGGGCAGGAGAGCGAGGGCGAAGCGCAGCCGTTGCTGTTCGCCACCTGAGCACTTGGACACGCGCCGGTTGACGATGGGACCCAGCCCCGCGCGGTCGATCACCTCGTCGAGAGGGGTGTGAGCGGCATACGTCGAGGCAATCATCCGGACGGTCTCGCGAACTGTCACGTCGCGGAGGAGCCCGCCGGTCTGGAGAACGGCGGAGACCCGCCCGGCCAGGATCGCGTGGCGTGGTGCCTGTCCGAGGACGCGGACGGCGCCGCTCGTTGGCTCGGTCAGGCCAAGGATGACGTCGAGCGTCGTCGTCTTGCCGGCGCCGTTCGGGCCCAGGAACGCGACGATCTCGCCCGGCTTGATGGTGAGGTTGATCCCGTCGACGGCTCGGATCACGGCTTCGCCGGGTCCCCGAAACGTCTTGACGAGATCGCGCAGTTCGATGGCTGGTGCCACGTCGGTGTTCATGGAACCACTGTCGGGGCCGGGGGACTCGGCACCATGGTGCAGATATCCGGGATCCGGGGTGACAGGTGTCATGCCGGCGGGCGTGGCCGGGACCAACGGCCCTGTTCAGCGCGTCGCTGCTGGGCGACGCTCGTCGGTGGGAACCGCCCCGGAAGGAGTGTCGCCATGGCTCGGATTGCTGGATCGATCACGATCGACGCGCCGGTTGGCGAGGTCTTCGACCTGGTCGCGGACGAGCGGAATGAGCCGAAGTACAACCCGCGGATCGTCCACGCCGAGAAGGTGACTGAGGGGCCGGTCGGCAAGGGTGCCCGTTTCGTCGCGGAGCCCAAGGGCATGGGTGCCAAGGGTGTGATGACGATGGAGATGCTGGAGTACGAGCGGCCCAACCGCCTTCACAACGCCATACGCTCGTCGTACATGGAGGTGGACGGCACGCTCACCTTTGAGGAGAGCGGGGACGGCACTCGGCTCAGCTGGGACTGGGAGATGGGCCTCGTGGGCCCGATGCGTCTGCTATCTCCAGTGCTCGCGGCCATCGGCCCACGCTGGGAACGACGGAACTGGGTGGGCCTCAAGAAGTACGTCGAGGCGGGAGGGCGCTGAACGATCAGCCCGAAAGCTGTTCACTCGATCGGCGCGGCGCGCGGGCCAGGCTTCCGTCGGGTGAGCAGCACGCCCGCGATGCAGAGCGCGCCGCCCACGAACGTCAGGGCCGCGGGGACCTCCCCGAGCAGGACCCAGGCGATCAGGGTCGCGATGAACGGAACGAGGAAGGTCGTCAGCGTCAGCTTGCCGGCGTCGCTTCGAGCGAGCGCGAAAGCCCACAGCGAGAAGGCGACCGCAGTCGGGAAGACGCCGAGGTAGACGATCCAGAGCAGCGAGCTGACCTCGGCCTCGCGCACAACGGTGACGAGCTCGCCCGACCAGGGCAGCAGGCTCACGACGCCGATGACGCAGGCGAGGAAGTTCACCTCAGGGCCGGGGAGGCGCCGGAGCAGCGGCTTCTGCGCGAGCACGCCCACGCCGTAAGTGACGGCAGCCAGGACGGCCAACCAGACACCGACGCGGTCGCCGGTGCCGCCGTTTGAGAAGCCGCGGGCGATGATCGCGACGCCGCCAAAGCCGACGACCATCCCGATGATCAGCCAGGGCGTCATGCGCTCGCCGAGGAAGACCGTGGCGAGCACGGCGACGATGATCGGCCCGATCTGGACGAGCAGGGCCGCCGTTCCGGCATCGATGCGTCGTTCGGCGTCGTTCAGGGCCAGGTTGTAGATCCCGAACCAGGCCACCCCGCAGAGCAGGAGCAGGGCCCAGTCAGACCGTCGCGGCCACGTCGGCCTTCGTCGGAACACGAGGATCCCGAGCGCCACGGACGCGACGAGCAGGCGCCCCAGGGAGAGCGCCCCGGGCGGGACGTCCTGGCCCAGGTGCCTGATGGCCACGAAGGCCGATGCCCACAGCACCAGCGTCACCGCCATGGCGCCGAGCACGAGCCACCGTGAGGCGGTCTGCGTGCTCGGCGCATGCTGCCGGTCGGCTGGCCGACTCGGTGCCAGGGTCTCGGTGGAGGTCGAGTGGTCGGGCATCGTCACGACACGACGGTAGGCATCGGATGCTTCGGTGTCCCCCCAGTTTTCCGCGCGACGCGGTGAGGCGCGGTGGGCGAACCGGACTGCGCAGGCGCGGTGGAGGGCCGGGCGATCGCGGCCAGCTCTGCGCCGCGTCGCGCCTCGTCGCGATCGGACCGCAGGTCCTCGCCGGGGCGCCAGCGCGGGCCGTCGGCGGAGCGACGATGCCGGATCTCGAGGGCGAGGTAGAGGAGGGCGATGAACAGGAGCGGAGTGAAAGAGGTCATGGCAGAAATAATGCGCTCGTTTGATTACCGCCACGAGTGGCAGAACTGACGATGTACGTTCATTTTCTGCCAACTTTGTGCCACACTCAGAACATGCTTCGCACTGTCGCCGTCCTCGTCGAGGAACCCGTCGCACCGTTCGAGCTCGCCGTCCTCTGCGAGGTCTTCGGGATCAACCGGACCGAGGACGGAGTGCCGCCGTTCGACTTCCGGGTCTGTGCCGTCGACCCGACCCGGGTGCTCGCCACGAAGACCGGGATGGGGATCGTCGCAACGCACCCGCTCGAGGCGGCGCGAGATGCGGATCTCATTGCCATTCCGGGTGGCTCGGTGAACGGACCGTTCCGGCCGGAGGCGCTCGAGATCCTCCGGGAGGCCGTGGACCGCGGTGCCCGCGTGCTCTCGGTGTGCAGTGGCGCCTTCTGGCTCGGCGAGGCGGGCCTGCTGGACGGACGCGACTGCGGGACCCACTGGAGGTACGCCGAGCTGCTCGGGGAGCGCTTCCCTGAGGCCCGGGTCGACGTCGATGCGATCTATGTCGAGGACGGTCCGGTCCTCACCAGTGCGGGGACGGCGGCAGGGATCGACGCCTGTCTCTACCTGGTCGCCAAGGAGCTCGGCACCGACGTGGCCAACCGGATCGCACGCCGCATGGTCGTGCCCCCGCACCGCGCAGGTGGACAGCGCCAGTACGTCGAGACCCCAGTGCCGGCCGAGCCCTCCGACAGCTTGCAGGACGTCCTCGACTGGCTGTCTGAGCACCTCGACGAGGACCACTCGGTGCCAAGCCTCGCGGCCCGCGCCAACATGTCCGAGCGCACCTTCGCGCGCCGGTTCGGCCAGGAGGTCGGCACGACGCCTCACAAGTGGCTCACCGCGCAGCGCATCCGACGCGCCCGGCACCTGCTCGAGACGACCACCCTTGACGTCGAGGCCATCGCCCACGCCTGCGGCTTCGCTACGGCGGCCGTCCTGCGCAGCCATTTCCAGAGGGAGCTGG
>NZ_DATCWX010000341.1:0-3717 GCF_036566125.1 Intrasporangium sp.
CGCCCGACGCGGTAGCCGCCATAGGGCCCGCGCACCGAGTCGATCGGGATGCCGGCCTCCCGAAGGATGCCCACGTACCGACGGGCCGCCCGCTCGGTGACTCCGAGCCTCGTCCCCAGCCGGTCGGCCGTGATGCCGGGGCTCGACTGGATCAGCTCGAGGGCGAGCAGTGCTCGTGCGGTGGGACTTGCGTCGGCATGCATGTAGGGTCCGATCCGGAAGGCAGACGTCCGGATCCGACGCTACGCCAGGCTGCGGCGCATGAGGACACGTGGAAAGCCGCCGGCGATCGCGTCGGTGTCCGCGGCCTTGGTGAAGCCGGCCCGCTCGAAGACCGCCCGGGTCCCGACGAAGGCCATGGTGAGATCGACCTTCTGCCCCTTGTTGTCAACGGGGTAGCCCTCGACGGCCGGCGCGCCCTTCTCGGCGGCATAGTCGACGGCGCCAGCCAGCAGCGCATGGGAGATGCCCTTGCGGCGATGGCCGGGTCGCACCCTGATGCACCAGATCGACCACACCGGCAGGTCGTCGACGTGCGGGATGAGGCGGGACCGCTCGAAGGGCAGCTCGGACCGCGGCGCCACGGCAGCCCAGCCGACCACCTCCCCGTCCTCGTAGGCGAGCACGCCCGGGGCCACATCACGCTCGGTCAGCTCGCGCATGTAGTCGCGGCGCGCCGTGCGGCGCAGTTCGCGGCTCGTCCTGGAGTCGAGCCGGTGACTGAGGCACCAGCACACGTCCGAGGCCGGGTTCTTCGGGCCGAGCATCGTCGCCACGTCGTCGAAGCGAGCTCGCGTGGCGGGCCTGATCTCGATGGTCACCTTTCCAAACTATGCCGTATGCCGCTGAGCTCGCCCCGCGCCCACACCTCCTTCTCGGCCGGCCGCCTCAATCGAGTGAACGACTTTCGGGCCCGAATCCTGTTCACTCGACTGGAGACGTAGGGCCCGAGCACACCGACCACGATGAGGACACCCCCGAGCAGCTCCCACCCGGAGGGCCGCTCGTTGAGGATCAGCCAGGCCGAGCCCAGCCCAGCGACCGGCACCAGCATCGAGAAAGGCGCGACGGAGCTCGCCGAGTTACGGGCGAGCAGGCTCGTCCAGATGCCGCTGCCAACGATCGTCGCGAGGACCACGGTGTAGGCGAGCCCGACGTTTGCCGCCCACGCGCCCGGCGCGTCGGCCAGCGCCGAGGTGATCTGCTCCGGACCTTCGACGACAAGGGAGAGGGCCAGCAACGGGACCGGCGGCACGACCGTCATCCACATCATGAACCGGAACGGCGAGTCGGGCTTCGCCTGGCGGGAGCAGATGTTGCCGATGGCCCACCCGAGTGCGCCCGCGAGGACGAGCACGACCGGCACGACCGACACGGCGAGGCCGCGGTATCCGGCAATGACGGCGAGGCCCGACAGGGCGACGGCGACTCCGATCAGCACGGGCAACGCGGGGCGCTCGCGGAGGAAGACAGCGGCGAGGAGCACGGTGAACGGCGCGGAGGCCTGCAGGACGAGGGAGGAGAGCCCGGCTGGCATTCCGGCGGCCATGCCCAGGTAGAGGAAGGCGAACTGCAGGATGCCGAAGCCCACCCCGTAGCCGACCAGCCATCGCCAGCGCACTCGAGGGCGTGGCACGAACAGGATCGTCGGGATCGCCAGGACGAGAAACCGGAGCGACGCCAGGAGAAGAGGCGGGTAGTGCTCGAGCGACGCATGGATGGCCACGAAGTTGATACCCCAGATGACCGCCACCAGTCCGGCCTGGAGAACGTCCCGCCGCGTCATGCCACCATCCATGGACTCAACCTTCGGGCAGACCGACGATCCAGTCCATCGAGACTTCCTTCGATATCCATGTAGTTTTCCTTCATGGATGTCCGGCGCCTGGCGCTGCTGCGCGAGCTCGCTCGGAGGTCGACCGTCACCGAGGTCGCCCGTGCCATGAGCCTCACACCGACGGCGGTGTCACAGCAGCTCAAGCTGCTCGAGCGCGAGGCGGGAACTCCGCTGCTCCGACGAGTCGGCCGACGCGTCGAGCTCACCGCAGCCGGACGAGTCCTCGTCGAGGCATCGCTGGACGTCGAGGTCTCCCTGGCTCGGCTGCAGGGCCGGTGGGACGAGTACCGCGGCGAGCGACGGGGCATGGTGCGCCTCAGCGTCTTCCCGACCGCCGGCCAGCTGCTCCTCCCGGGCCTGGTTCGGCGGCTCGAGCCCTGGCCAGACGTGTCGCTCGAGCTCGTCGAGTCGGACGTGCACGGCGACGACTATGCCGCGCTCGTCGACGACGTGGACCTCGTTGTCGCCCATCACGCGACCGAGCTGGCCGAGCCGGCTGTCAAGCCGGGAATCCCACGCGCCGCGAGTCGGCCTCCGCGGACCTGGCACGGGCTCTCCGTCACGGAGCTGCTCGTCGAGCCACTCGACGTCGCGGTCTGGCCCGGGCACCGCCTCAGCACGCGTCGCTCCGTTCGGCTGGCTGATGTGCGGCGGGAGACCTGGGTGAGCGTGCCTGAGGGGTGGCCCTTCGACGACGCACTGCGGCGGTGGTTCGCTGCGGACGGGAGCGAGCCACTGGTGTCGCACCGGTTCACCGACCTTCGGCTGCAGGAGGCGTTCGTGGCGGCCGGTCTCGCGATCGCGCTGCTACCCCGCTTCGCAGCCGACAACCAGGACGGGCAGCGCCTCGTGCTGGTGCCGACCCGGGACCTCGCACTGGGGCGGCGCATGGCGGTGCTCTCCCGACGGGATCACGCCGAGCGGGCTGCTGCGGCGCTGGTGCGGGAAGCGCTCGTCGCCGAAGCGGACTCGCTCACCTCGCCCGCTTGAGCGCGGCACCGCCCTGGACGCGGACCACCGCGAGGACGAGAAGGGTCTGGCCCACGATGTAGGTGAGTATGACCCAGAAGCCGTGCGCCGGCAGGGTCACGTCTGCGAACGCGCGCAGCGCAATGAGGGAGTCCGAGACGAAGAAGAGCGCGCCACCGATCCCGGCGACCCAGCCGAGGCCGGTGGCGAGAACCGCCATGGTGCCCAGCGCCAACCCGTAGAAGATGAGCGGCACGAGGAGCGACCCAGCCCGCACGTGAGTGACGGCGACGAGCCGAGCGAGCCCAGCGGCATACGGCAGAAGAAGGATGGGACTGCGGCGGACGATGGATGCACGCCAGTACGGGAGGAACGCAACGGCGTAGGTCAGCTGGGCGAGGAGGAAGAAACCGACCATGAGGAGGAACCCGGCATCCTCCGACGCGAACCGGGGAAGCGTGTCGCCCAGCCAGGAGAAGCCGAGGGCGAGCAGGGTCAGCTTCACGAGACGTGGGCGGGTCGATGGCACCGCGGAGACGAGCACCCAGGCGAGGACCGGCATGAGCAGCACCTGGGTCAATGGCGCGATGGTCCCGTCCGGGTCGACGAGCTGAGCGCCGAGATGGACTGCGCTGACAGCCGCGAAGGCTACGAGGGCAGGACGCACCATGGGCGGAGCCTAGTGGTCGCCCAGCGCTGGGGACGTGCCAACCGATCGAGCTCCGATTGTCCTGAACGAGCGTGCAGATTGGCCTCATTGTGGACGCCGGACGACCTCGCCACGGGCGAGGGCAAAGGGGAGCCGGTCGAAGACGATCCGTAAGGCGGTGATGCGTCCGTCCTGCACTTGGAGGTACTCGGCGGCGGGGGCGCTGGCGACGGCAGGATTTGCGGTGTCGTAGAAGATCAAC
>NZ_DATCWX010000343.1:0-7025 GCF_036566125.1 Intrasporangium sp.
CGCTCGGCGGCCGCCAGGCAGGCGCGCGCCGCTGGGAGGAACGCGGCGCCGGCGTCGGTCAGCTCCACACGCCGGCTGGTCCGCGCGAAGAGCCGCACGCCGAGCTCGAGCTCCAGGGACTTGATCTGGTGGCTCAACGCGGACTGGACCACGAAGCAGCGCTGCGCGGCTCGAGTGAAGTTCTGCGTCTCGGCGACAGCGAGCACGTAGCGCAGTTGCTGCAGTTCCATAGATCAATGATCTATCGCGATCACTGCGATGACAACGATGTGTTGGACTCATCAATGGTCCGCGCCGCACCGTTGTGACGTGACCACCTCCACGAAGCTGCCCACGCCGGCCCCGAATTCGGTGGCCAGCCGCACCCTCCCGACCCTGACAACTGCGCTCGCACCAGCCGTCTGGGGCACGACCTACATCGTCACCACGGAGCTGTTGCCGCACGGCCACCCGATGTTCGCCGCGCTCATGCGCGCCTTGCCCGCCGGCCTCCTCGCCCTGGCCATCTCACGGACCGTGCCACGACAGGGCTGGTGGTGGCGGACCCTCGTGCTCGGGACGTTGAACATCGGCCTCTTCTTCCCGCTGTTGTTCCTGGCCGCCGAACGCCTCCCCGGTGGGGTGGCCGCCACCCTCGGAGCGACCCAGCCCATCATCGTCGCCCTCCTCGCCGTGGTCGTGCTGTCCGAGCGACTGTCCGGGTGGCGGCTGGGCTGGGGCATCGCCGGCGTCATCGGAGTCGCACTGGTCGTCCTAGGCCCCGGCGCCGCCTTTGATGTCACTGGCATCGTCGCCGGCCTCGGAGGTGCCCTCTCCATGGGACTGGGCGTGGTCCTCACCAAACGGTGGGGCAGGCCCGAAGGCGTGAGCGCCGTCGGCTACGCGAGCTGGCAGCTCACCGCAGGGGGCCTGGTCCTGCTGGTACCCACGCTCCTCGTCGAGGGTGTCCCCCACCGCGTGGATTCAGGCGCCGTTGCCGGGTACGTGTGGCTCGGCCTCGTCGGCGGACTGGCCGCCTACACCATCTGGTTCACCGGCCTCCGGACCCTGCCGGTCACCGCGACCGCGCTCCTCGGACTGCTGTCCCCGCTCGTGGCCGCGGCGCTCGGCGCACTCGTGCTCGGCCAGACCCTCGACCCCCTCCAGCTGATCGGCTTCGCGCTCGCACTGGCCGCACTGGGAGCCGGTCAGCTCACCCCACGTCCTCGCGAAGGAGCCCACTCGTGAACATCACCGTCATCGGCGCGACCGGCATGGTCGGCACCCGCCTCGTCACCGAAGCGACCACCCGCGGACACCGGGTCATCGCGGCCGCGCGACACCCCGGCACCCACCCGCGCGCCGGTGCCATCACCTCGTTGGCCCTGGACGCCCGCGACCCGGAGCAGCTCGCGGCGGCGCTCCACGGCACCGACGGGGCCTTCCTCGCCGTGCGGCCATCCCTCGGCCACGAGCACACCTTGGCGCCGCTGACCACCGGCGTCCTCGATGCCGCGGCCAGCGAGGGCATCCGGCTCGTCGTCATCGGCGGGGCAGGGCCGCTGCGGTCTCCGGACGAGCCCGACCGCCTCGTGGCGGAGGACCCGACCTTCGTCCCACCGGCGTGGCGGGCCATCGCGGCCGCGAGCACCGATCAGCTGCGCGCCTGCGAACGCCACCCCGACGCGGCATGGAGCTACCTCAGCCCCCCGGCCCTCCTCGAACCCGGACGACGCACCGGAACGTACGTGCGAGGCACCACGACCTTGCTCGTCGGCCCCGACGGCACCTCCCGGATCACCGCCGAGGACCTCGCCGTGGCAGCGGTCGATGAGCTCGAGCGACCCGGCACCGATCGTCACTTCACGATCAACGAGCTGGCCGTATGCCGCTGAGCTGGCTGCCGCTCAACGGCGCCCTGCCCTGGGGCCGGCTCAACGGCATACGGTGAGCGCTCAGTTGACCGTGTAGTTGGGGGCCTCCACCATTCCCTGGATGTCGTGGGGGTGGCTCTCCTTGAGCGACGCCGACGTGATCCGGACGAACTTGCCCTTCTCCTGCAGCTCCGGGATGGTGCGCGCGCCGACGTAGAACATCGCCTGGCGCAGCCCGCCGACCATCTGGTGCGCGACCTGCGAGACCGGCCCGCGGTAGGCGACGCGCCCCTCGATCCCCTCGGGCACGATCTTGTCGTCGGAGTCGACCTCGGCCTGGAAGTACCGGTCCTTCGAGTAGGACTTCTTGCCGCGCGAGCTCATCGCGCCGAGCGAACCCATGCCGCGATAGGTCTTGAACTGCTTGCCGTTGATGAAGATCAGCTCACCGGGCGACTCCTCGCACCCGGCGAGGAGCGATCCGATCATGACCGCGTCGGCACCGGCGACGATCGCCTTGGCGATGTCGCCGGAGTAGTGGAGGCCGCCGTCAGCGATGACCGGAACCCCCGCGGGCTTGGCGGCGAGCGAGGCAGCGTGGACGGCCGTGATCTGCGGGGCGCCGACACCGGTCACGATCCGGGTCGTGCAGATCGAGCCCGGCCCGACGCCGACCTTGATTGCGTCGGCGCCCGCGTCGACGAACGCCTGGGCGCCCTCGCGGGTGGCAACGTTGCCGCCGATGACCTGGACGTGCCTCGTCGCGGGGTCGCTCTTGAGGCGCTGCACCATGTCGATGAGCATCCGCACGTGTCCGTGGGCCGTGTCGGCCACCAGCACGTCGACGCCCGCCTCGATGAGCGTCGTTGCACGCTCCCAGGCGTCACCGAAGTAGCCGATCGCGGCGCCGACCATGAGGCGGCCGGCTGCGTCGTTGCTCGTGTTGGGGAACTGCTCGCTCTTGACGAAGTCCTTGACGGTGATGAGGCCGACGAGATGACCAGCGTCGTCGACCAGCGGAAGCCGCTCCCGCTTGTGCTGGCGCAAGAGCCGCGTGGCGTCCTCGCGGCTGATGCCCTCGTGGCCGGTGATGAGCGGCATGGGGGTCATGACGTCGCGGACCAGAGTGGTACCCCACTCCTTGACCGGAGTGAACCGCAGGTCACGGTTGGTGACGATGCCGATGAGCGTCTTGTCGCCATCGACGACCGGGAGGCCGGAGACGCGGTACTCGCCGCATCTCTGGTCGAGCTCCTCGAGGGTCGCGCCAGGCCCGATCGTGATCGGGTTGGAGATCATTCCCGTCTGCGTCCGCTTGACGAGGTCGACCTGGTAGGCCTGGTCCGCGATCGACAGGTTGCGGTGGAGCACGCCGAGGCCTCCCTGCCTGGCCATGGCAATGGCCATGCGCGCCTCGGTGACCGTGTCCATCGCGGCGGAGATGAGCGGCGCCTTGATCGTCAGCTCCCGGGTGAGCCGGGTCGTCGTGTCGATGTCATTGGGTGCGAGGTCGCTGTACCCCGGTAGGAGGAGGACGTCGTCGTAGGTCAGGCCGAGGTTCTCGAAGGGGGAGGGGACGTCATTCGTACCGAGGGGCATTGCCTAATTCTACGGGAGGCGGCGAAGAGGTCCGTCCGTGCCGAAACGCGGTCGGGTCCTAGGAGGGGTCCGCCAGCACGGCCATAGGGACGGTCGACAGCGGCACCATGACCGGAATCGTGGGTGCGGCCACGAGACCACCGTCGTCTGCTGGAGCCGAGCTCGCGGGGGGTGTTGACATCGGAGCGTCGATTGCTGGGAGGCCAGGCTCCGGTAGCGCCTGCGGCGGCAGGTGGTCGGCGTCCTCCGTGCCTGAGGGGGGGCCAACTCCCGGCTCGCCGGCGGAGGCGGGCTTGCCGGTGTCGGCGGGCTTGCCGGCGTCAGCAGACCCCGTCGTCTCAGATCCGGACGGAGTCGCATCGCTCTCGTCCGCGCCCGCACTTGGGTCTGTCGCGTCGTCGCTCGGAGTCGTGGCGGTAGTCGCGTCGTCGGTGGGAGTCGTGGCAGTAGTCGCGTCGTCGCTCGGGGTCGCCGCGGACGTCGTCGCACCGCTCGGCTCAGGAGCGGGCTGCTCGACGGGAGCGGCCGCCGGATCCACCGGTGTCGCGGCATCGTCAATGGGGCCGGTCGTAGCGTCCTGCTGCGCTTCTTCCGTCGGGGTTGCGTCCGCTGCGCCCGCATCTGGACCTGCCAGACCCTGCTCCGGCCCGGCGAGGAGGAGCGCCGTGGACCCCGGGAGGGCAGCCCACCGGAACCGGCTGGCCTCCGCGCCGGAAGCTCGCCCGAGGACCCCGGCCGGCGTGAACAGGACCGGGCTCACGCCATCGGGAAGCCACGCGGAGTCGAACCGCGTGCCGTCGGCACCGACGACCAGGACACGCCCGGAGGCGTCGCGGACGAGCTCGGCGCCCGGGTCCGAAGCCGGGCGATGTGGTGCCCGAGTCACCAGCGCAGGCGCAGCAGCGGGCGTCCCATCCGGAACGGTGGCTGCCGCCGCGACACCGGCACCCGAGGCGCCGACGGTGAGCGCAGCCAAGGCCGAGAGGACGCGATGGCGGCGGAATCGGCGACCGGTCGTGGCCCTGCCCAGCGGACGGTCGGCGTGCTCGGCGAGGGCGACGAGCAGGCTCGCAATGGGGTCGTCCCCTGCGGGCTGACGACCGGCGACACGGTCGATGAGCAGGTCGTCGGCGACGACCTGACCGAGCGGAGTCGGCCTGGTCACGCCACTTCACCTGCCTCGACCTGCACCAGCATCGCGCGCAGCCGGGCGAGAGCCCGGTGCTGTGCGACCCGCACGGCGCCCGGCGTCATGCCGATCGCATCGGCAGTCTCCTCGGTCGACATGCCCACGGCAACTCGAAGGATGAGGATCTCCCTCTGGGCTTCTGGCAGTTTCTGCAGCAGGGACAGCGCGAGCGCGACCTCGTCCCCCACGACCGCTGCCTCCTCGGGAGTCGGCGCCTCGTCAACCCGGTCGGGGAGGTCGGCCACGGGCGTCGCGCCGCGCATCTCGACACGTTGGACGTCAGCAAGCTTGTGGGACGCGATGCGGTAGACGAACGCCTCGAACGGAAGTCCGCGCTCCTCATAGGTGGGCACGGCGGCCACCACGGCCATGCACACCTCCTGAGCAACGTCCTGGGCAAGATCCTCGGCCCCGAAGCGGCCGAGCCGGACACGTGCGTACCTCAGGGCCAGGTCGCGAACCCGTCGAACCAGCTGATCGCGCGCGACGTCGTCGTGCGCTGCACGGGACACGAGCTCGCGGAGGGAGGTGGCGGTGTCCACTCCCTCCATCGCACCGCTCGTGCGTGGCGTTACGCCGGACCGTACGGCCCAGGTGAATCCCATTGGTGATCCAACCCCCGACCTCTCCGCCCAGCGGGCCCCACCCACGAGGACCCCAAGGGCTGTGCTTCCACATGTTACGTGCGGTCACCTCACTCTCGGGCGGAAAGCGCATGCCATATGGAGGGGAATTCTTGAACAAGTCTTGAAGGTTCAGGCCTTCAATCGAGGGCTTTGCCCCGGTTAGCGTCGATCCACGGCTGCACCAGAGCGCCATCGGCAGACTGATCTGCCGAGGAACACGAAAGACGAGGACCACGACACCATGGCCGAGATCACCCGCCTTCCGGGTCCGGTGGCGGACCTGTGGGACTGGCAGCTCGAGGGAGCGTGCCGGGGCGTGAGTCCCGAGGCGTTCTTCCACCCCGAAGGCGAGCGCGGTCCCCGACGGCGCAACCGGGACGCTGCCGCCAAGGCGGTCTGCGCCGCCTGCCCCGTCCTTGCCGAGTGCCGCTCTCATGCCCTTCAGGTCCGTGAGCCCTACGGCGTGTGGGGTGGCCTGACCGAGACCGAGCGAGAGCTGCTCTACGACGCTCCGACCAACGCCCCGATGCACGCCATCGCCACCGCCTCCTGAGCCCCGAGGGGCAAAACCCAGCGCGTATGCCGCTGAGCGCGCTCGCGGGGGGCGGCTCAGCGGCATACGTCCCCGGCTTGCACAACGAAGGGCCACCCTCGAGATCGAGGGTGGCCCTTTCTTGGTGGTGACCGAAGGTCAGTGCCCGTGGCCGTGGCCGTGGCCACCCGGCTCGGGCTCCTCCTCAGGCTTCTCGACGACGAGCGTGTCGGTCGTGAGGATCATCGACGCGATCGACTCGGCGTTGCGCAGGGCAGAGCGCGTCACCTTGACCGGGTCGATGACGCCGGCCGCGATGAGGTCGCCGTACTCGCCCGTGGCGGCGTTGAGGCCCTGCCCGAGCGGCAGGTCGGCCACCTTCGACGTGACGACGTAGCCCTGGTGCCCGGCGTTCTCGGCGATCCAGCGGAGCGGCTCCACGACGGCCTTGCGGACGATGGCTGCACCGGTCGCCTCGTCGCCCTCGAGGCCGAGGCCGTCGATGACCTCGGCGGCGTGGATGAGGGCCGTGCCACCACCGGCGACGATCCCCTCCTCGATCGCGGCGCGGGTCGCGGAGATCGCGTCCTCGATGCGGTGCTTCTTCTCCTTGAGCTCCACCTCGGTGTGCGCGCCGACCTTGATGACGCAGACGCCACCGGCGAGCTTGGCGAGGCGCTCCTGGAGCTTCTCGCGGTCCCAGTCGGAGTCGGTGCGCTCGATCTCGGACTTGATCTGGGCGATCCGGCCGTTGACCTCGGAGGTGTCGCCCGCACCGTCGATGATCGTCGTGTTGTCCTTGGTCAGCACGACACGGCGGGCCTGGCCGAGGACGGTCAGGTCGGCCTGGTCGAGCTTGAGGCCGACCTCCTCGGCGATGACCTGGCCACCGGTGAGGATGGCGATGTCCTGGAGCATGGCCTTGCGACGGTCCCCGAAGCCGGGCGCCTTGACAGCAGCGACGTTGAAGGTGCCGCGGATCTTGTTCACGACGAGCGTGGACAGGGCCTCGCCCTCGACGTCCTCGGCCACGATCAGGAGGGCCTTGCCGGACTGCATGACCTTCTCGAGCACCGGGAGCAGGTCCTGGACCGAGGAGATCTTGCCGTTGACGAAGAGCAAGTAGGGGCTCTCGAGCACCGCTTCCTGGCGCTCGGCGTCGGTGACGAAGTACGGCGACAGGAAGCCCTTGTCGAACTGCATGCCCTCGGTGAACTCGAGCTCCA
>NZ_DATCWX010000225.1:0-7873 GCF_036566125.1 Intrasporangium sp.
GCTTGTCGACCGGTCAGGGCGGCTGCAGCCGAGGCAACCGGTCGACAAGCGGGTGTGTTGCGGGAAGTTGGGGGGAAGACGAAGGCGGGCCCGCCCACTCCGAGGAGTGGTCGGACCCGCCGTCGCGAGTGAGAGCGTCAGCTCACTTGAGCTCGACGGTCGCGCCAGCGCCCTCGAGCTGCTCCTTGGCCTTCTCGGCCGCAGCCTTGTCGACCTTCTCGAGGACGGGCTTGGGGGCGCCGTCGACGAGGTCCTTGGCCTCCTTGAGGCCGAGGCTCGTGAGCGCGCGGACCTCCTTGATGACCTGGATCTTCTTGTCGCCGGCAGCGGTGAGGATGACGTCGAACTCGTCCTGCTCCTCCTCCGCAGCGGCCTCGCCGCCGCCGCCAGCCGGCGCGCCGGCAGCCGCAACCGCGACCGGAGCCGCAGCGGTGACCTCGAAGGTGTCCTCGAACTTCTTCACGAACTCGGAGAGCTCGATGAGGGTCATCTCCTTGAAAGCGTCAAGGAGCTCGTCGGTGCTGAGCTTCGCCATGATGGCTTCCTTCCTGTGATTGCCGTGAGTGGCGGTTGGTTGAATCGAGCTGGGACACGCCGGGGCGAGTCAGCTCTCGTCGCCACCCTCGGCGACGTCGGTGGTTGCCTCGGCGGCCGGAGCGGCCTCCGTGGCGGGAGCCTCGTCTGCCGCGGGAGCAGCGGACGCGACCGGACCCTGTGCCTCGACCTTCGCGCGCAGGGCGTCGACCACGCGGGCCGTCTGCGACAGAGGTGCGGCAAAGAGGTAGACGGCCTTGTTGAGCGAGCCCTTCATGGCGCCCGCCAGCTTGGCCAGGAGAACCTCACGCGACTCGAGGTCGGCGAGCTTCGTGATCTCCTCGGCGGTCAGCGGCTTGCCGTCGAGGACGCCAGCCTTGATCACGAGGAGGGGGTGTGCCTTGGCGAAGTCACGCAGCCCCTTGGCCGCCTCGACCGGGTCACCGGTGACGAAGGCGATGGCCGACGGGCCCTGGAGGTGCCCCTCGAAGGCCGTGATCCCGGCCTCCTTCGCGGCAATCTCCGTGAGCGTGTTCTTGACCACGGCGTAGGTGGCGTGTCCTCGGATCGAGCTGCGCAGCTCGCCGAGCTGCTTCACCGTCAGGCCGCGGTACTCGGTGAGAACGGCCGCGCCGGACTGACGGAACTTGTCCGTGATCTCGGCGATGGCTGCCGACTTCTCGGGGTTTGCCATCGGGGCCTCCCTTCCCTTGCGTCGTGCCGCCGGGTGAAGGCTCGAGGGGCCCACACGACAAGAGCCCCGGCGCAGGCGCACGGGGCTCACAAAGACATACAGGTCGTATGCCGCTGGGCTTGGTGTCCTGCGCTGGCTGCCCACATCGTGTGGAACCTTCGGGAGGGGCGTGGTGCCCACGTCCTCCAACCGGCGGTCATTGGTCGTCCTCAAGGGTACGGGCCAGCAGGTGAAGGACCAAATCGTCGCGCTGACCCGCCACGGGCGCGCGGTCCTCGTCATCGACTCCCCGGTGTCCTAGCGTGAGAGGCATGCAGAAGGCAGCGTCTGCCCGGGCCCTGCGACGGCTGCGTCGCCAGCGACTCCTGGCTGGTGCGGCGGTGGCCTGCTGCATCGTCGCAAATGTCTGGACCGTGTCGCTCGCGGCGCCCGAACCCGGCTCCGACGGGTCGCTCGCCGGCATGAGGCGGGTCTCGACCGACGTCGGACTCCGGTCGAGGCCTGCGGCCAGCAAAGCCAGCGAGCCGCAGGTGGTCGAGCGGGGCGACGGGAAGCTCACACCCGTCGCCATCCCAGCCGGGGTACTCAAGAGCGCTCCCCAGGGGCGTGCCGTGCGGATCAGCATCGAGACCGAGGGGAACCTGCTCGTGGACGCCAGGGAGTTCGCCGCAGCCGTCGCGACGACGCTCTCCGACGCGCGAGGGTGGCAGGGTGTCGACAACGTCCGCTTCCTCGCCGTCTCCCCCGCTGCCCTGGCCAACGGCGCCAAGGTCGACGTCCGGATCGTCTTGGCCAGCCCGGAGACGACTGACCGTCTCTGCGCTCCGCTGCGGACTCGAGGACAGGTCAGCTGTCACAACCGGGGGCGGGCCGTCATCAACCTGCGCCGTTGGCAGCTCGGGGCGGAGGCCTATGGCGCCGACCTCGCCGGCTACCGGACCTACGTCGTCAACCACGAGGTCGGCCACAGCCTGGGCCACGGGCACGCGTACTGTGCCGGCAAGGGCGAGGTGGCTCCGGTGATGATGCAGCAGACCTATGGCCTCAAGGGCTGCTCCGCCTGGCCCTGGCCGAGCCCCAAGCCCGCCTGACCCACGGCGCGCCGCACGAGGGAAGGCAGGAAGTGTGACTTCGCAGCCCGTCCAGGAGTCGACGGTCGTCGGTATCGTCGGCGCGGGTCCCGCCGGCCTCATGCTCTCGCACCTCCTGTCGCAGAGCGGCATCGACTCGATCGCCGTCGACACCCGTACTCGACATGAGATCGAGCACACCCATCGGGCGGGCATCCTGGAGCAGGACAGCGTCCGGCTCCTCACCGATACCGGCGTCGACGGTCGCGTCCTGACCCATGGCTCCGAGCACGAGGGCATCGAGCTGCGCTTCGGGGGCGAGGGCCACCGGATCGACTTCAAGCATCTCGTGGGTGCGTCCGTGTGGCTCTATCCCCAGACCGACGTCTTCATCGACCTGGCCAACGCGCGAGCGCGTGATGGCGGGGATGTCCGCTTCGGGGTGCGCGACACGAGGGTCCGGGAGGTCCGGGACCAGCCGGTGATCTCCTTCGTCGACGGCGACGGCATCGCCCGGGAGGTGCGATGCGACTACCTCGTCGGGGCAGACGGTTCGCACAGCATCTGCCGCCACGAGATCCCAGAGTCGCTCAGCACGCAGTACTTCAAGGAGTATCCGTTTGCGTGGTTCGGCATCATGACCGAGGCCCCGATGAGTGCCCCTGAGCTGGTGTACGCCCGGCACGACCGCGGGTTCGCGCTCATCAGCCAACGCACGGAGCAGCTGCAGCGGATGTACTTCCAGTGCGACCCGGCGACCGACCCGGAGACGTGGTCCGACGAGATGATCTGGGAGGAGCTCCAGACGCGCGTGTCGGGAGGCGGCTTCTCGCTCAAGGAGGGGCCCATCACCGAGAAGGTCGTCCTGCCCTTCCGCAGCTTCGTGGCGGAGCCGATGCGCTACGGCCGGCTGTTCCTCGCCGGCGACGCGGCCCACACGGTCCCGCCGACCGGAGCCAAGGGTCTCAACCTGGCCCTGCAGGACGTCAGCGTCCTCGCCGAGGTGCTCGACGCCGCGGTGAACCTCGGCAAGACCGAGCTCCTCGAGACGTATGGGCCGCGCGCCCTCGAGCGGGTCTGGAAGGCCCAGCAGTTCTCCTACCGCATGACCACCCTGCTGCACACGTTGCCGGGCGAGACGCCCTTCGACGCGAAGCGGCAGCTGGGAGAGCTGAACTCGATCGTGACGTCAACCCATGGGTCGGCACACATCGCCGAGTCCTACACGGGGTGGCCGACGCGCTGAGGCACGATGATGATCCGGGTCGTCATCGGGCGGGTGGAGGCGGGACTTCCTGCTCGTACCGGGCGAGCTGCTCCTGCGCGATCGCGAAGGCGTGGTTGGCGGCGGGAACGCCGAGGTAGACGGCCACCTGGAGCAGGATCTCCTGAATCTCTTCAACGGAGAGACCGTTTCGGCGAGCCGCACGGACGTGCATGGCGAACTCGTCCCAATGGTCCCTCGCGACCAGCGCCGTCAGGGTGACCGCGCTACGCATTCGACGATCGAGGCCGGGCCGGGTCCAGATCTCGCCCCAGGCGTAGCGGGTGATGAGGTCCTGGAAGGGCTCGGTGAACTCCGTCTTGTGCGCTTCCGCCGCGTCCACGTGCGCGTTTGAGAGGACGGCCCGTCTCATGGTCATGCCGTCCTCGTAGGCCTCCGTGGCGGTCCGGTCGCCGCGGCCGGAGCGTCCTGGCCCGTCGGCCGTCACCACGTGCTCGCCTCCGCGACGGGTCCCATCAGGAACTCGGTGATCTCGTGGGCGGTCGCGGTGGGCTGCTCTGCGGGCGGGAGGTGGGCGGCTCCCACGATGGCGCGCGCCGTCCCGCCGGTGCCCTCAGCGACGGTCGCTGCCATCTCGATCGGAGCGACGGGGTCGTGCTCGCCGGCGAGCGCGAGGACGGGGATCTCCACCGCACCGAGCGCTTCGCGGGCGTCGAAGGCCGCCAGCGCCTCACAGCAGCGGGCATAGCTGAACCGGTCCGCCTCCTGGAGCGAGTCGAGCAGGGCGGACGCCATGGCCGGATCGCGCTCGATGGCGCCCGGTGCGAACCACCGCTTTGCGGAGGCCTCGACCATGACCGGGGTCCCGGCCCGGCGAACCAGCTCAGCGCGCTCATGCCAACCGTCGGCCTCACCGACTTTGGCGCCCGAGGCGATGACGATGACTCCGTCGAAGCCCTGGGCGTGGTCGATCGCGAGCGCGAGCCCGACCGCTCCGCCCAGCGAGACACCGGCATGGAGCACCATCCCCGTCGCGTCGTCTCGGATCTCCTCCGTCGCGTCCATGACGGCCTGGGCGAGGTCCTCGACGGTGAACGGCTCGTCGTGCGGGGGGCTGTCGCCATGGCCGGGCAGGTCCCACCCGACGACCGCGAGGTCGATCGGCAGGTGCTCGACGCAGGGCCCCCAGAGAGGGGAGACCGCCGTGCCGAGGGACGGTCCGACGACGAGGACGCCGCCGGGGTGCTCGGGCAGGCGAAGGTTCGTCAGGGTCAGGGCGATCGTCATGTCTCACCTTGGGAGGAGTCCGGGTGTTCTGGGGCATCAGGGCGGGCATCAGGGCGGGCATCAGGGCGGGCATCGTGGCGTGCGAGGGCCCGATCGATGAGGGGCTCGGTGGCGCCGAGGTACTGGAGGGGGTCGAGGAGGTCCTCGATGTCGGCGTCCGACAGGACGGCCTCGGGCAGGTACGCACGCAGCAGCGGGGTCAGGTGACGCGCCCGAGCGCGCCCGCGCAGGACAGGGCGAAGGGCAGCGACGGCCGCGGCACCGTTGGGCAGGGCCGCCACGGTGGTCAACACCCGCTCGCTCACGAGCGCGGGTCCCACCTCGTCGACGTGGCGGCGCATCGCGTCCACGTCGACCACGAGGCCCGAGAGGACCTCGTCGAGCTGGGCGGCCGCCACGACGACGCGCCGGACGAGGCGGAGCAGGGGGCCCCACTCCGCGTGCCAGGAACCGTCGGGACGCTCGTCGACCGCCAGGCCGGCGGCGGAGTGGAGGACCGCACCGAGGTGGGGTGCCTCGATCGCTGCGGAGCGGACCAGGACGGAGAGGACGGGGTTCTGCTTCTGGGGCAGGGTCGACGACCCGCCTCTTCCCTCCGCCGGTCGTTCACGGAGCTCTCCGATCTCGAGCCGAGCTGACAGGACGATGTCCGCAGCGATCCTGCCCATGGCATCGGCGGTCCGCACGAGGACGTCGCCGAGGCGGGTGACGGGAGCCCGGTCGGTGTGCCACGGTCGTCCGTGGCTCGCGAGCCCCAGCTCCTCGGCCAGCAGGTCGGCCGCCTCCAGGGAGCGACCCGGAGCCAAGGCCTCGATGGCTGCGAGGGTGCCCGCCGCTCCACCGCACTGGACAGGCAGGGAGCCTCGCGTGTCTGCGAGCTCGTCGCGCACGTCGTCGAGGGCAGTGAGCCAGTCGGCAGCGGTGAGACCGAAGGTCGTCGGCAGGGCAGGCTGGCCCAGGGTCCGCGCCACCCGAACAGTGCGGCGATGCTCGTGGGCGAGCCGCGCGAGCGCATCCGCGCCGCTGGCCAGGCTGGCTCCGAGCGCGTCCAGGGCTCGTGCGCCGATGCACATCAGGGCGGTGTCGATGACGTCCTGACTCGTCAGGCCGCGGTGCACTGCCCCGTCGAGGTCAACTGCCGCTCCCTGACCCACGGAGTGAACGGCATCCGACGGGTCAGCCGTGTGCTGCTCGTGCAGGATCTCGCGGAGCGAGGCGAGCATGGGGATGACGGAATTGCCACCGTCCTCGGCCGCCCGGGCGATCTGTGCCAGGTCGTGCCGGTCAGCCTCCGCAGCCGTGGTCACGGCCGTCACGACGCGGTCGTCCACGAGGCCGAGCCGGTGCTGTACGCGCACCCAGGCGGTCTCCACGTCGAGCATCGCCTGGAGGACGGCCCGGTCATCGGTGATCCCGCCCGACCGCTCCGTGCCTGGCTCGAGCAGCACGTCGCTCAGGCCTCGTGCCGCGGAAAGCGCAGGAACACTGTCTCGCGGTCACCCTGGAGCCGGATGTCGAAGCGCAGCGAGCCGTCCTCGTCGCGCTGCGCCAGCAGCGTGGCGCGCCGGTCCGCGTCCAGGGACGCGAGGAGTGCGTCGCCCCCGAGCGCCCCGGCGTCATCGGGCAGGTAGATCCGGGTGAAGAGCCGATTGAGCAGGCCCCGGGCGAACACCGTCACGGCGATGAAGGGAGCCGCACCGTCGGTCAGGGGGCCGGGCTCGACCGTCGTGAAGGTGTAGCCGCCGTCGCGCCAGGTCGACGTGCGGCCGAACCCGGTGAAGACGCCGGCATCGCGCCTGAACGAGCCCTCACGCTGCACGATCCGGCCGTTCGCGTCGGCCTGCCAGATCTCGATCATGGCGTCCTGCAGGCCGTCCCCGTTGCCGTCGGTGACCCGACCGTGCAGGCGGACCGAGCCCGGACTCCCCGGGGGCACCAGGTGCTCGCCACCCTCGAAGGGCAAGGCGTAGTGGTAGAACGGTCCGATCGTCTGGCCGGGCGTGGGCACCCTCGTGGACTCAGCGGCATACGGCGAATCGGGTTGCGTCTCAGGCATTGTCGCCTTCTTGCTCCATCCGGGTCGCGTGCGCGCCCGTCAGGACGATGTCCCACCGGTAGCCGAGCAGCCACTCGTGCTCGGAGACGTCGTGGTCGTACTCGGCAACGAGCCGGTCCCTCGCCGACTGGCTCGTGATCGACTGGTAGATGGGGTCCAGGGCGAAGAGCGGGTCGCCCGGGAAGTACAGCTGCGTGATCATGCGCTGGGTGAACTCGGTCCCGAACAGGGAGAAGTGCACGTGTGCGGGCCGCCAGGCGTTGCGGTGGTTGCGCCAGGGATAGGGGCCGGGCTTGATCGTCAGGAACGAGTACGACCCGTCCTCGCCGGTGATGGTGCGGCCGACGCCGGTGAAGTTGGGGTCGATCGGGGCTGGGTGTTGGTCCCGCTTGTGGATGTAGCGACCCGCGGCGTTGGCCTGCCAGATCTCGACGAGCTGCCCGCGGACCGGCCGACCGTCCCCGTCGAGCACGCGGCCCGTGATCCGGATGCGCTCACCGATGGGCTCACCACCGTGCTGGATGGTCAGGTCGGCCTCGAGCGGGTCGACGTCGCGGTGACCGAAGACCGGCGCGGCGAGCTCGATCGACTCCGGATCGGCGTGGCACAGGTCCTTCGTGGGGTGTCGCAGCACCGAGCTGCGATAGGGGGCGAAGTCGAGACGGGGCTGGGTGAGTGCCCGCCCGTCCTCCGACGCGTGAATCGCTGCGATCTCGGCACTGATCGCTTGCTGCGACGCCGGTTCCGGAGCGGTCTGCCGCCCACGAGGCACCTCTTCGCCCACGCTCTCCTCCTCTTGGCGCATGCACTCGAAAGGTAACAGGGCGTTCGCATCAAGTACAAGGGTGCGCAGAGCGCACAGGAACCGAGCGACGGGCCACTCGGCTCATTGACGTTTGGATTTCAGCATTAGATAGTGTCCGTGTAATGAACATGAGTTCGTACTGCGAACACCAGTCAACGGAGACCTGATGCGAGCAACTCTCAAAGCGGCGGCGGCGGCCGCC
>NZ_DATCWX010000348.1:0-6604 GCF_036566125.1 Intrasporangium sp.
GAGGCGCACCCGAGGACCGAGCATTTCGCGCCGCTCTTCGTCACCTTGGGCGCGGCCTACGCGTCCGGAGGCCTCGACAACAAGAGCGTCATCGAGGGCTTCTGGTTCGGCCTGTCGAAGAGGTCCTGGCAGTTCAACTGAGCCGGGAACACCGGCCCCTGCCCGCCCGTTGTCTTGACTGTGGGTGCCCCACGCACGCGGCCGCAGCGCGGAACCTCCCCTGACTCCAGCGCTGCGGTCGCCCCCGACCGCCCTCCTTCGGGGGGCGGTCGGGGTCCCTCTCGGGGCGGAACCGGGGAAATCCCTCGTACGTCCCAGACGGGCGCCACGTAGAGTGGCTAACGCCCATCCAGCCGTATGCCGCTGGGCGGGCCAACGCACGTCGGCCGCGTCAGGACGTGGCCGGGACATAGGGGAAGGACCCGTTCGAGATGAGTGACCAGCCCGCTGCCCAGCAGGCGCCGGCCGCGGCCCAAGCCGCGCCCGCCCCACTGGAGCCCCCGGTGACCGAGTCGCACCTGACTCTGACTCCCCCGCCCCCTGTCGGCGCCGTCTCGGAGACGTCGGCGCCGAAGATGGCCCCGGCCGTGCCCGAGGCCGCCCTTCCCGGGTTGGACTCGAAGGTCGACCAGTACCTCGGCTCGCTGCTCAAGGCCGCGACGAAGTCCCCGGAGTGGGAGGCAAAGGCTGCGGACGTGCGGAGCATGGGGAGCGACGAGATCCGCTTCGCGGCCGAGTCGTCCAACCGGATGCTCCAGATGCCGGTCAAGGCGCTCAACGAGGGATCGCTGTCCCAGGGGTCCAAGGTCGGCCAGACCCTCATCGACCTGCGCCGCACCGTCGAGGACCTCGACCCGTCGCAGGCGGCCGGGACGAAGAAGTTCCTCGGCATGATCCCCTTCGGCGAGCGGATCACCGACTACTTCCGCAAGTACCAGTCGGCCCAGTCGCACCTCAACGGCATCCTCCACTCCCTCCAGTCGGGCCAGGACGAGCTGCAGAAGGACAACATCGCGCTCAACCTCGAGAAGAAGGCGCTGTGGGAGTCGATGGGCCGGCTCAACCAGTACGTCTACGTCGCCGAGCGCCTCGACGCCAAGCTGGCCGCCCAGGTGGCGACCCTCGACACGACCGACCCCGAGAAGGCGAAGGCGCTGCGCGAGGACGTCCTCTTCTATGTCCGGCAGAAGCACCAGGACCTGCTGACCCAGCTCGCGGTGTCGATCCAGAACTACCTCGCGATCGACATCATCATCAAGAACAACATCGAGCTCATCAAGGGCGTCGACCGGGCCACGACGACCACGGTGTCCGCTCTGCGCACCGCCGTCATCGTCGCCCAGGCCCTCAACAACCAGCAGCTCGTCCTCAACCAGATCACCGCCCTCAACACGACGACCTCCGGCCTCATCGAGCGCACGTCCGAGCTGCTCAAGACGAACTCGGCCCGCATCCAGGAGCAGTCGGCCAGCTCGACGATCAGCATCGAGTCGCTGCAGAAGGCCTTCGCCAACATCTACGAGACGATGGACACCATCGACCAGTTCAAGGTGCGGGCCCTCGACAACATGGCCGCGACGATCGGCGCCCTCGAGAACGAGGTGACGAAGTCCCGCAGCTACCTCGAGCGGGTGGCCGCCCAGGACGCGCGACGTGCGGCAGGCGCCGCGCCCGGCGCCCTCGACCTCGGGTCCGGCGGCGGCCTCTGACACCGGCGACGTCGCGGTTGGTGAGGGAGATGAGGCCGAGCACGAAGGGAACATGAGACGTGGGGATCCGATCGTGGTTCGGGTTGGACAGGCCCGAGGCACCGGAGCCGCCCACATCGGCGCCGCCCGGGCCGCCGACGACCGAGCAGCTGCTCGGCGCACTCGACGCCGTGGAGACGCAGGCGCGCGAGGGCAGGGTGCCCGGGGTGGTGCTGTCCCGTCTCACGCGAGTGACGCGGGTCGTCCGCGAGTCGATCCCTCGGCTCGAGCGGCTCGGCCTCGGCAGCTCCCAGGGCTACAGCGTCATGGCCACCGCGACCGACTACCTGCCCGTGGCGATCGGCAACTACCTCAGGCTCCCCCGCGACTGGGCCGACACCCGCCCGATCGCTGCGGGAAAGAGCTCGGTCATGCTGCTCGTCGACCAGCTCGACCTGCTGGGCGCGACGATGGACAAGGTCGCCGACGCCATCAACCGATCCGACGCGGAGGCGATCATCGTCCACGGCGCCTTCCTCGAGGAGAAGTTCGGCCATGCCTCGACCGGGGGTTCCCTCGGCCTCGGCCTCCCCGACCCCACGCCGGACCCGAGCTCCAGCCCCATCACCGGCCCCCTGGCCCCGCCGGAGTGACCCGTGCGCCCACCCACCAATCGAAAGAACACAAATCGGGCCCAAAACCTGTTCACTCGATCAGCGCTGTCGGTCACTGGCGATCGAGAGAACAGAAAACGGCCCGAAAGCTGTTCTTTCGATCGACGTACTGACCGACCGAGCCCAGGGGGCTGTGAGAGATGACGACTGCTGAGTCCGCGCTCGCCGAGAGCATCGACGCGCTCGTCGACGTGGCCCGGCTGGCCGGGATCGACCCGGGCACGGCACGCGACGAGGGGCTGCGGGTCGCCGCCGCCCTCGCCGAGTCGGTGCCCGGTGCCGCACACGAGTGGGCCGCCGTCGCCCTGCCCGCGGTGACTGACCTCGCGACGATCAACGAGGCCTTCTTCGACGCGGCCTCCAAGGGTCGCCGGTGGCGGCACTCCCCGACCGACCTCCTCGTATCCCTCACCGCGTCAGACCACGACCTGGCCGGTGACTACGCCGAGGCGCTCACCGAGATCGCCTCGGACGCCGTCATGCTGGGCACGGCGCCGATCTGGGTCATCGCCAACGCAACCGCCGCGAGCGCCACCTACCTCGCCGCCGCCAACAGGGCACCCGCACCGGCCGGCCCATCGACCGGCCCACTGGGCGGCACGGACTTCTCGACCGGGCTCCCGCCGCTGCCACCGGGCGTCGGCACCGACGCCGTCCTGCGCGAGTGGGGGTACGTCCGCGCCCCCAGCCACCCTGGAACGGGCACGCTGAGCGGGAACGAGCCCAGCGGCATATGGCCTGATGGGGAACCCGCTGTGCCACAGGAGAACTCAGCAGAAGCACCGGCGGCGGAAGCCGAGGCGGCGGAGCCCGCCGAGCCGGAGAAGTCGGTCGAGGAGCTGCTCGCGGAGCTGGACGCGATGATCGGGCTCGACCGGGTCAAGAAGGAGATCCACCGCCAGGTCGCGCTCCTCAAGGTGGAGAAGATGCGCGTCGAGGCCGGGCTCAAGGCGACGCGGCTGAGCCGGCACCTCATCTTCGTCGGCAACCCGGGCACGGGGAAGACGACGGTCGCGCGGCTCGTCGGGGCGATCTACAAGGCGCTCGGCCTGCTCCCGAAGGGCCAGCTCGTCGAGGTCGACCGCTCCGAGCTCGTCGCCGGGTACGTCGGGCAGACAGCGATGAAGACGGCGGAAGTCTGCGCCAGGGCGGTCGGCGGCGTGCTGTTCATCGACGAGGCGTACGGCCTCACCGGGGACCAGTTCGCCCAGGAGGCCGTCAACACGCTCGTCAAGGAGATGGAGGACCACCGGGAGGATCTTGTCGTCATCGTCGCCGGCTACCCGGAGCCGATGGTGCACTTCATCGCGCAGAACCCCGGGCTCGCGAGCCGGTTCACGACGACCATCGAGTTCGACGACTACAGCGATGACGAGCTGCTCGCCATCCTCGACTCGATCGCGGACAACAGCGACTACGAGCTCACCGACGACGCGCGCCGCCGGGTGCACATGACGCTCGAGGCGACGCCACGCACTCCTGCCTTCGGCAACGGTCGGTTCGTGCGCAACCTGTTCGAGCACTCCGTCGGGCGACACGCGTGGCGGCTCCAGGACGCCGTGGATCCAAGTCTCGATGACCTGCGTCTACTCACCGAGGACGATGTCATGGAGGCGCCTGAGGAGCCTCAGGAGCCGCTCCGGGGCGACCCGGATGGCTCGTCCGAGATCGTTCCGGCAGGCTCCGAGCAGGATGTGCCGACCGACCTGCCAACCGACCTGCCAACCGACGAGGAGCAGCGATGACCAGCGGACCGAAGACGAACCTCCCGGTCGGCTCAGCCGCGGCTCCGGCCGGCTCGCCAGCGCCGCTCCCCCTGCCTTCCATCACGTCGGGCGGGCCCTGGGCCGCGAGGTCAGCCGGCGCTCCGGGCAGCCCGGCACCTGCCCCCGCACCGGCGACGATCCGCGGCTCCGGGCAGACGCTCCAGTCGGCGTTCATCGGGCTCTTCCACGGCACTCCGGGCCGGATGCGGCTGCTCGCGATCCTCGGAGTCATCGCCGCCCTGCTCCTCGGTGGCGCCGCGGCGAACGCGATCCTCGCATCCGAGGCGGCCGCTGAGCGCGCCGCCAACACCACCGAGCAGGTCGTGCGGATGCAGTCGATCCAGGTCGACCTCCTGCGAGCCGACGCCCTCGCGACGAACGCCTTCCTCGTCGGTGGCCTCGAGACCGCCGACGCGCGCGCGCAGTACGACGCGGCCATGGCCGCCGTCGCCCGCAACATCGCCGCCGGCGCTGCTGCCCAGCCCGCCGACGCGAAGGCCCTCGGCACCCTCGCCGAGAAGGTCCAGGACTACGGGGCGCTCGTCGAGCAGGCGCGGTCCAACAACCGGCTCGGGCTGCCCGTGGGAGCCCGCTACCTCACCGAGGCGAGCTCCTCGCTCCGTGCCTCGGCGATCCCCGTCGTCGCCGAGATCGTCAAGGCGAACGAAGCGCGGGCGCAGAAGGAGTTCGACCGATCCAACTCGAGCATCCAGCTCTTGGCCGGGGTCGCCGCCCTCATCGTCCTCGTCCTCATCGCCGTGTGGCTGGCCCGGCGCACCCACCGCTACCTCAACCCCTCACTCGCCGGGGGTGTCCTCCTGCTCGTGGTGGGCCTCGTCGTTGCCGCGACGACGATCGGCAACATCGGCACGACGACGGCGCAGGTGGCCTCCGGGCTCTACCGGGACGCGGTCGACCTCGCCCATGTCCGCACCGCCGCCAACGACGCCCGGGCCAACGAGAGCCTGACACTGATCGCGCGGGGCAGCGGCCAGAAATACCAGGACGCCTGGGTGGCCAACGACAAGACGGTGCGAGGGACGCTGGGGCAGATCGACGACGCCTCCGGCCTCACGAGCGACTGGGACGCGTACGCCAAGGCGCACGAGCAGATTCGCGCTCAGGACGACGGCGGACAGTGGGAGCAGGCCGTGGAGCTGGCGACCACGCCGGAGGCGGGCGGCTCGTCGGCGGCCTTCAACGCCTTCGATGAGCAGGTCACGCAGCGGCGTGACGCCGCCAGCGCGGCGGCCATCGACCAGCTCGGGAAGCTCGGCGGCGGCAGCACCGTGTGGGCCGCGCTCATCGCCATCGTCTCCCTCATCGCCTCGTGGCTCATCGTCCGGGGCATCGGACAGCGGATCAAGGAGTACCGATGAAGTTCCTGTCCCGTCGCCGCGGTCGGGGCCCGAGCTGGTCGATGGCCGCAGTCATCGCCGCGGCTGGCGCCCTCGTCCTCTCCGCCTGTACCGGCGTGACCTACGCGGAGACGCCGCTGCCCGCGCCGCCCGCGTCGTCGTCGTCGACTCCCGCTCCGCCCGCGACCCCGGTGACCTGCAACAACCCCACGCAGTCCTACGACCCGCTGCCCTCCATCCCGTCCTCCGGCGACATCACGGACGCGTCGGTGCGCCGTATTCTCGACCGCGGCCACCTCGTCGTCGGCGTCTCGGCGGACACCTTCCTCTTCGGGGCCAGGGACGCGTTCACGAGCCGGATCGAGGGCTTCGACATCGACCTGGCCAAGGCGGTCGCCAAGAGCCTCTTCGGCAGCGAGTCGAAGCTGCAGCTGCGCGTCATCACGGCCGCCGACCGCATCCCCCTGCTCCAGAAGCGCGAGGTCGACATGGTCGCGCGCAACATGACGATGAACTGCGCGCGCTGGAAGGACATCGCGTTCTCCGCCGAGTACTACCACTCGGGCCAGAAGCTGCTCGTCCCCAGGGACCCGAGCGGCAAGGTCCCCAACACGAGGATCGAGGACCTCAAGGGCAAGAAGGTGTGCGCGCCACAGGGCACGTCGACCCTCGACAAGCTGCGCACCGTCAGCGGCGTCGAGCCCGTCGCGGCTGCGGACCACACGGGGTGCCTCGTCCTCTTCCAGCAGGGCAAGGCCGACGCCATCACCGGCGACGACATCGTCCTCGCCGGGCTTGCTGCCCAGGACCCGTACACGGTCGTGTCGTCCGCTCCCGCCATCACCGACGAGCCCTACGGCCTCGCCTTCAACAAGGAGGACGTCTACCTCACCCGCTACGTCAACCGGCTGCTCGCGGACCTCAAGGCCGACGGCGGATGGAAGGCGATCTACAACCGGTGGCTCGCGGGTCATCTCGGGCCGGCCCCGGCGCCGCCGGCCGCCGTCTACGGAAGAGGCGGCTGATGACGCTGTCCGGTGCGGTCCCGCCGCCTCCGACGCCTGGCGGCGTCGGCAGGGCCGGCGGGCCGCTGGGTGGCATCGTGCCGCCTCCGAGTC
>NZ_DATCWX010000264.1:0-6785 GCF_036566125.1 Intrasporangium sp.
CTGAGCAGCCGGCACCGCGGGTGCGGGACGACTCGGGGTGGGCGCGGCAGGCGCTGCCTTGACCGCGGGTGCGGACGGCGCCGTCGCCTTCGCTGCAGGGGCACCGCTGGGAGCCGTCGAAGCCTTGGCGGCCGTCTTGGCCGCGACCTTGCCATCGGCTCCGGAGCGGAGCTCCGTCGGGAACGTTTCCTTGATCTTGCGGACGACAGGGGGCTCGATGGTCGACGACGCCGACCGGACGAACTCTCCCTGGCTCTTCAGGTGTGCGAGCAGAACCTTGCTCTCGACTCCGAGCTCTTTCGCGAGCTCGTAGACCCGGACCTTGGCCACATTTCTCCTGTCTTGGTCCGGACCTGACAGGAGGCCGAACCGTGGGTTATTGCTGGGGCTTGCTCATCGCTGAGGACTCATCGGAGGCTCATAGCGTTTGACCCGCCTTGGTTCGTTGACGTGTGGTGCACGGCCGTCGGGTGACGACCGATCTCGTGCTGCTACGGGTGCTGGATCCCGAGTTGCTGTGCCACCGCGCTGATGTCGACCGGCGCCTGCAGGCGCAGGGCACGTCCGAACGCCTTGCGGCGCACTGCCAGCTCGAAACACTCGGGTCGGGGATGCAGCCACGCACCCCGCCCCGGCAGTCGGTGTCCCGGGTCCGGCCGAAGGTGAACCGGGGTGCTTCCCGGTGCATCTGCGTCCTTCGCCGCGACCACTCGCAGCAGAGCCGACCAGCTATCCGTTCCTCGACATCCCACACAGGTGCGGGACGGCTCGGCGCGGAGTCCAGTCCGGTCGGCCACAGAACAGTCTAACCCGTATGCCGCCGAGCTTGGTCCTCGGGCCCTCGCGGGCTCCTGCTCCTCCCGATGATCGGAGCTGTCAGGATCGCGCCTTGCCGTTCGACGTAATAGTGGTCAGGGTTGAGAAGGTCCGCCAACGTCGGGTCGGCTCTGGGCGACGAAGGAGCAGCGTCATGCGATTCATGGTTCTGGGCAAGGCCACCGAGGAGACCGAGCGCGGGGACCTGCCCACGCCCGAGGAGTTCGCCGCCATGGAGGCCTTCACAGCGGAACTCGTTGCCGCCGGTGTGGTCGTTGACGGCGCTGGCCTCAAGCCGAGCTCGGCGGGCAAGCGGGTGGCGTTCGACGAGGAGGGCGAGTCCTCGGTGCTCGACGGGCCGTTCGCCGAGACAAAGGAGATCGTCGCCGGTTACCAGATCTGGGAGGTCTCCTCGCTCGACGAGGCGATCCAGTGGGCCTGCCGCTCTCCCGTCCGCAACGGTGTCGTCGAGATCCGCCCGCTCTACTCGGCGGAGGACTTCGCGTAGGTCGCGGACACCGAGCCAAGGGAGGCGGCCGCCCCGTAGGGCCGCGCGATCAGGGAGGGCTCGCGCGTGGCGGGATGCCGAGCGCACTACGGGCCAGCGCAGGCTCTGAACGAGTGAACAGCTTTCGGTCCCGCGGCGAAGCCGCGTCCCCGAAAGCTGTTCACTCGATCCGAGCGGGGGCCTCGGTGTCCGGGCGGATGTCGATGCGCCAGCCGGTGAGCTTGGCGGCGAGGCGGGCATTCTGGCCCTCCTTGCCGATCGCGAGGCTGAGCTGGTAGTCGGGCACGATCACCCTCGCCGTGCGGGCGGCGGCGTCGACGATCTCGACTGACTGGACCCGCGCCGGCGAGAGTGCAGCGGCGACGAACGCGGCCGGCTCGTCCGAGTAGTCCACGATGTCGATCTTCTCGCCCCGCAGCTCCGTCATGACGGCGCGGACCCGGGCTCCCATCGGGCCGATGCAGGCGCCCTTGGCGTTGACGCCCGGCACCTTTGAGTGGACCGCGATCTTCGTCCGGTGGCCGGCTTCCCGAGCGAGGGCGGCGATCTCGACCGTGCCGTCCGCGATCTCCGGCACCTCGAACTTGAAGAGGGTGCGGACGAGGTTGGGGTGCGTCCGGGACAGCCCGACCTGCGGCCCCCTCGGGCCCCGTTTGACGCTGACGACATAGCAGCGGAGGCGCTCGCCGTGGACGTACCGCTCCCCCGGCACCTGCTCGGCGAGCGGGAGGATCCCCTCGACGCTGCCGAAGTCGACGAGGACGTTCCGGGGGTCCTGGCTCTGCTGGATGATGCCGGAGATGACGTCGCCCTCGCGGCCCTTGAAGTCGCCGAGGATCGCCTCGTCCTCCAGGTCGCGCAGGCGCTGGACGATCACCTGACGGGCCGTCGACGCGGCGATCCGACCGAAGCCCTCCGGGGTGTCGTCGAACTCCGGACCCGGCTCGCCACGCTCGGCGCGCTCGCCCTCCTCCGCCGGCAGGAGCTCACCCTCTTCGCGCGCCCAGACGATGACGTGGCCGGTCTTGCGGTCGAGCTCGACCCGGGCCAGGCGGTAACTGCCCTCGGTCCGGTGGTAGGCGACGAGGAGGGCCTGCTCGATCGCGGGGATGAGCACATCGAGGCTGAGGTCCCGCTCCCGCTCGAGGGCTCGGAGGGCAGCAAGGTCGATGTCCATCAGTGGTCCTCCTCCGAGCCGGCGAGCCCGGCATCCGTGTCAGCGGCGTCGGGAGCCGACGAGCCTGCGTCGTCCGGCCGCTTGAACTCGACCTGCACCGTGCCCCTCTGGACCGAGTCCAGCTCGATCCCCTCGATGCGGGCGGCAGCCTTCTTGGTGGCCGGGATGGCGAGAGTCAGGCGATCCGCTCCCACCTCGGTGAGTCGGCCCGTGTCCGAGCCACCCTCGTGGACGACCTCGACGAGCCGACCGACCTGGCGGCGGAACTGGTCACGGGACTTCAGGGCGCGGCCGATGCCCGGCGAGCTGACCTCGAGGACGTAGGGCGCCCGGCCCATGACGTCTGAGTCGTCGAGACGGTCGCTGACGACACGAGTCGCGTCGGCGACGTCGTCGAGGGAGATGGGCGGCACGGGGCTGGACGTGTCGGCTGGATCCAGGTTGGCGATGTCTGTGTCGACGAGGACGCGGACAACCCTGCGCTTGCCGGCCGGGCTGATGGTGACGTCCTCGATGACGAGCCCGAGCGGCGCGAGAGCGGGCTCGATGGTGGCTCTGATCTGCTCGGCCGTGCTCATCGCCCACACCTCCTGCTCTTCTCGAATCCCGGCGCAGACCAGCTCGGATGCGCGCCGCGTGGAACCACTCTAGCCGCGCGCCGGGTGCCGC
Source organism: Intrasporangium sp. (assembly GCF_036566125.1). GTDB lineage: Bacteria > Actinomycetota > Actinomycetes > Actinomycetales > Dermatophilaceae > Intrasporangium. The sequence goes on from NZ_DATCWX010000264.1 coordinate 3,171, forward strand.
ACGTCCCGTGGGAGGATCTGACCCATGGATGGCGACACCCGGGCGCACGGGTCCCGGGTGCACCTCCCGCCGGTGTCGACGACTCGCCGCCTGTTCCTCGTCGGGGGCGGCGCCGCCCTGCTGGGGGCAGTCGCCGGCTGCGGTTTGCGCCTCGATCTACCGCAGCCTCCGCCGCCGGTCCCGACCAGACGCCGCGCACCCGACGAGGCCCTGGTCATCGGCGTCGTCCGGGACCTCGATGCGCTCCTCCGAGCGTGGCCGGCTGCCTCCAAGCCAGCCGTTCTGAAGCAGTCCCGATCTCTGCTCACCGAGCTGCGGACGGTGCTGGTCGGCCGTCTGACGAACGAGGGGGTGCCCACCGAGGAGATCACCTCGGCGCCGAGCACGGCTCCGGCAGCCGGGAAGCTCCCGGTCGGAGAGCTCCGCAAGAGGCTGGCCGACCTGCCCTCCGCCCACCTGGAGGCCACGACGAGCGCGACCGCGGAGACGCGGGAACTGCTGACAGCGGCATACGGCACGATCTTCGCCTCTGCAGAGCGACTTGGAGCGGAGACCGCGCCCGCGGCCGAGACGAGCCCCGTGCGGCCGCAGCTCGCCGAGCGCACGTCCCCGCTCGTCTACGCCTTCGAGGTGGTGGCGGCGCAGTCCTCAGGGACCCAGCGCCGTCAGGCCCTGGGCACCCTGGAGCGCCTGCGCGGCCTCGAGCGACTCGTCGGGCGCGACGACGCGGCGAGCGGATGGTCCCTTCCCTTCCCCGTGACCGACCAGCGCAGCGCCCGCCGCCTCGGGGACACCGTGCTGCAGCGTGCCGTCGGCGGCCTCGGTGAGGTCCTCGGCGCAGCGCCGACCACCGAGTCGCTCGACGACGTGGCGCGGTGGGTCGCCGCGATCCAGCTCGCGGCGGACACGTGGGGTCTCGCTCCGGTCGCGTTCCCCGGGATGGAGCAGCCCGACCGGTGATCGACCTCATCCCGCTGCACTTTGCCCATCACATCGCGAGCTTCGAGCCGGATGGTTACGTCTCCGGCGAGGACTGGCTACAGGCGCTTCCCGGGCTGCTCGGGGACCTGCTGGACGAGTGGGAGCTCGAGCCCACAGGCCGCAGCATGAGCGGCTTCTGCTCCGTCGTGATCCCCGTCCGGGTCCTTCGGACCGGCGACCCGGCTGTCCTCAAGGTGTCCTGGCCGCATCCGGAGGCGGCCACGGAGGCCCTCGCACTCCAGACCTGGAACGGGCACGGCGCCGTCCGGCTCGTCCGGGCGGACCCGGCCCGTTTCGCGCTGCTGCTGGAGCGCCTCGGCACCCGGGACCTGACGGACGTGCCCATCGACGACGCGTGCGCCGTCATCGGCGATCTCCTCTCGACACTGCGCAGGCCACCGCACCCGCGCGTCCCGCGCCTCACGGACTACGCCGCGCGGCAGGCGCTGGAGCTGCACGCCGCGCCGCCAGTCATCCCACGGCGCTACCTCGACCAGGCGGCCGCCCTGGCCCGTGAGCTCGTCGCCCGGCCGCCGTCCGAGGAGCGCCTGCTCCACACGGACCTGCACTACGCGAACGTCCTGGCCGCCGAGCGCGCGCCCTGGCTCGCGATCGACCCAAAGCCGATGGCCGGCGACCCGGCGTTCGAGGTCGCGCCGGCCCTCTGGAACCGCGCCGACGAGCTCGGCACCGGCTCGCAGGTGCGCTGGTCCCTCCGCCGACGTCTCGAGATCATCTGTGAGCGAGGGGGCCTCGACGAGGGGCGCGCGCGAGCGTGGACCATCGTGCGCGAGGCCGACAACGCGCTCGGGGTCGCCGACGACCCGTCGGCGCGCGACCGCGTCAGCTTGGCGGTCATGATCATCAAGGCGATGAACGACTGACGTCTCGACGACGGCAGCTGTCGTGTCCGCGACTCGCGAGGTGACCCCTGGGCCATCGCCTAGCGTGGGGTGATGAGCAACCGACTCGGCACGGCCACCAGCCCGTACCTCCTCCAGCACCGGGACAATCCGGTCCACTGGCAGGAGTGGGGTGAGGCGGCCTTCGCCGAGGCGCGGGAGCGCAACGTTCCGGTCCTCCTCTCGGTCGGCTATGCAGCCTGCCACTGGTGCCACGTCATGGCGCACGAGTCCTTCGAGGACGAGCAGGTGGCCCGCGCGCTCAACGACCGCTTCGTCTCCGTCAAGGTGGATCGCGAGGAGCGGCCCGACATCGACACGGTCTACATGTCCGCCGTCACCGCCCTGACGGGCCAGGGCGGGTGGCCGATGACCGTCTTCCTCACTCCTGACGGACAACCCTTCTTCGCCGGCACCTACTTCCCCCGCGACCACTTCCTCCGCGTCATCGACGCCATCGACGAGGCCTGGCGCACGCGAGAGGACGAGGTACGCGCCTCCGGCCTTCACATCGCCGGCGCCCTTCGCGAGGCGGTCGGCAGCCCTCAGCCGTATGCCGCTGAGCTCGCTGATCTCGATCGTGCGGTCTCCGTGTTGTCGAGTCAGTTCGACGCGGCCGCAGGCGGATTCGGGACGGCGCCGAAGTTCCCGCCGTCGATGGTGCTCGAGTTCCTCCTGCGACACCATGCCCGGACCGGTGACGACGGGTCGGTCGCCATGGCGGACCGGACCCTCGAGGCGATGGCCCGCAGCGGCATGTACGACCAGGTCGGCGGTGGCTTCGCGCGCTATTCCGTCGACGCGAACTGGGTCGTGCCGCACTTCGAGAAGATGCTCTACGACAACGCCCTCTTGTTACGGGTCTACGCCCACTGGTGGCGATTGACTCGCAAGCCCTTGGCGGAGAAGGTTGTTCGCGAGACCGCTGCGTTTCTCTTCGATGAGCTGCGCACGGCCGAGGGCGGGTTCGCCTCCTCGCTCGACGCCGACACGAACGGCGTTGAGGGCCTGACCTACGTCTGGACCCCCGGAGAGCTCGTCGAGGTGCTGGGCCAGGATGACGGGGCCCGGGCTGCACGGCTGTTCTCGGTGACCGACGGCGGCACGTTCGAACACGGCACCTCGACGCTCCAGCTCCGCACCGATCCCGAGGACCCAGCCTGGTTCGCCGATGTGCGCTCCCGGCTCGCCCGGGCCAGGGCCGAGCGCCCCCAACCTGCGCGGGACGACAAGGTCGTGACGTCGTGGAATGGCCTTGCCATCGCCGCTCTCGCCGAGGCCGGCGCGATCCTCGAGGAGCCCGCTTGGGTCACTGCCGCCGCCAGCTGTGCGGACCTCGTGCTCGATCTGCATGTGGTCGACGGCCAGCTTCGGCGTGCCTCGAGGGAAGGCAAGGTCGGAGAGGCGACCGGTGTGGCGGATGACCACGGCAACCTCGCCGAGGGGCTGCTCGCGCTCCACCAGGCGACCGGTGGGGCGCGGTGGCTCGCCGTTGCGAAGCGGTTGCTCGCGCAGGCCCGGGACCGCTTCGCTGCCGAGGACGGGGGGTTCCACGACACCGCCTCGGACGCCGAGCAGCTGTTCCTGCGTCCGCGCAGCGGCGCGGACAACGCCGAACCGTCCGGCCAGTCCGCTCTCGCCGGCGCCCTCGTGACGTTGGGGGCCCTGACCGGCTCCCCCGACGACCTCGATGCCGGGCGCCGCGCCGTCGAGGCTGGCATGGCGCTCGCCG
>NZ_DATCWX010000269.1:0-2361 GCF_036566125.1 Intrasporangium sp.
TTGAGCACGATCGCCCCCATCCCGATGAGGCAGTCGTCCTCGATCGTGCAGCCGTGCAGCACCGCCCGGTGGCCGACCGAGACGCCGGCGCCGACCGTCGCGGGCTTGCCGACGTCGGTGTGGACGATGACGCCGTCCTGCAGGTTGCTCCGCTCGCCCAGGACGATCGGCTCGAACTCCGCGCGCAGCACCGCGGTGTACCAGACGCTCGAGTCGGCCCGGAGCTCGACGTTGCCGACGAGGTCCGCGCTCGGGGCCACCCAGGCGGACTCGTGCACGTTCGGGCCGTGGTCGCCGAGAGGGATCAACATGACCAGAGGGTATGCCGCTGAGCTGGCTCCTCGTCGCGCGCCTTCTCCCAGCCTTGTTGGGGACGAAAGTCATGTAGCGAGGAAGGCGCGGGCGCCGCGCAACGGGGTGCGCAGTTTCGCCTGCGTCATCGTCGAGTCGAGGCGCACGTCAATGGGCCCCCGCATCGCGGTCGCCGCGCGCAGCCCCTGCGGGAGCGCTGCCTCGTCGAGGCCGTCCCGGCGGGCGATCAGCACGCCAAGCTCGTAACGGCTCATGGCGTCGGCGCCGGCGACGTGATGCACGCCGTGGTGCGATGACCCAGCCAGCTCGATCAGTGCTGACGCGAGGTCGGTGACGTGCACCGGGCATCGGACCTCATCGCTGAAGAGGAGGCCACCGGAACCGGATGCAACGGCGTGGACGAGCTGCTCGGTTGGTGAGTCGCCGTCGCCCAGGATGAGTGAGGTCCTGGCAATGATCCCGTCCGGAGCGATGCCCTTGACCGCGGTCTCGGCGGCTGCCTTCGCGGCTCCATAGGGACTGACGGGGTCCGGCAGGCACGTCTCGTCATACGTGACCGCCTCGCCCGAGAAGACCACGTCGCTGGACACGTGAACGAGCCTGGCGCCCACCGCCGCCGCCGCGAAGGCGACGTGCGCCCCACCGTCCGCTGTGGCGGCCCAGTCGGACTGGAGATATGCGGCATTGATGACGACGTCGGGATGCACGGCCCGAGCCAGACTCATCACGTCGTCGCGGTCTCTGATGTCGACCTGGAGCCAGTCCGGCCCGGAGGTCAGTGCTCCTGCGGAATGGTAGGTGGCCGTGACTGCGTGACCAGACGCTCGCGACTGCCGGACGATCTCCCGCCCCAGGAAGCCGCTACCTCCGACGACAAGCACTTGCACCCGGCCACGGTACTGGGCAGCGCTTCAGGCCTCGATGCGGTCGAGCTGCTCGATGACCCGCTCCAGGAGGGCGGCGAGCAAGCCGCGCTCCTCCGTGGACAGTCCGCGGAGGATGTCGCTCTCGACGACGTTGGACTCGCGGATCGCGTCGCTGAAGAGGTCCCAGCCCTCGCTCGTCAGCGAGATGTGGGTCCTGGTCCGGTTGGTCTCGTCGGGACGCCGCTCGATCAGGCCCCGCTGGGACATCTTGTCCAGGCGATGGGTCATCGAGGAGGGCGCGACGTTCGTGAGGTCTGCGAGTTGGCTGGGAGTGAGCCTCGCCTCGCCGGCCTTCGCGAGGGCGGCGACGACGGCCCACTCGCCCTGGGTGAGGTCCAGGTCGGCGAGTTGCCGGACGTACCACTGGTCGAGCTTCTTCGTCACGCCGTAGATCCCGGTGATGACGCGCTGCACCGACACCTCGCCGCCGGCCGCCACGTAGGCCGCGACGGCCTTGCGGTGCTGTTCCTGTGCACTCCTCGCCCGCGCTGCCATAACCCGATTGTCGCACGGTTCCTTCGACTGCTAACCTTTCGAAGTCGAACTTAGAGTTCGAAATATTTGGCATCGAAGCCGTGTTGACCTTCCGGCGGGCCTCCTCTCCCACACGCCATCAGAAAGGGTGTGAATTCGTCATGCGTGCAAAACTGCTCATCCTCGCGTCCTCCATAGGAATGCTCGGCTGGGGTGCCGTGCTGCCCTACCAGTACGCGTATGCCGCTGAGACCCGTGCGTGGGGATCGCTGGCTGCCGCAGCGGCCTCGTCCCTCTTCTCGGTGGGCGCCCTCATCGCCGCGCCCTTCGCAGGCCGACTCAGCGACCGGTTCAACCCGGTCGTCGTCGCCGTGGTCGCGCAGCTGGTCGCCGCAGTCGGTGTCGGCGCGCTCGTCCTCGCCGACTCGCCGACGGCGTTCCTGCTCGGCATGTTCGTCTTCGGCCTGGGGCTGACCGCCGCCATGCCGGCCAAGCAGGTGCTCGTCCTCCGGTGGGTTGCCGGGCGTGACCGCCGGAAGGTCTTTGCCTACAAGTTCACCGGCGAGGCGATCGGCATGGCGATCGGCGCCTATGTGGCCGGATACCTCGTGGACCTCTCGCGCGCAGATGGCCTCGATGTCGGATTCCT
>NZ_DATCWX010000306.1:0-6592 GCF_036566125.1 Intrasporangium sp.
GAGCCCGGCGAGGCCCTGGCCCACGTCCGCGCTGCCGTCGCCCGCACGAGTGCCGAGCTCGGCGAGAAGCTGCGCATCCTCGTCGGCAAGCCCGGCCTCGACGGACACAGCAACGGTGCCGAGCAGGTCGCCGTCCGAGCCCGGGATGCCGGCTTCGAGGTCGTCTACCAGGGGATCCGCCTCACCCCAGACCAGATCGTCGCCGCCGCCGTTGCCGAGGATGTCCACGTCGTCGGCATCTCGATCCTCTCCGGCTCGCACATGGAGCTCGTTCCCGAGGTCCTCCACGGCCTGCGCGATGCCGGAGCCGGTGACGTCCCTGTCATCGTCGGGGGCATCATCCCGGAGTCCGACGCGAAGGCGTTGCGCGAGGCGGGAGTCGCCATGGTCTTCACGCCCAAGGACTTCGGCCTCAACGAGATCATGGGAGAGATCGTCGGCGTCATCCGCGCGTCACGAGGCCTGGCCCCGCTCGAGCCCGCCCCCGCCTGAGATCAACCTGCCAAGCCACGCGGGTCTTTTTGGGGGTCCACGGGGGCTCGCCCCCGTGTGTCGGCATACAGTCACAGCATGAGCGACCTCCAGTGCGCGGCCCGCATCGTCGTCGTCACCCCACGTGGGCTGGGTGACGTCAAATGGCTCGCCTCCGAGCTCCACCGGGAGCGGGTCCAAGCGGTGTATGCCGCTGACGACGTTCCCGACACAGGTCCCGTCGAGACGTTGGCCGAGGACCTCGGCGTGCCGTGCCACAGCGGCCGTGGTGACCTCGAGAACGGGTCCGAGGGACTCGAGGACATCGTCGATCGCCACCGGGGAGAGACCGTCGTCGTCGTGCGCGGGGGAGCGGCGACAGAGCCGGTGCTCATGCTCGTCGACGCTGACGGTTCGAGCCTGCACAGCCTCGACGAGAACGTGTAGCGGCCAGGGCGGACGGATGGTGGACCGGCCCTCGGCCCGCCGAGGTCGCGCCCTAGCCTGTGCCGCATGGATGGTGGGTTTCCCGGGCTCGGGACCGTGGTCAACGTCATCGCGGTCGTGCTCGGCGCCAGCCTCGGCATGCTGGCGGGCAACCGCTTGCCCGACCGCGTCCGGCGCGTCGTCACCGACTGCCTCGGTCTGGTCACCCTGCTTGTCGCGATCCTCTCAGCCCTCGACGTGACCTCACCGGCCCTCGAGGAGACGGTCGGCTCGGGCGTGCCCGTCCTCATCGTGCTCGGCGCCCTGCTCCTCGGCGGCATCGTCGGCGCGTTGCTCCGGATCGAGGAGCGGCTCGAGTCGCTCGCCGGGGTGGTGCAGGGCTGGGTCCAGCGGCACGGGTCCAAGGGACAGCACGACCACGCGGAGCGGGAACGCTTCATCGAGGGCTGGCTCACCGCGTCCCTGCTCTTCTGCGTAGGTCCGCTGACCATCCTCGGGTCCCTCTCCGACGGGCTCGGCAGGGGCATCGACCAGCTGGTGCTCAAGTCGGCGCTCGACTTCTTCGCGGCCATCGCCTTCGCGTCGACGTTCGGCGTGGGCGTGCTCTTGTCGGCGGTGTCGGTCGCGGTCGTCCAGGGCGGGCTGACCCTCCTCGGCGTCACCCTCGGCGCCGTGGTGCCGGAGGCTCACATCGCGGCGCTGACGGCGACGGGTGGCCTGCTCCTCGTCGGCATCGCCTTGCGGCTCCTCAACGTCCGGCACATCCCGGTCGGGGACCTGCTGCCCTCGCTCCTCGTGGCGCCGCTGCTCGTCAGCATCGTGGCGCAGTTCCGCTGAGCGTGCGGTGGGCTTGTGGTGAACGCGGCCGACCGTCAGAAGAGGCGAGCCTCGGCGTCGTCGATCCCCCTGAGCGCGTCGTAGTCGAGCACGACACACCGGATGCCGCGATCCTCCGCCAATGTGCGGGCCTGAGGCTTGATCACCTGGGCGGCGAAGACGCCGGTCACGGGTGAGAGCAGCGGATCCCGGTTCATCAGCTCGAGATAGCGGGTCAGCTGTTCGACGCCGTCGATCTCTCCGCGGCGCTTGATCTCGATCGCCACGCTGGCCCCCGCGTGGTCCTTGGCGAGGATGTCGACGGGTCCGATCGCCGTCATGTACTCACGGCGGACGAGGGACCAGCCGTGCCCGAGGGTGTGGATGTGCTCGGCGAGCAGCCTCTGGAGGTGGGCCTCGACGCCGTCCTTGACGAGGCCGGGGTCCGCGCCGAGCTCGTGTGCCGAGTCGTGGAGGACCTCGTGGATGTGGACCGTGAGCCGATCCTCCGACTTGGCGTGCTGGACGCGCCACACGACCACGACGCCGTCCTCGGACTGGGCGTCCTCCGGCTCGAGTTCGACCAGCGTGCAGGGCGGCGACATCCAGTTGAGCGGCTTGTAGGAACCGCCGTCGCTGTGGACGAGGACCGAGCCGTCCGCCTTGACGACGAGCAGCCGGGTGGCCAGCGGGAGATGGGCGGTGAGCCGCCCGTCATAGTCGACGCTGCAGCGGGCGATGACGAGACGCACCGGGCCACCCTAACGTCCAGGGTTTCCGGGCCTCCGGGCAGTGGCGTGGGAAGCGTCACCCCGGGGACAGGTTTGTGCGGCTCGCGGCCTCTGCGAGACTCGTCCGCATGGCTCGTGATATCACCAAGGTTGGCGTCATCGGACTCGGCACGATGGGTGCCGGCATCGTCGAGGTCTTCGCCCGCAACGGCATCGAGGTCGTCGCGGTCGAGGTCGACGACGAGGCCGTGGAGCGTGGTCGGGAGCACCTCGACACCTCCACGGGCCGTGCCGTCGCCCGGGGCAAGCTCTCCGAGGACGACCAGGCGGCCCTCGTCTCTCGCGTGCAGTTCACCTCGAACCTCAACGACCTCAAGGATTGCCAGCTCGTCGTCGAGGCGGTGCCTGAGCACCTCCATCTGAAGAAGGAGATCTTCGCGAGGCTCGACCAGATCGTCGACGAGGACGCGATCCTCGCGACCAACACCTCCTCGCTGCCGGTGACCGAGATCGCCGTCGCCACGAGCAACCCCAAGCGGGTCGTCGGCATGCACTTCTTCAACCCGGCACCGGTCATGCAGTTCGTCGAGGTCATCAAGACCGTCGTCACGGCCGACGACATCTTCGAGCGCGTCAAGGGCCTGGCCAAGCGCCTCGGCAAGCAGCCGGTCGTCGTCGGTGACAAGGCGGGGTTCATCGCCAACGCCCTGCTCTTCGGCTACCTCAACCACGCGGTGTCGATGTACGAGAGCAAGTACGCGAGCCGCGAGGACATCGACGCCGCCATGCGGCTCGGCTGCGGCTACCCGATGGGGCCCCTCGCCCTCATGGACCTCATCGGTCTCGACACGGCCTACGAGATCCTCGACACGATGTACAAGCAGGGCCGCGATCGGCTCCACGCTCCCAGCCCGATCATCAAGCAGATGGTCAGCGCGGGTCTGCGGGGCCGAAAGACCGGACGGGGCTTCTACACCTATGCCGCGCCCGGGAGCTCGCAGGTCGTCGAGGACGCCCAGACGCCCCGGCCGAACGGTGAGAGGGGCATCGCTCTGCGGCCCATCGCCAGGGTCGGGGTCGTCGGCTCGGGCACCATGGCGACCGGCATCGTCGAGGTCTTCGCCAAGGCCGGTTACGACGTCATCTACGTTGCCCGCGCCAGCACCAAGGTCGACTCCGTCCGGGCTGCGCTCACCAAGAGCCTCGAGAAGGCCGTGCAGCGCGGGAAGGCCACCGAGGCCGACCGCGATGCGGCGCTCGCCAAGATCACCGGCTCGACTCGGCTGGATGACCTGGCCGAGGTCGACATCGTCGTCGAGGCAGTGGTCGAGGACCTCCATGTCAAGCAGGCCCTCTTCGAGAACCTCGACGAGATCTGCAAGCCCGGCGCCATCCTCGCCACGACGACGTCGTCGCTTCCCGTCATCGAGTGCGCCTCCGCGACGAAGCGGCCACAGGACGTCATCGGGATGCACTTCTTCAACCCCGCCCAGGTGATGAAGCTCGTCGAGGTCGTCCACACCGTCTCGACGGCCGACGATGTCCTCGCGACCGTGCAGGACCTGTGTGTCAAGATCGGCAAGCACCCGGTGACCTGTGGGGACCGGGCCGGCTTCATCGTCAACGCGCTGCTCTTCCCGTACCTCAACGACGCGGTGAAGATGCTCGAGGCCAACTACTCGACGGCGGACGACATCGACACGGCGATGAAGACCGGATGCTCGCTGCCGATGGGCCCGTTCGAGCTGCTCGACGTCGTCGGCCTCGACGTGGCCCTCGCCATCGAGCGCGAGCTCTACCTCGAGTTCCGCGAGCGCGGCTATGCCCCGGCTCCGCTCCTCGAGCACCTCGTCACCGCCGGCTACCTCGGGCGCAAGTCCAGCCGCGGCTTCCGCACGTACGCCTGACGGATCGACGCCCACTCCGCAACACACCCGGAACCTCAACACTCACCACTGTTGCAGCAGGGTCGAGTTCGAGATTCCCGGGTGTGTTGCGGAGAATGGGTGGCGTGTCACCGAAACGCCGACCGAGCAAGCACGCCCGTCCCCACGTGCCGCTCGACGTCGTCCGGATCCAGGGCGGGGCCACGCGCGAGGACTTCTATCGCGGCCTGCGGTGGACTGTGCGAGCCGTCAGCGGTGCCTCGGCAACGCGCCCCTACCTGTGCCCCGGGTGCCAGCAGGACATCGAGCCGGGGGTTCCGCACGTCGTCGTGTGGCCGGCCGAGGGGATCGGCGGAGTCGACGACCGACGGCACTGGCACACCGGCTGCTGGCAGCGCCGCGATGCCCGGCCGTCAGGCAACGCCTACCGCTGAGCACGCCCGAGTGAGCCTGCCAGCGGGAGCAAGCCCAGCGGCATACGGCATCGTCGAAGCCAGCGGCAGGTCAGTGTTGCTGCTGTCTGGGCACGAGGACTTCCTCGTAGATGAGCAGGGCCCCGGCTGCGACCGGGATGGCCAGCAGGGCACCGAGGATCCCGAAGAGGGTGCCGCCGACAAGGGCCGCGACCACGGTGAGGGCACCCGGCACCGCCACGGTCTGCTGCATGATCCGCGGCATCACCGCGTAGTTCTCCAGCTGCTGGTAGACGATGAAGTAGATGATGACGATGAGCGCCTTCTGCGGCTCGTCGAAGAAGGCGACGAGGGCCACGACGGCGGCGCCGAGGGTGGCACCAACCATCGGAATGAGCCCGAGGACGCCGACGGCCACGGCGAGGACGGCGGCGTACGGCACGTCGAGCAGACTCATCATGATCCAGGCGCAGAAGGCGTTGGTGGCCGCGACGGCCACCTGCCCAATGGCATAGGACCCGACTCGGCGCATGATCTCCTCGGCGAGCGAGATGAAGCGGGGGCGGCGGCTGGCCGGCACGACGGCATAGGCCGCCTGCTTGACCGAGGGCAGCGACGCGAGGAGGTAGAGCGTGAGGACGAGGACGGTCAGGATGCTGAAGACACCTGAGGCAATGATCCTGCCGGCGTCGAGCACGCCGCCGAAGATGCCGGCCCAGAGGTTCCCATCGGCGACGCGTCTGTTGATCTCCTCCTGGATCCGCTGGATCACCTGGTAACGATGGTCGAGGTCCTGGACCCAGGGGTTGCGCAGCAGGTCGTCGAGCATGCCGGGTGCCCGGTCGGCCAGCTCGGTGGCCTCTGCAGCGACCGGGGGAATGACGACCATGCCGATGAGGGTGAACACCGCGAGCAGGCCGAGGAAGACGATCGTCACCGCCCACCCGCGGCGCATCCGCTGACGGGTCAGTCCTTCGACCAGAGGGTTGAGCGACAGGGCGAGGAAGAGAGAGACGATGAGCAGGGTGATCGTCGTGTCCAACCGGCCGATCGCCTGGATGACCGCATAGGCCACGAGCACGCCGAGTGCGCCGACGAACCCGACGTAGAAGGGCGACTGGCGGTTGAACGGGATACCCGCCCTGCCGAAGTCGCGATTCCGGCCGTTGCTCGTTGTGCGGCCGAGCCGTCCGGCTCCCTGCGAGGTTGCTTCGTCGGGGCCGGGCTCACCGAGCGGCAGCGTGCTGCCGAGCAGGTCAGGACCGGCCTCCTCCAGGACCGGGCGCTCCTGGAGCTGGACGGGCGCGGCGGGTGCAGCATGGGCGGCGGGACCACCGCTTCTCTGCTCCGCTCGCACCTCGGCGATGCGCTCGCGCTGCGCACGCCGGTACTGCGTCCACCGCCGCCAGAAGGTCACCCCGGGAGCCTACGCGAGGCTCCCGGGATGACGTGCTCGGAACGTGACGTGTCCGCCCCCGACGGGCAGGCCAGGTGGGTCACTCTCCGCGGAAGCGGTTGATCTCGGCAGCGAAGCGGGCGCGCTTGCCGACGTTCGTCACCCCGAGACCCTCCTCCGGCGAGAGCGTGAGGACACCAACCTTGCCCTGGTGGGCGTTCTGGTGCACGTCGAGCGCCGCCTGGCCGACGTCGTCGAGGGCGTACGCCTTCGAGAGCGTCGGGTGGATGAGGCCCCGGTTGATCAGCTCGTTGGCCTCCCACGCCTCCCGGTAGTTGGCGAAGTGCGAGCCCTGGATGCGCTTCAGGTGCATCCACAGGTAGCGGTTGTCGAACTCGTGCATGAAGCCGGACGTCGAGGCGCAGGTGACGA
>NZ_DATCWX010000359.1:0-2215 GCF_036566125.1 Intrasporangium sp.
CTATCGCGGTGGGCTGGGCTACGAGAAGCACCTCCGGATGCTGCGCGACGCGAACTTCATGTCGATCGCCGACCGGTCGATCCTGGCGTGCTGGGGCGTCAAGGGCGGACGCGCCGGGCGGGCCTTCGAGGTGACGATCGACGTCGGCGGCCCCACCGAGAGGGTCGTCGACGCGCTGGCGAACGCCGAGCCGGTGCTGGCCGGTCAGGTCATCCGGATCCGCACGACCGGCGGTGGTGGCTGGGGCGATCCGCTCGAGCGACCGTACGACGAGGTCGAGCGTGACCTGCGCTGGGGCAAGGTGTCCTTCGAGGGGGCACGCTCGGACTACGGCGTCGTTGCCACGGGCACCAAGGACGAGCCGGCCATCGATGTGGAGGCCTCGGACGCTCTGCGCGCGTCGCTTCGGGCCGAGCGTGATGCGCAGCCGCAGCCGTTCTTCGACCGCGGACCGGGCTATGCCCGTCTGGCAGCGGGCGCCGGGGCCGCGGAGGTCGACTGGGTATGACCGGGTGACTGGGGTCCTCGTCATCGGCGCGGCCGGCAAGACCGGTCGCGCCGTGACGCGCGCCCTGCTCGCTCGGGGAGTCCGCGTGCGCGCTGCCGTTCGTCCCGGCTCGCAAGGGATGCCGTATGCCGCTGAGCTCGCTTCCCCAGTCACGGTGGAGCTCACGACGGGGCTGGGTCTGGGCGAGGCCATGGTCGGCGTCGACGCGGTCTACCACCTCGCTCCGAACTTCCATCCCGACGAGGTGGGGATTGCGACCCGCGTCGTCGAGTCCGCTCGCGCTGCAGGCGTTTCCCGCTTCGTCTTCCACTCCGTGCTGCACCCGGAAGATGCGTCGATGCCGCACCACGTGCGAAAGGCGGAGGCCGAGAAGGTCATCCGCACTCGACTCAGCACGGCGACGGTGCTGCGCCCAGCGGCATACGGCCAGAATCTCCTTGACGCGGCGCTCGTGGGGCGAATGGCGGTGCCGTACTCGATCGACGCGCCATTCACCAATGTCGACCTCGACGATGTGGCCGAGGTCGCCGCGCTGATTCTCACCGGGGCGGGCCATGCCGGCGCCACCTACGAGCTGTGCGGACCCGAGTCGCTGAGTGTCCGGGAGCAGGCGAGGATCGCGAGCGAGGTGCTCGGTCATCCCGTCGACGTGTCGCGGATCTCCTTGGAGGAGTGGGCGGCCGGGCCCGGGTCTGCAATGTCGGAGCAGGCGCGCGAGGACCTGCTGGCGATGTTCCGCGGTTACGACCGCGACGGGCTCAGCGGGGACGCAACGGACCTCGAGCGACTGCTCGGCCGTCCCGCCACCCCGTGGCGCGTCACCCTGGGACGCGCCGCCTAGAGGTCGCCTACAGGAGCTCTCGCATCGCGTCCACCGCTCCCGTGAGGTATCGCTCGACGACCTCTCGGTCCGTGTCGCTCAGCGACTGGTCGAGGGCGGCCAGGGACTGGAACATCGGCCGCAGCCAGCCAATGACCTCGGCGCGTCCGGAGTCGGTGACAACGACGACGGTCCGGCGACCGTCGTCGGGGTGCGCGCGCCGCTCCGCGTGACCATGGGCAACGAGGCGGTCGACGACTCCGGATGAGGCGGCGGAGGTCACCCGGAGCCGGCGGGCGAGCTCGACCGGCCCTATCGGCTCGGCAGACAGGTGCCTGAGCGCATGCAGCTCCGTGATCGACATGCCGGCCCGCCGGGCCACCACCTCAGGGAGCGCCTCCGCGACATCGATCAGCTCCTGGAGCACCTCGAGCGTGCGGGCCGGGCGCCAAGCGGGTACCGCCTGCTGCATCGCTGTCGATGGGCTGTTTCCCATTTCACTAACCAACTTAGTAAGATCCTTACCGACTTCTTTGATCGTACTGGAGGACCCATGTCTCGCCTTGCCGATCGTCTCACTGCACGCTGGTGGGCCGGCCTCTTCGCCACCATCGCCCTCCTGGCGTCTGGAGCCATCATCGGGGTCGTGGGCGACGCCGAGCGCAGTCCGTCGCCGACGGCCACCTTGGCGGTTGGATCGGACAGCGCCGCGGCGGTGGAGCTTCGTGAGCGGCTGCCCCGTTCGGACGACTCCTCGGCGGTCGTCCTCTTCAGCCGTGACTCCGACCCCCTGACCGAGAGCGACCGCGCCGTCATTGCGGAGCGGGCGGCGCAGCTGCCGGGCGCGACCGGGATGCCACCGGTTCCCAGCGAGGACGGTACGGCGG
>NZ_DATCWX010000005.1:0-21568 GCF_036566125.1 Intrasporangium sp.
GCGTCGGGTCGTCCGGTCCCCTCTCTGGCCTGCTCGTTGCTGACTTCTCCCGCATCCTCGCGGGTCCCTACGCAAGCATGCTGCTCGGTGACCTGGGGGCCGACGTGGTCAAGGTGGAGTCACCAGCAGGCGACGACACGCGGACCTGGCTGCCGCCCACCCGGGGCGACGATGCGACGTACTACCTGGCCATCAACCGCAACAAGCGGTCGGTGACGCTGGACTTCGCGGATCCGGAGGATCGAGCGCTCGCTCACGAGCTCGCGGCTCGGGCCGACGTGGTCATCGAGAACTTCAAGCCCGGCGGCCTGCGCAAGTTCGGCCTGGACTACGCGTCCGTGGCCGAGCGCAACCCATCCGTCGTCTACGCCTCGATCAGTGGCTTCGGGTCCGGCGGTGGGGCATCCCTACCCGGCTACGACCTCATCGTCCAGGCGATGTCCGGCCTGATGAGCCTCACCGGAGACCCCGATGGGCCGCCCTACCGCGCCGGGATCTCGGTCTTCGACGTCATGTCGGGCATGCAGGCGACCATCGGCATCCTCGCCGCGCTCCAGCACCGCGCCCGCACCGGCGAGGGGCAGCAGGTCGAGGTCAACCTCCTCGCCACGGCACTGTCCGGGATGGTGAACCAGTCGAGCGCCTGGGTGGCCGGCGGCGACGTCCCCAACCGGATGGGAAATGCACATCCCAGCCTGTTTCCCTACGAGCCGCTGCCGACGTCTGACGGTGACCTCATCATCACGGCCGGGAACGATGGGCAGTTCAGGCGGCTCTGCGACGCGCTCGGCATCCCCGAGGTCCCCTACGACCCGCGGTTCGCACACAACCAGGACCGCAACACCCACCGGGACGAGCTCCGTCCGTTGCTGGTCGACGCCCTCGCACGGCGGACCCGGGCCGAGTGGTTCCGGGTCCTCACCGACGCGGGCGTCGCATGCGGCCCGATCAACACGGTTGCGGAAGGAGTCCGCTTCGCGACCGAGATCGGTCTCGACCCGGTCGTCACGGTTGGCGAGGGCGACCAGGCCATCCCCACGGTTCGTAACCCGATCACCTTCTCTGCCACGCCTGCCCGCTACGTGCTGCCCCCGCCGGGACTGGGCGAGCACGACGCCGAGATTCGCGCCTGGCTGACGGACCAGCCCGCAACCGCAAGCGTGACGAGGGCTGCTCCATGACCGACCCGGGCTACCCGACGTCCCTCGGCGTCTCCACCGAGGCGACGATCTCCCTGCTCGGTGAGGACATCACCGACCTCATGGGATCGGTCGGCTTCGGCGAGCTCGCCTACTGGCTCATGACGCTCCGTCGCCCCAGTCCGGGAGAGGCACGCGTCCTCGAAGCCGTGCTCGTCGCACTCGCCGACCACGGCTTCACGCCGACGGCCATCGCGGCGCGCCTGACCTACCTCTCGGCACCGGACTCGCTCCAAGGCGCTGTCGCAGCCGGACTGCTGGGTGGCGGGTCTCGATTTCTGGGCGTCACCGAAGACTGCGGCGCCTTCCTCGCGAAGGTGCTTGAGCGGCATACGGCAGAAGTTCCCTCGTCAGACGACGACACGGTCGGCTGGGACGAGCTGGGACGGGTCGCCGTCCGGGAAGCACGCGAGGCGGGCAGCTACGTTCCCGGGCTCGGGCACCCGGTGCACAAGGTCGAGGACCCGAGGACGCCTCGCCTCATGGCGATCGCGAAGGAGGCCGGCACACTGGGACCCCACCTGCGCCTCTTCGGCGCGATCGGCCGGGTCCACGAAGAGGTCCTCGGACGGCACCTGCCCCTCAACGGCGCGGGCGTCTGTGGCGCCGCCCTCGCCGACATCGGCATCCCGCTCGCCATGCTGCGTGGGGTCGCGCTGCTCGCCCGGACCGCCGGCCTGCTGGGCCAGCTCGCCGAGGAGCAGCGCCGGCCAGTCGGCATGGACGTCTACCTCTCCGTCGACAGGCACGCAACCTACGTGCCGCCGGAGGAGCCACGTGACTGACCGCACCACCACCAACCCACGGGAGGGCACCAGACATGGCCGAGGTCGTCGCCGTCATCGCCTCGACGCATCACCCCTTCTATCTCCGGGCCAGCACCGCCACGGGTGATGCCCGGCCGCCCTTCGCGGACGAGTGGGTCGCCAAGATCGAGACCTTCCGCGCGACCCTCACCCGCGTCAACCCGGACCTGCTCGTCATGGTGGGCAGTGACCACTTCCACCAGCTCTGGCTCGACAACATGCCCCAGTTCCTCGTCGGAAAGGCGCCCTTCTACGACGCCAACTGGTACAACGAGGAGCGCGAGTTCGGTTTGCCCCGAATGAGATTCACGGGGAACCTGGACCTCTCCTCCCACCTGCTGCGTCAGGGACTCGATGCCGGCTTCGACCTCGCCTTCAGCAACGAGCTGCGGATCGACCACTCGATCACGTGCCCGATCATCACGCTCCGGCCCGAAGCGGACCTGCCGATCGTGCCGATCTACACGAACATCTTCGCTCCCCCGCTCCCCCAGCCGGCCCGCTTCGTCGAGCTGGGTCGCACCATCCGCCGCCTCGTCGAGAGCTGGCCCTCCGACCTGCGCGTCGCGATCATCGGCACCGGGCACCTGTCCCTCGAGCTGGGCGGCCCCCGGCAGTTCGGCCCGCACGGTCCCGACCCTGAGTTCGACCGCAAGGCCGTGGACTGGATCGCGAAGGGCGACCTCGAGGGCTGCCTGGCCGAGGTGACCCTCGACAGCCTGCATGGGCCCGGCAACGCAACCCACGGCTTCATGGACTTCATGCTCATGATGGGCGTTGCGGGCGACCACGTCGCCGCGGACTACGTCGACACCCTCGATCTCTTCCACACCATGGAGGCCTACTTCACGTGGTACCCGAAGGGAGCGGTCTCGTGAGCCGGTACCTGTTGGACAAGTTCCTCTTCACCGTCGATCGCGACCCGGAGCTCGTCGAGCGCTACCGCGACGACCCGGTCGGCACGGTCGCTTGGTGGGAGGAGACCATGGCCGGCCGCCTGCTGGGCTGCCCACCGCTCGAGGCGAGCACGTGGCAGGAGCTGACCGCCGAGGAGCGCGAGGCGCTCGCCACCCACGACTACCCCGCGCTGTTCCGGCTGGGCGCGCACCCGTTCCTCACGCTCACCCTGTTCATCGCGATGTTCGAGCGCGACTACGACGAGCCATTGGGGTTCCAGCTCGCCTACGCCGCCAGGCTCGCCCACTTCTCGCTGCCCTACCCGGACATCGCGACATGATGCGCGCGGCCCACCTCGTCGCCCACGGTCGGCCGCCGGAGCTGGTCCAGGCAACCGCCCCGACGCGGTCGACCGGCCAAGCCGTCGTTGCCGTCACTGCTGCGCCGATCACGCCGCTGGACGTCCTCTGCGCCACCGGCACGTCCTACTTCGGGGCTCCTGAGCTGCCGTACGTCCCCGGTGTCCAAGGGGTCGGCACCGTCATCGAGGCCAGCCACCTCACTGCCGGCACCCGGGTCTGGTTCCCGTCGTCCGCGGGCATGACGGCAGGCGACGGCAGCCTCGCCGAGCTCGCCCTCGCCACTGAAGCCGAGCTGGTCCCGCTGCCCGACGGCGTGCCGGACGAGGTCGTCGCCGGCCTGGGCCTGTCTGCCATCGCGGCCTGGATGTCCCTGACGTGGCGCGCCCGCCTCCAGCCCGGCGAGGACGTCCTTGTCCTCGGCGCGGGAGGGGTGGTCGGCCAGGTGGCCGTGCAGGTGGCGCGGATCCTCGGCGCCCGGCGCGTCGTGGCGGCCGCACGCAGCGCCGACTCCCGCGAACGAGCCATCTCGTATGCCGCTGACGACGTTGTCGAGCTACGTGCCGGTGACGACGTGGCGGGCCTCGCCGCCCGCCTCGAGCAGGCGTGTGGGGGCCAGGTCTCCGTCGTCATCGACCCGCTCTGCGGAGTCCCCGGATCGGCCGCGGCCGAGGTGCTGGCGGAGGGCGGTCGCCTGGTCAACCTCGGCAGCTCGGCCGGCCCTTCCGCCGAGTACACGTCGGCCACCCTGCGCAGTCGCAGCGCGGCGATCCTCGGGTACACGAACAACTCCCTGACCAACGAGCAACGCAGGGACGCCCTGACGTCCCTGCTGCGCCACGCCGCGGAGGGCAACCTCACGGTCGACCACGAGACCGTCGAGTGGGACGACCTTCCCGACGCGTGGGCCAGACAGGCCGACGGGCAGGCCCGGCGCCGCATCGTCGTCCGCATCAGCTAGCTCCGGTGGACCCTCGACCCGAGACACGGGAGGGCCCGAGCGTGATGGTGCACACCATCGGCCACTCGACACGGCCAATGGAGGAGTTCCTCGCCATCCTGCGCGCCCACGACATCTCCGCGCTCGTCGACATCAGGACCGTACCGAAGTCGCGTCACAACCCGCAGTTCCACATCGACTCGCTCTCCCGGACCCTGCCGGACGCCGGCCTCGAGTATCGACACCTGCCCACCCTCGGCGGCTTGCGCCAGCCTCGCAAGGACTCCCTGAACCAGGGTTGGCGCAATCTCAGCTTCCGCGGCTACGCCGACTACATGGGGACGCCGGAGTTCGCCTCCGGCATCGAGGAACTGCTGGCCTTGGCCCGTGCGCAACCGATCGCGATCATGTGTGCCGAGGCGGTCCCCTGGCGCTGCCACCGCTCGCTCGTCGGCGACGCCCTTCTCGTCCGTGGCGTCGACGTCATCGACATCTACGACGAGGCCAAGGCCACACCAGAGACCCTGACCCGCTTCGCGGTCGTCGACGGCCTCTCCATCACCTATCCCGCCGACGACTGACCCACCCCAATGTCGCCCCGGCGAGCCTGCGGCGGGACCTGCGCGTCCGCGCGGCCACCACAACGTCGCCCCGGCGAACCTGCCGCGGCGCGACACGTCGTGATTCTCCCCCTCCTGAAAATGCGTGAAGTTGCACCTTCATCAATACGCTCATCCTGTGGCAGTGACCACCGAACGCGATGGTCCAAGCCGGGCGACGACGTCGGAACGCGTCCGGTGGGGCGTCGCGGTCGCGCTCGCCTACTACGTGCTGGCCCACTTGGGCCTGCAGCTTTCCCTCGTCGCCGACAACGTCACGCCGCTCTGGCCCCCGACCGGGATCGCCGTGGCGGCCTTCATCGTGCTGGGCCGCTGGGTGTGGCCGGCGGTGGCCCTGAGCGCGTTGGCGGTCAACGTTCAACTGGACGTCGGGGTGTTGGCGGCCCTTGCGACGGCGGCCGGCAACACGCTCGCCCCCCTTGCCGCCGCGCTCCTGCTCGAGCGCCTTGGTTTCCGCCGGCAACTTGACCGGCAGCGGGACGCACTCGCGATCGTCGTGGCCGCCCTGAGCTGCACGCTCATCAGCGCGACGATCGGCTCGGGGGCGCTCGCCCTCTCCGACACCATTCCAGTGGAGCACCTACCCACGGCATGGACCGTGTGGTGGACCGGGGACACCATGGGCATCCTCGCGGTCACCCCGTTCCTGCTGAGCCTGCTCCTCTTCCACGAGCTGCCATCGTGGCCGCAGCGGCAGTGGGTCGAGTTCATTGCCATCCTGGTTGCGGTCGTCGTCACCACAACCTGGGCGGCCCAGTCGCTCCAGGTGCTCTTCCTCGCGCTTCCCGCGGTGGGCTGGGCCGCCTGGCGGCTACAGCTGCGAGGTGCCGCACCGGCGGCTCTCGCCGCGTCCCTCATCGCCACGTGGACCGCTGCTGGCCAGACCGGTCCCTTCCGAGGCCAGCCGCTCCTGGGGCAGATGCTCACACTGCACGCCTTCAACGCCTGCGTAGCCCTGACGTCCTTCGTCCTCGCTGCCCTGGTCAGTGAACGCAACAATGCGGCGGCGGCGCTCCGGGAAGCGGCTGCCGACCTCGAGGACAGGGTCGAGGCGCGCACGGAACAGTTGTCCGCGCTCAACCAACGCCTCGCGACCGAGATCCGCGAGCGGTTCGAGGCGCAACAACAGCTGAGCCAGGAGGAGGCACGCACTCGCCGCGAGCACGACATCGCAGAGACTCTGCAGCGCACGCTGCTGCCGGAGCGCCTCCCCGACGTGCCGGGGGTGGGGCTGGCAGCGCGCTACGTCCCAGCCACGAGCGACGTCCAGATCGGCGGCGACTGGTACGACGTGCTCCCGCTGCCGGGCGGTCGGGTCGGGCTCGCGATCGGCGACGTCGCGGGCCATGGGCCGTCAGCTGCCGCGTCCATGGCGCAGCTGCGGATGGCGCTGCGCGTCTACGCGCTTCAGGACCCATCCCCGGCCTCAGTGCTCCGCAGCGTCCACCGGCTCGTGTCACAGCTGCCCATGCCGGAGATGGTGACGCTGCTCTATGCCGTCCTCGACCCGGTCACCCACACCCTGCGTTACACGAGCGCCGGCCACCCGCCCGTGCTCGCGTTCGACCGTACGAAAGCGTCCTATCTGAGCGGTGGACTCGCGCCGCCAATCGGCGTCACCGCCGAGGTGTTCTACCCGGAGGAGGTCCGCGAGCTCGAGCCCGGCGCGACACTGCTGCTCTACACGGACGGCCTCGTCGAGCGTCGGGGCAGCTCGATCACCGAGGGCCTGGACCGGCTGAGTGAGGCCGCGAAGGCCATGGCCGGCGAGGACCTCGAGCGCCTGTGCGACCACCTGGTCCGTTCGATGATCGTCCTTGGGGACGTCGCAGACGATGTCGCCCTGATCGCCGTCCGCCCCCTGCCGATCGCCGGCGGGCCGCTCCGAGTCACCGTCAAGGCAGAGGCCCAGATGCTGTCCCAGGCACGCGGCTCCCTGCGGCGTTGGCTGCGCAACGCCGGCGTCGCGCCCGACGTGGAACACGAACTTCTCGTGGCGTGTGGCGAAGCCTGCGCGAACGTCGTCCAGCATGCCTACGCCGCGGTTCCGGGTGACCTCGAGCTCGAGGCCAGCCTCGATGAGGGCCTCGTCGAGTTGTGGGTGCGCGACCGCGGCCAGTGGCGCGCACCATCCGACCGCGGAGGAGGTTGGGGACTGGAGCTGATGCGAGCCCTGACGGACACCGTCAACGTCCACCGCACTGCCGAAGGAACCGTGGTACACCTCCAGCGCTGGATCGGCTTCCGCAACGGGACCCGTCCATGACCGGGCGGGCGCGCATCACCTCCGAGGAACACCCGCACGGGGACACGCACGTTCGCGTCTCTGGTGAGATCGACCTCGCCAACGTCGATGAGGTCCGCCACGCCATCACCACAGCGCTGTCCGGCGATCCCGCCAGCGTGGTCCTCGACCTACGTGACACGACCTATCTCGACAGCACCGCGATCGCCATGCTGTTCCGGCTCGCGCAGCGACTCGGGCATCGCCGACAGCAGCTCCGGCTGGTCGTCCCCAAGGAGGCCCCGATCCGGTCGGTGCTCGAACTGACCCGGATCGACACGGTCATCCCGCTGCACGACGCCGTCGAGCCCATTGACTCGATGCCTGACTCGCCGACTCACTCGGCGACTGACCCATGAGGTCCGCAGACCCGGCCAGCGGACTGAGCTCAGCGGCATACGGCCGTGGCGGGGTCACACACGGTCGGTGACCACGCCTCGAAGGAACGCGAGGTAGTCGTCGACGGAACGCGCGCCCGAGACGGCCGCGTAACCATTGGCGAGGACGAACGGCACGCTGGTGACGCCCATCGAGCGCGCGAGCTCCTCGTCGGCACGCACTTCCGCCGCATAGTCGTCGGCGGCGAGGACGGCCGCCACGCGCCGCTCGTCGAGGCCGGCCTCCGCGGCGAGCCGTTGGAGCACCTCGTGGTCGTCGATGGCCAGCCCCTCGCTGAAGTGTGCGGAGTGGAACCGCTCGTAGGCGGCGCACTGGAGGGCTGGCCCGCCCATCTCGAGGGCGAGCGCACACAGCCGGTGGGCATCGAACGTGTTGGCCCGGACCGCCGTGTGCCAGTCGAAGCTCAGCCCGTCACCCGAAGCCTCCTCGCTGACCCGCGCATTCATCAGGCGGCCACCCTCGACCCCGCCGCCGTACGTGCGGCCGAGGTGGTCGGCGACGCCCATCCCCTCGCCGACTGGGAGCACCGGGTCGAGCTCGAAGGCCCGCATCCGCATCGTGACGTCATGGGGCCGCTCGAAGGCAGCGATGGCGGCCTCGATCCGCCGCTTGGCGATCCAGCACCAGGGGCACACCAGATCCGACCAGACCTCGAGCGCGACGTGGGTCGTGGACTCCGCTGCGGACTGGTTGGTCATCGCCTCAGTCTTGCATGAGCCGCCGCACCCGCCGACGCGCCGAGGCCCCCTCCGCCGGGGACGGTGGGGGCCTCGTGAGGTGGCGTGGAACTCGGCAGATCGGGGTCAGTAGCGACCGTAGCCCGAGGGCGTCGTCCAGATCGAGTGGTATCCGATGACGGTGCCGGGACGCTGGGCGTCGATCATGCGGCCGGGGCTGACGTAGATGCCGACGTGGTAGGCCGGGTAGCCGAAGAAGACGAGGTCGCCCGGCTGGGGGTTGCTCACCCGCGTCGCGGACGCCTGCTGCGCGGAGGCGGTTCGCGGGATGGAGATGCCGGCCTGGCGGTAGACCCATGAGGTGAACCCGGAGCAGTCGAAGCCGCTCGGCGAGTTGCCGCCGTAGACATAGGGGACGCCGAACATGGACTGGGCGATGCCGACGATGCCCGAGGCGGAGGGCGCCGGGTCCGCGATCGGGGTGCGCTGCGTCGTGCGGGAGGCTCGCTGCGCGGCCTCGCGACGCTCCTGTGCGGCACGCTCGGCCGCCTCGGCACGCTCCTTGGCCTCGGCGCGGTCCTTCTCGACGACGACGTCCTTGATGACGAGCGGCTTGGGCGCCTTGGCCTTGTGCGGGGCCGCCTGCTGGGCGAAGCCGATGGCGTTGAGGGCGCTCGCGGTCTTGAGCGTCGCCGACTGCGGGCCGACGACGGCGGCGCTGCTGGGGGCGGCGTTCACCGGCGCGGCGATCGGGCTGTCGGCGGCGGCCGGTTGGGCGAACGTGGCGACGAGGCCGCCGGACGCGGCGACGATCGCGGCACCCTTCACGGCCGGCTGCGCGGACTCCTTGGCGATGAGCTTGAGCTCTGAGAGCGGGTTGTAGCGTTCGGGGCTGCGATGGCGGCCGGCAACGTTCTGAGCCACGTGTTATTACCTCTCGACGCCTGCGAGGTGAGCTGTCGGGTTCGGGTGGGAGGTACTACCCGGCCCTCGCTCGGACCCGAAGGTCCTCGGAGGACTTAACCCCAAGGACGTCTCGCGACGCCCGGAGAATGGTTCCCCCGCTCCTGCCATGCGGTCTTGTCACGGCCCCTGACCGGTGGCAGGACTTGGCGATCCGGTCCGAAGCGCCCCCTCGATCCGAGCGAGCCCGCTCAAACTATCCAAACCGCCCACGGTTGTCACGCTTCGATCACGGGTTGGGGACAACTTTTTTCGGACGGTATCCACGGGGCGGCCGCCATCCGAACGAACCTTCGAGCGGCAGGACGTGCAGCGGCGACTCAGGCAGTACCTGCCGGCGGGCCGGCCTGCCCGAACACGTGGACGGCCAACTCCTCGGGAAGCGACACTCCCGCTGACCGGTCCGAGCCCTCGGGGGTGACGATGACCCGTGCGTCCGCTCGCACCACCGAGACGGTGTGCCCGGGCATGAGCCCGGCGGAGGTGAGCAGCGCCAGCGCGTCAGGGTCGACCTGCACCGGCTCGCCGATGCGACGGATGGTCACCGTGACGGGCGCCGCACCGGCCGCATCGGTGAGCGCGACCAGACCAGTGAGGAAGTCACCCGACACATCCAGCCCGAGCTCCTCGAGACCCGGGATCGGGTTGCCGTAGGGCGACTCGCGACCGTCCTTGATGAGGCCGAGAATCTTGCGCTCGACCTTTTCGGACATGACGTGCTCCCACCGGCAGGCCTCGTCGTGGGCGTACTCCCACTCGAGGCCGATGACGTCGACGAGCAGCCGCTCGGCCAGGCGGTGCTTGCGCATGACGCGGGTCGCCAGCAGTCGTCCGTCATCGGACAGCTCGAGGTGGCGGTCGCCCGAGACCGAAACGAGTCCGTCGCGCTCCATGCGTGCGACCGTCTGCGAGACCGTGGGGCCGGAGTGCCCGAGCCGCTCGGCGATCCGAGCGCGGAGGGGGACGATTCCCTCCTCCTCGAGCTCGAAGATCGTGCGGAGGTACATCTCGGTGGTATCGATGAGGTCGGTCACGGTCCTACTCTCTCAAATCCGGCACTCGTCAGGGCGCACGCACAGGAGCCCTGGTCGGGTCGTGACGCGGAACCCAGATCCGCAGCCAGACCGCCCCCAGGACGGCTCCCGCGCCGAGCACGACGGACGCCGCGCCGAGCGTCATGATGGCACTCAGCCCCGACAACGCCAACGGACCCGCCGCCCTTCCCAGGTCTGAGCAGAGGCGCCAGCCCCCGAGGAACTGCGTGCGCGCTTCCGGAGGGGACGCATCGGCACCGAGAGTCATGATGAGACCGGCGCCCAGTCCGTTCCCGAGCCCCAGAACGGTGGCCGCGGCCGTCACGGCCACGAGCGTGGAGCTCAGCGGGAGCAGGGCCATGCCGAGGCCGAGGATGAGCATGCTCGGCACCGCCGCCGCGACGCGGCCGTGCCGGTCCATGAGCCAGCCCGACGGATAGAACAACAGCATGTCGACCGCCCCCGAGACCCCGAAGACGAGGGCGGTCTGGGCCGGCGAGAGCCCGACGGACTCCGCCCACAGCGGCACGAGGGCCTCGCGGACGGCACGAGCGCCGGAGACCCACAGTGCCCCGACGCCGAGCGTCAGAAGGACCCGCCGATGCTCCACGAGAACCGAGCCCACCGACCGCTGCGGCGCCCGCGCGGAGGCGGCCCGCTCGGGGGACGTGATGTCGGGCGCGACGAGGACGAGGACGAACGCGCCCAGGCTCGCGATCCCACCGACGACGTAGGCAGCGCTGATGTCCCATTTCGCGACGACGAGCGCCCCGAGGAACGGCCCGAGGAACCAGCCGATCCGATGCACCCCACCGAGGGTCGACAGGGCCCGCGCGCGCATCCGGACCGGGACCGCCTCGGTGAGGTACGCCTGCCGCGCCAGCCCGAACAGCGAGCCGGCGAGCCCGACCAGGATGACTCCGACGAAGAGGGTCGCGAGCGAACCGGCGAGGGCCGCCACGAGCATGCCGATCGCCTCGACGACCGCCGCCACGAGCAGAGCGCGCCGCTCCCCGATGCGTGCGGCCAAGGCCCCGGAGGGCAGGTCGCCCAGCAGGGTCCCGAGCCCGAGCGCAGCCACGAGGAGGGCGGCGACACCGACCGAGGCGCCCAGGTCGCGCGCCGAGACGGCGATGATCGGTGCGACCGCGCCGGTGCCCGTGGAGCCGAGCAGCGTCGGGCCGTAGGCCGACAGCGCGATGGCCCGAAGCGTCCCGCGCGTCCCCGCCTCGTGAGGCACGGTCATCCTTCGCACATTACGGCTCCAGGGCGGGTCGCCCGGGCCGTGGCCACACTGTGGTCACGGCCGTCGCCGACCCCCGTGCTCAGCGATATCGGACGTGCCACGAGGGCCTAACGATTGCGCATCTGCGCTCGCTCCCGCACCCGACGACGACAAACGATGGCGCTGTGGCCGGACTCTGCAACACGAACCTTTCTGGCCCGCCGTATGCCGCTGGGCTGGCTTCCCACCGGACGGTGGGGTGGGTGCCGTGACGGTTCCCGGGCCCGCATTGTCGGGTTCCCGTGGGACCGTCCTCTCGCTGGGGTTCGTCGCGACGGCGGCGGGCGCCCTCGCCGCGACGCTCGCCTCCGCCGTGGCGACCGTGGTCGTCGGGGTCATCCTCCTCGGGGTCCTGCACGCCATCCTCGAGCTGCGCTACGTCGCCGGCCGCTTCTCCGGTCTGGCCCTCGGACTGGGACGGCGGTTCCTCGGGGTGCTGGCCCTGCTCCTCGCCGGAGCCGTCGTCAGCCGGCTGCTCGTCGGCCTCGTCGGTCGACCTGCGCAGCTGGCCGAGATCGTCTTCGGCTACGCGATCGTCTGCTGGGCGATTTCCCGGGTCGTGACAGCCAGGCGCAGGAGGGTCGCGTGGGCACTGACCGGGCTGGCTGCGACGGCATCACTGGTCTGGCCGGACCATCACTTCCTCGTACTCGCACACCTGCACCTCGTCGCCGTGCTCGCGTTCCTCTGGGACTGGTCGCGAAGGCTGCCCTCTGCCAGATCGCGGCGGGTGTTCCGGTTGGTGCAGCTGGGGTGGGTCACGATCATTCCGCTGGCCATCCTCCTGGGGACTGCCGATGCGTGGTTGGGGGCGGACACCCCCTTGGTGCGCAGCCTCGTCGGGGACGGCCACGCCGTCATCGAAGGCGTCGTCCCGCCGGGTGAGGCCGGCACCGTCCTGGGCATGCGGCTCCTCGCGGTCTTCGCCTTCCTCCAGACCATGCACCTGCTCGTCTGGGTGGTCTTCTTCCCTCGTTACGCGCCGGACGCCGCCGCGGATCTCGAGGACCGGCTGCCGTGGCTCACGGGGGCGCGCGTCTGGGCGATCGGCTTCCTGGCTGCTGCAGTCCTTGCCGTCCTGCTCGTCGGCGACTACTCGAGCGGGGTGCTGCTCCACGACGCCGTGACGCTGCCCCACGTCTACGTCGAGGTGCCGCTGTTGCTCGCTCTGGTTGGGCGTTACCGGTTTCGTGACGACGCCTGGGCGCCCGCCTCGGTCATGACCATCCGGCCCGATCCGATCGAACTGCCCGTGCAAAACCACTTGGCGCCCGCTGGCACCGCGACGTACGGTCGTCGAAGAGCTACGGAAGGAGGTGATCCGAGAAGTGATTTCTTCCGGAACGTGTGAGGTGGCCACGCGATAGTCGCGTCCCCACCGACACCCAAGGATGAACCAGGGCAGTCCGACCAGTTCGGGCTGCCCTGTTCCTGTGCCCCCACTGCCTCGAGCGGTCCCCGTGGAACCTTGCCCGTGCTCGGACCCGGGCGATCTTCCACGGCGGGCGGTTGACTGGCGCGCGCTCCCCTCAGGGTTGGCGCCGCGAGAGCGTCCAGGAGCCGGCGTCGGCCAGGTCCCCCGAGCCGGTCCGCGTGAAGACCAGCCGGTCATGGAGGCGGTTCAGGCGACCGGCCCAGAACTCCACCTCGTCGCACCGGATGCGATAGCCACCCCAGAAGTCCGGGACCGGCACATCACCCTGCTGCCCACGGTCCGGGAAGCGCTCCAGCGCCTCGCGCCACCGGCGCTCGAGCTCGTCTCGCCCGGCGGCCGGGCGGGACTGCTCGGACGCCCACGCGGACAACCGTGAACCGTAGGGACGCGTCTCGAAGTACTCCGTGACCTCCCGCCTGCTGATCGGCTCCGCAACTCCGCGGAACCGGACCGCACGGTAGATCTCCGGCCACGTCAGCGCTGCTGCGACTCGCGGGTTCGCCGCGAGCTCAAGGGCTTTGGTCGACTGGAGGTTCGTCACGAAGCCCGGCCCACGCGCGTCGAAGAACCGCATGAGCACGGTCCGGACATTGGGGGCGCCGGCGGCATCGACTGTCGCCACGGACAGAGCCATCGGCTCGGACCCATCCCCGCGCGCTTCGGCAGCCGCGACCGCACCGGCCACCCATGCGCGGACCTGGAGGTAGGGCGACTCGAGCACGTCCGACTCGAGGAGGCCGTCTCCATGCGAGTCGACGTGCGAGTCTACGTGCGAATCGACGCGGCCGGTGTCCATCGGATCAGGTCTGACCATGGGGCCACACTAGGGTTTGGCGAGAGGACCCCGACCACGGAGGAGTCAGCAGATGGCAGGCAAGGGCAAGACGGTCGTCAAGGTCGTCAAGGTCGGAGCCAAGTACGGCCCGCAGGTCTGGGTCGCGACCAAGGCGCTCCACGGGCCGGCGAAGGAGGCGGCGCAGAAGATGATGGCCAGTGAGCGGGCCCGCAAGAGCGCCTTCGACCACGCCAAGTCCCTCTCGGACGGCAGCATCCTCAAGGTCTACGAGGGCGACCAGTCGCTGTGGCTCGTCTTCAGCGGAGACACGGCGATCACCGTCTACCCCGTGTCGCCGACGCCGCTCCCCCGGCTCCTCCAGGGCGCGGACCTGACCAAGCGCATCCGTCCCGCGGACAAGCTGACCGCGAAGGACCGCGCCAAGGACGCGGCCACCTCCGCGCTCCGGCGCGGCAAGCCGGGCACGATCAACTGACGAAAAGTGCGGTTGCCAGGTCAGTCGGCGACCCGGATCCCGAGTTCCCCGGCCAGGTGCTCGGCCAGCTCGATGAGCTGCACTCGGCTCACCGTCGCACCCCTGAGTGAAGCCACGCCACGTGGGGAACGCAACGTCGCGCCGGAGAGGTCGACAGCGGCATACGACCCCCTGCTGAACTCCGGCTCCACGAGAGTGCACCCGTCGAAGCTCACCCCAGCCACGGTCGCCTCGCCGAGATCGAGCTCACTGACGACGCAGTCGACGAACTGCACGTCCTTGAGGGCGGCCCCGCGCAGGTTGAGGAAGTCGATCTTCCCGCCGCGGACGGTGACATCGCGCCACGTCGAGCCCCATGCCGACACGGCCGCGAGCCGGCAGCCGTCGATCGTGACGTCGGTGAGGCTGGCCTGCGCCAGCACCACGCCCACACCACCGACCCGTTCCCACGTGCACTCGGACCACCGCGAGGACTCGAGATGAACGTCATCGAGGATGCAGCCGACGAGCGCGCACTCGAGGAAGCTGGTCCCCTCGAAGTGTCCGCCGCTCAGATCCGTCCCGTCGAAGCGCACGAGGTCGAAGCCGGAGCCGGGACCATCGGCGCCGCCCGTGAGAACGTCGTGCGCGAACACGGTCTGGTCGGCTGGGGGCGGCATCCCGTCAGTCTGGCAGCCCCGTGGGACCACGCCGGCCCTTCCGTGTGCAGAATGTCTACTGGCCCACACCGGGGTGGCGGACCACGCCGGTGACCTCGAATGCGACAAGGACCGTCATGGCAGACCACGCGCCCGACCCGGACTTCAAGCCAGGCCTCGAAGGCGTCATCGCCTTCGAGTCGACGATCGCCGAGCCGGACAAGGAGGGGGGCGCACTGCGATATCGCGGGGTCGACATCGAGGATCTCGTCGGGCACGTCTCGTTCGGCAACGTGTGGGGCCTGCTCGTCGACAACAAGTTCAACCCCGGGCTCCCGCCCGCCGAGCCCTACCCGCTGCCGGTGCACACCGGTGACGTGCGGGTCGACGTCCAGTCCGCCCTCGCGATGCTCGCCCCGGGGTGGGGTTTCAAGCCGACGCTCGACATCGAGCCCGCGGAGGTCCGGGAGAACCTGGCCCGTGCCGCCGTGATGGCCTTGTCCTTCGTCGGTCAGTCAGCGCGCGGCCTCGACAAGCCGATGGTGCCGCAGTCCGAGGTGGACAAGGCCAAGACGATCACCGAGCGGTTCATGATCCGCTGGCGAGGCGAGCCCGACCCCAAGCACGTCCAGGCCGTCGACGCCTACTGGGTGTCGGCTGCTGAGCACGGCATGAACGCCTCGACCTTCACCGCGAGGGTCATCACCTCGACCGGCGCCGACGTCGCCGCCGCCCTCTCCGGGGCGGTGGGCGCGATGTCCGGCCCACTCCATGGCGGGGCGCCATCGCGGGTGCTGCACATGCTCGAGGGCGTAGAGGAGCTGGGCGACGCGACTGCCTACGTCAAGGGTGTGCTCGACCGCGGGGAGCGGCTCATGGGCTTCGGGCATCGGGTCTACCGGGCCGAGGACCCCCGCGCCCGGGTCCTGCGATCCGCTGCCGAGCGTCTCGGGGCCCCGCGCTTCGAGGCCGCGGCCGCTCTCGAGAAGGCGGCCCTGGCGGAGCTCCAGGCCCGCCGCCCCGACCGCGTCCTCGCCACGAACGTCGAGTTCTGGGCTGCGGTCGTCCTCGACTTCGCCGAGGTGCCGCCGCAGATGTTCACCCCGATGTTCACCTGCGCCCGCACCGCCGGGTGGTCGGCGCACATCCTCGAGCAGAAAGTGACCGGCCGCCTCATCCGTCCGTCGTCCCGCTACATCGGCGAGGGGCCCCGCAAGCCGGAGGACGTCGAGGGCTGGTCACCGGACATCGCCCACTGAGGCTCGAGCCGGGCCCTGCGCCTGGCCCGGAAACTCGGCCACGTACTCGCTGGGCTCGGTCGCCCGACCGAGCCCAGCGGCATACCCCCTCTTGATCCCCCGTGTGCGGTCACGCGTGACGAGCGGCCCGCGGCCTCGCGCCCGAGCGGTACAGCGCCACGAGCGCTGCCACGACGACGAGGGCGACGACGGCCGCCACGAGCACCGTCCAGTTGGGCCCGGACGCCATCGCGGCAGTGGGTTCCATCGGCGGAAGCGGGGGAGGGGACTCGACGCCCCCCGGGTCCGGCACGTTGACGGCCAGCGCCGCTCGCCCACTGGCGAACACGGTGGCGACAAAGACAGTGAAAACCGCGATGATGCGAGCGGGCTTGTGCATGAACATGATTCGTACCCTCCTGTGCTGGAGCCCGGCTGGGCGCCTGGATCCCTCCAGAGTGCGGACAGGGGAAGCCGGAGCGGAATACGACGAACCGCGTACGCCGATGCGCGAGCCGCCGGCAGGGACCCCGAGCGTCTAGCGGAAAGTCGTATTCCCCGCACGGACCACGCGACTTACCCTCGGATGCAGGGGCCAGGCCGAAGGGAGGCGTCGTGGGTGAGTCGTTCGTGACGGGCCGGGATGCGCGCCGGATCCTCGAGATCGTCCACGACGCGAGGGCTGAGGCCGCAGACGAGGTTTTCTACTCGGGCGTCCTGCGCGGAATCGCCGAGCTGGTCCCCGCAGACCAGGTGAGCTTCCAGCTGGCAGACATCGGGAACCGGACGACTGAAGGGCTCTGCTACATCCAGGGTGCGACGCTGCCACTGGAAACGACACCCGACGACGCCCTGGCGTTCTGGTCCGCCTACTTCCAGCCGGGCGGCTGCTCGTATGACGCGATTCGGCCCGGCCTTCCCGACTACCAGGTCGTGGTGCGCCGCTCGGACCGCTATGGCGACCGCGACTACCTGCGCTACCCCATGGGCCGCGTCATGCACGACTGGGGCATCCGGCACGAGCTGCTCGCCGCGATGCAACCCTTCGGTGCCCTCGACCGCCGGTTGCTCCTCTTCCGCTGGGACGGCACCGACTTCACCGATCGCGAGGTGGAGATCATCCGCCTCATCCGGCCGCACCTCGGCGAGCTGCACCTGCGTCGGCTGCGCGAGCTCGCCGGTGAGCCACACCTGACGGCGCGGCAGTGGGAGGTGCTGCGGCTGGTCTCCCTCGGGGCGAGCAACCACCAGATCGGGCGACGTCTCGGCGTCTCCGAGGCCACGGTGCGCAAGCACCTCGAGAACATCTTCCTGAGGGTCGGCGCGGCGAGCCGGACCGAGGCGATCCGCAAGGTCAGCGGCTTCCTGTGAGGGGGTCGCTCGCTCCAGCGTTCCGTCGGTGCTGGGCACCCTGTGGCTGTTCACACAGCGGTCGGCCGTGTCGGGCAGTCGGGCACCTGCGGTTCAATGAGCGGGTGACAACGGCGTCACCCGTCAGCAACACACCCGCCACGCGCCCGTGACCGTGGCCCCACCCCAAGGTGCAGAAGTGACCGACGCCCCCGCGACGACCCAGCCGACCATCACGCTCCCCGACGAGCTCATCCCGTCCGACGGCCGCTTCGGCTCCGGCCCCTCGAAGGTCCGGCCCGAGCAGGTCGAGCACCTCGCCAGTCTTGGCCGCACCGTGCTCGGTACATCGCACCGCCAGGCCCCGGTCAAGAGCCTCGTCGGCTCGGTGCGCGAGGGCCTGCGCAGCCTCTTCAGCCTCCCGGAGGGCCACGAGGTGATCCTCGGCAACGGCGGCTCGACGGCGTTCTGGGACATCGCCGCCTTCGGCCTCGTCCGCGAGCGCGCGCAGCACCTTGCGTTCGGCGAGTTCTCGAGCAAGTTCGGCAATGTCACGCAGGGGGCCCCCTTCCTCGGCGACTCGACGATCATCAAGGCCGACCCCGGCACGCTCGCGACTCCGCGCGCCGAGGCGGGCACCGACGTCTATGCCTGGCCGCACAACGAGACCTCGACCGGCGTCATGGCCCCGGTCCAGCGGGTCGAGGGCGCCGACTCCGACGCGCTCGTCCTCGTCGACGCCACGTCCGGCGCCGGCGGCCTCCCGGTCGACGTCACGCAGGCCGACGTCTACTACTTCGCCCCGCAGAAGTGCTTCGCCTCCGACGGCGGGCTCTGGCTCGCGCTCTTCTCGCCCGCCGCCCTCGCTCGCGTGGAGGAGATCGCCGCGACCGGCCGCTGGGTGCCCGACTTCTTCAGCCTGCCCACCGCCATCGACAACTCGCGCAAGAACCAGACGTACAACACGCCCGCAGTCGCCACGCTGGCCATGCTGGACGCGCAGCTCCAGTGGCTCAACGGCAACGGCGGCCTCGACTGGGCGACCGCGCGCACGAAGGACTCCTCGAGCCGCCTCTACGACTGGGCGGAGAAGACTTCCTACACGACGCCCTACGTCGCGGACCCGGCCGCGCGCTCGCAGGTCGTCGGGACCATCGACTTCGACGACGCGATCGACGCGGCCGCCGTGGCCAAGGTCCTGCGCGCCAACGGCATCGTCGATGTCGAGCCCTACCGCAAGCTCGGACGCAACCAGCTGCGCGTTGCGATGTTCCCGGCCGTCGAGCCCGACGACGTCAGCACCCTGACCAAGGCCGTCGAGTACGTCGTCTCCCAGCTCGGCTGAGTTCACGCCACCAGGCCGTATGCCGCTGAGCCCCTCCCGCTCGCGGCTGACCTGATGCTGCTCCCGCACCAGCAGGCACGTGCCGTGCGGAGCACACCTGACCCCTAATTGACTGGGACGCAGCACACCGGGGATCCATGCTGGTGCCTGACAGCCAGCTCTTCAGAAGGGGTTACCGATGTCCGAGGTCCGCGTCCACAACCTGTCGATCTCGCTTGACGGCTTCGCCACCGGCGACGGTCAGAGCCTCGAGGCCCCGTTCGGGCACGCCGGCCAACGGCTGCACGAGTGGTACGTCGGGACGCGCTTCTTCCACGAGATGGGCAACCAGCCGGGGGGCAGCGTGGGCGCCGACAACGCGTTCGCGGCCCGGCACAACCCGGGTATCGGAGCCGAGATCATGGGCGCCGGGAAGTTCGGTCCGCCCGGCTGGCAGGACGACCCGGACTGGAAGGGCTGGTGGGGACCCAACCCGCCCTTCCACACGCCGGTGTTCGTGCTCACCCACCGTCCGTGGGCCTCGATCGAGATGGACGGCGGCACCACGTTCCACTTCCTCGACGCCTCGCCGAGCGAGGCCCTCGAGCGAGCTCGGGCGGCGGCCGGTGGTCAGGACGTGCGGATCGGTGGCGGTCCGACCGTCGTGCGCGACTTCGTTGCCGCGGGGCTGGTCGACCAGATGCATGTCGCCCAGGTTCCCATCGTGCTCGGTCGCGGGGTGCGCCTGTGGGATGGGCTGGAGTCAGTCGAGCAGAACTATGACATCGAGGCGGTCTCGACCCCGAGCGGCGTCACGCACCTGACATTCACGGCCAGGGGCCGGTGAGCGCGGGGCCTTGGACGCGGCACTAGACGACGGCGGCCACCACGGCGATGGCGATGAACAGCAGGAGAGCGGCGACGGTCACGCGGTGCCGCGTCCGGAGGTTCACTTCGCCGCCTGTGGAGTCGCTGGCCGGTCGAGCAGAACTCGCAGCCGCGGCCGGCGCTGCATCTGGAAGGTCACCGCCATATTGTGCCTCCGCGCAAACCACAGGGCCACAGCGGCGACGCTGAGCCCCACGGTGATGGTGCCGATCGCGATCGTCCAGCGCGCGCCCCAGACGTCGCCGATCCAGCCGATCATCGGCGCACCGATCGGGGTGCCACCGAGGAAGATCGCCATGTACAGGGCCATGACCCTGCCGCGCATGATCGGCGAGACGCTCATCTGGACGAGCGCGTTGGCGGTTGTCAGGGCAGTGAGCGCCGCGAGCCCGGTCGGCACGAGATAGATCGCGAAGAGCTCGAAGGTCGGGGCCGTCGCAAGCAGCAAGGTGGAGACGGTGAAACCGGCGAGCGCGACGACGAGCACGCGCATGCGGGGGTGTCGCCGGGCCGACATCAGCGCCGCCGACAGTGAGCCGACCGCCATGATGGAACCGAGCACGCCGAACTCGCCCGGCCCCTTGTGGAAGACCTGCGTCGACATGAGCGCCATGGTCATCTGGAAGTTCATGCCGAACGTCCCGAGCACGAACACCAGCGCCATGATGAGGATGAGGTCGGGCCGGCGCCGGACGTAGCGCAGACCTTCCCGGATCTGGCCCTTGCCCCGGGCTCGGGGGACCGGCTGCAGGCTTCTCTGGTCGACGCGGAGCAGGGCGGCCAGCACGAAGATGAACGAGATCGCGTTGATGTAGAGGGCGGGCGCGAGGCCGAACCAGGCGATGACGAGACCGGCGACGCCGGGGCCGAGGAGTCGGCCGAGGTTGAACGACGCGCTGTTGAGCGCGACCGCGTTCGCGACGTACTCGTGGTCCACCATCTCGGAGACGAAGGCCTGGCGAGACGGGTTGTCGATCGCGGTGGCCACACCCTGCAGCAGCGCGAGCGCATAGACGTGCCAGAGCTCGACGACGCCCGCTCCGGTCAGGACGGCGAGCGCCAAGGCTGTGACGAGGAGGGCGGTCTGCGTCCCGAGAAGGATCTGCCGTTTGGGGAACCGATCGGCGATCATCCCGGCCCACGGCGCGAGGATGAGGAAGGGCAGGAACTGAAGGCCGGTCACGATCCCGAGCGCCGACGCAGAGCCGTCGGTCAGGACGGTGAGGACGAGCCAGTCCTGCGCCACCCGGCCCATCCAGGTGCCGACGTTGGAGACGAGCGCACCGGACGCGTACCGCCGGTAGTTCGGCACTCCCAACGAGTGGAAGGTCGGACTCACTTCGTCGCCACCTTCGCGAGGACGGCGCTCGCCTGCTGGAGCAGCGCGACCTCGCCCTCAGTAAGGTTCGCGAATCGGTCGAGCATCCACTCATCG
The DNA here is from genome assembly GCF_036566125.1 of Intrasporangium sp. Lineage (GTDB taxonomy): Bacteria > Actinomycetota > Actinomycetes > Actinomycetales > Dermatophilaceae > Intrasporangium. The sequence continues at coordinate 21,043 of NZ_DATCWX010000005.1, forward strand.
CGGTGCCGACGGATGCGCCTGACCGCCTTTCGACCCTCGGGGGTCAGGGAGAGGATCACCTGGCGCCCGTCCAATGGGTCGTCCGCTCGGGAGATGTAGCCCTTGTCGACGAGGCAGCTCGTTGTGCGCTTCATGCTGGGCGCTGACACCCGCTCGATGTCGGCGAGCTCGCTGTTGGTGTGCGGGGCGTCCTCCAGCCGCGCGAGGACCGAGAACTGGTGCGGCGGCAGCTCGCGGTCGGACTCGAAGCGGACGCGGCGGGAGATGCGCATGCAGGCGAGGCGGATGTCGTTCGCCATGGTGATGAGATCGGCTCGGGAGAGCGGCTTGGCAGCGGGGGCGGTCACTAGGTCCTCGGAAGTCAGAGTCGGGTACTGATTAGCCTAACTCATTAGCCTTGCTAATCATTCCCGGTCCGACCCGAGCGAGGGCACCGCACCCCGACGCCCCCTTCCGCGACACACCCGGACGCCCTCCCCTGGCAACACACCCGTTTATCGACTGATCGCCCCTGCTGCAGCAGGGG
>NZ_DATCWX010000027.1:0-14089 GCF_036566125.1 Intrasporangium sp.
GAGCACTTCCACGTCATCGCTCCCGACATGCCGGGCTGGGGCAGGTCAGACGCTGTCACCCGGGACGAGATGGACCACGCCAAGGCGGCGGTTCAGCTCCTCGATGCCCTGGGCATTGAGCAGGCCGCCTTCGTCGGCAACTCCATGGGTGGAATCACCACGCTGCGACTGGCCACCGAGTACCCGGAGCGAGTGAGCCACGTGATCACCATGGGCCCCGGGTCCGGCCCGCAGCCGAAGCTCTTCTCGCCGGCCGGCGGCCTGTCCGAGGGCATGAAGACCCTCGTCGCTGCCTACCGCGCCCCCTCAGTGGAGTCGATGACCCGACTCACCGAGGTGATGACCTACGACAGCGCACGCTTCGCCACGCCGGAGCTGGCCGCGGAGCGCGCCGAGAACGCCAAGGCGCACCCCCAGCACCTGGCCAACTACCTTGACGGCTTCGCCAAGGGCGGACCGATTGCCAAGTGGTTCCGCCTCGAGGACCTGCCCAACGTGCAGGTGCCGACGCTGCTCATCCACGGTCGGGACGACCGCGTCGTCCACTACGAGAACACTCTTCTGCTCCTCGCCCACATCCCGAACTCGCGGGCCGTCCTGCTCAACCGCTGTGGCCACTGGGCGCAGGTCGAGCACGCCCAGGAGTTCAACCGCCTCGTCATCGACTTCGTCACCAACAACTGACTGCCGCAGGAACGCCCGAAAGGCGTGCGGGAAGGACAAACCATGACCGACGTGCTTGGAAACATCAAGGAGAACGTCTCAGTCCTCAAGGGCGAGGCGAAGCTCAGCGACGACCTCGGGAAGCTCACGGATGCGACTGCCCACGTCCTCCGTGACAGCGGCGTGATCCGCCTCTACCAGCCGACCGAGTGGAGCGGCTACGAAGCGCACCCCGTGGAGTTCATGGAAGCCGCCATGACAGTGGGCGCGGCCTCCCCGTCCGCGGGCTGGGTCACCGGCGTCGTCGGCGTCCACCCGTGGGAGATCGCGATGATGGACCCCCGCCTCCAGGAGGAGATCTGGGGGGAGGACCCGGACACGTGGACCGCGTCGCCCTACGCACCGTTCGGCCGCGCGAAGCGGGTCGACGGCGGCTTCCTCTTCACCGGCCAGTGGCCGTACTCGACCGGAACGGACCACTCCGACTGGGTCATCCTCGGCGGCATGGTGGTCGGTGAAGACGGCCAGCCGACGATGCCGCCCGACATCCGTCACTTCGTCATCCCGCGAAAGGACTACGAGATCGTCGAGGACTCGTGGAACGTTCTGGGCCTCAAGGGGACCGGCTCCAAGGACGTTCGGATGACGGACGTCTTCGTGCCGGAGTACCGGGTCGTGGATGCCATGAAGATGAGCAACGGCGGCTACGAGGACCGGCAGCCCGGCAAGACGCTCTACAAGCTCAAGTTCCCCGTCGTCTTCTCTGCTGCCATCAACTCCGGAACGCTCGGCATCGCCATCGGCGCGCTCGACACCTACCGCTCCTACATGGAGCAGCGCGTGTCGGCGGACGGCCGCGTCGCGAAGAACGACCCGATCCAGCTCAACGTCTACGCGGAGGCTTCCGCCGACGTCGCTGCATCTCGCCTGGTGCTGCTCAACGACATGAAGGAGCTGTTCGACCACGTCGAGAAGGGTGGTGACGTCACGTGGACCCAGCGACTCACGATCCGCCGCAACGGGGTCCGTGCGGTCCACCGTGCCGTCGACGCGGTCGACCGGCTCTACAAGATGAGCGGCGCCCAGGGCATCCATGAGCGCCACCCGAATGAGCGCTACTGGCGAGACATGCAGTCCGGCCTGGTCCACATCTGCAACGTCTCCGAGGCCATCTCTGTCGAGTGGGCCACCAACGACCTCGGCGGCGAGCCGTCGCTCCCGCCCGTCTTCGCCTGACCTCCAACACCACCGAGACCACCGAGACCCACCAGAAGGAAGATCAACGATGATCACGTCACTTGCCTACCTCGGCGTCAACTCACCGAAGAAGGACGAGTGGCCCGAGATGGCCACGAAGTTCTGGGGTGCCATGGTGACCGACCCCGGTCCCGACGGCGCTGTGCGAATCAAGTTCGACGACGCGCTGTGGCGGATTCAGATCCACCCGGGCGAGCAGGACGAGACCGCCTACATCGGGTGGGGGGTCGACTACGAGGAGGACCTCGACCGCGTCGAGAAGGCGCTCGCGGACCTCGGCGTCAGCAGTGAGCGCGGCGATGCCGAGCTCGCCGAGGCCCGGGCCGTCAACCGGATCCTCGTGTTCACCGACCCGTGGGGCTTCCGCCACGAGGTGACCTGGGGACAGAGCCATGTGCGCTCGTCCTTCGTGCCCGGTCGGTCGATCTCCGGCTTCGTCACCGGTCAGCAGGGACTGGGGCACGTGCTGCTGCTCATGCCGGACATCGAGGCGGGACACGAGTTCTTCACCAGGCTCGGCTTTCGTCTGTCGGACAAGATCATCGTCCCCGGCCGGCTCAACGCTCGCTTCTACCACTGCAACGCGCGCCACCACACGCTGGCGCTCGGGCAGTGCCCGCCTGGGGTCGCTGGCCTCAACCACCTGATGATCCAGGTCAACTCGGTCGACGACGTGGGCACCGGCTACGAGATCGCCCAGGAGATGGGCGTCCCGATCACCCTGACGATTGGCCGGCACTCCAACGACCAGCAGTTCAGCTTCTACCACTCGACGCCGAGCTCGTTCCACGTCGAGTACGGCTTCGGAGGCCTGGAGGTGGACGAGGAGACCTGGATCCCGCGGGTCTACGACCGGACCGCAGTCTGGGGACACCAGCCGCACCCGGACGGCCAGGGCCGCCCGCCCGGCATCATGCACCCGCTCGCGGACCCGAAGCTGCCCGCGGCCGAGGAGGCCTGAGTCCATCGTGTCCACCGTCCCGGCACCCTTCGGGGCCGCCGAGACGCTGGTGGGGGTCGGCCACGGGCCGACCCTCACCGAGCGTCGCGAGCGGCTGCGATTCCTGCTCTCCGACGGCACCTTGGTCCTGCCGGGTGCCACGGACGGCCTCGGCGTGCGTCTCATCGAGAGGGCGGGCTTCGATGCCGCCTACGCCACCGGTGCCGGGCTGGCCAACGCGCAGTACGGCGTTCCCGACATCGGGCTGATCTCGCTCGGTGAGGTGGCGGACCACGTCGACCGGCTGGCGTCGGCCACCCATCTGCCCCTCGTCGTCGATGCGGACACCGGCTTCGGCAACCCGGTCATGGCGATGCGGGCGGCTCGCCGCCTGGAGCGAGCCGGCGCCGCAGCGCTCCAGCTCGAGGACCAGCAGATGCCCAAGCGCTGTGGCCACTTCGACCACCATGCGTTGATCCCCACGGAGCACATGCAGGCCAAGCTGGTTGCGGTCCGGCAGGCGCTGGAGGACCCGTCGACCGTCATCATTGCTCGCACTGACGCGCGCAGCGTCCACGACATCGACGAGGCGATCAGTCGGGGGCACGCCTACGTCGACGCCGGTGCCGACGTCATCTTCGTCGAGGCGCCCCGCACCGTGGAGGAGCTCGAGCGCGTCGGCCGACAGCTGCATGGGGTCCCACTCGTCGTCAATGTCGTCGAGGGCGGCAAGACACCACAGCTCAGCCTCGACGAGTACCGGGAGCTGGGCTTCGGCGTCGTCCTTTTCGCGAACTTCCTCATGCGAGCCATGCTCCGGACAGGGGCCGAGGCGCTCGCCCACCTGCGCACGACCGGCGAGACCGGATCCTACGTCGACCGGATCGCCACGTGGGAGGAGCGCCAAGCGCTCTTCAACCTGCCCCAGTTCTCCGCAGCGGAGGCCCATTTCGACAGCCCCGGGCGGACCGCATGAGAGAGGAGCCGGGAATTCCGCCGGCCGGCCTGCCGGTCGATGACGCCCTGCCGGAGCGGATCGGCGTGCTCGTGCTCGGTGGGGGATTGGCGGGCGCTGCGGCGCTGCTGGCTGCGGCGGAGGCAGGCCAGTACGCCGTGCTGCTGGAGAAGACGGCGGCGTTTGGCGGCTCGACCGTGCGCTCTGCGGGGCTGTCAGCCTTCGTGGGGACGGACGAGCAGGTCGCGCAGGGGATCGCGGACTCGGTGGAGCTGCTGCGCAAGGACCTGCTCGAGGTGGGTGGGCACGTCAATGACGAGGCCCTCGTCGACCTCTACTGCGACGAGCAGTTGGGCACCTATCGCTGGCTCAAGGGGCACGGGGTGCGCTATGGGCACATTCATGCGGCCTCGGGGCAGTCGGCGCCGCGATCGCACCCGACTGACACGACGGCGATGCTGCGAGCGCTCTTCTCGGCGGCCGGGCGGCTGGGGGCTCGGCTGGTCCTGGGCGCCGACGTCAAACGGATCCTGCATGATGGCTCGCGCGTGACGGGTGTCCTCGTCGAGCGCGACGGCGTGACCCGCGAGGTGCTGGCGGACGCGGTCGTCCTGGCGACCGGGGGCTTCTCCCGGGACCGGGCGATGCTCGAGCGGTTCGCCCCGCAGATGGCACAGGCCCTGCTGGCGGGCGGCGAGGGCAACCACGGTGACGGCCTGCGGATGGCGATGAAGCTCGGCGCGGGCCTGCGGGACCTGCCCTACGTCAAAGGCACCTACGGGATCTTCCACGAGCCGCACCCCGGCGAGGACGGCACCGGCATCCTCGCGGTGTACAAGGGCGCGATCGCCGTCAACCGGCACGGTCGCCGGTTCGTCGACGAGTCGATCCCCTACAAGGCGCTGGGCGACGCCAGTCTGGCCCAGCCGACGGCGCGGACCTGGCAGGTCTTCGACGCCAAGGTCATGGCTGCCTCGAACGACGAGGTCCCCATCTACGACTTCGGCGGGCGGGAGCGGGCTGAGATGCTCGAGACGGCCGACACCATCGAGGAGCTCGCGACGCGCCTGGGCACCGATCCCGGTGTGCTTGAGGCCACCGTCGCGGACTACAACTCTCGGATCGCCGCGGGCGAGCCGGATCCGCTCGGCCGGGTGCACCTGGTCGGCGGGGTGGGGCAGCGCACGCCGATCGACACGCCCCCGTTCCACGCCCAGCTCTCAGGCACCGTGGTGCTCGCGACGTACTGCGGGGTCACCGTGGACACGTCGATGCGCGTCCTGGACGTCTTCGGTGACCCGATCCCGAGGCTGTACGCGGCCGGTGAGCTCGTGGGCGGCTTCCACGGCGCCGGGTACATGACCGGCACCTCCATCGGGAAGTCCGCCATCTTCGGGCGGGTGGCGGGCACTGCGGCCGCGGCGGAGGAGAGTGAGCTCGAGTGGTGAGCAACCTCTTCGATCTGACCGGTCGGGTGGCCGTGGTGATCGGCGCCGCGACGGGCGGTCTCGGCGAGCGCGCCGCGATGGCGCTGTCCGAGCATGGCGCCACGGTCGCGGTAGCGGACCTCGACTCGCAGGCGGACAAGGTCGCCGAGACGGGCAGCCGGTGCGGGGACAGCGCCTCAGTGCACGCAGTTGACGTGACGAACGAGGACTCCGTTCGTGCGCTGGCCGACTCGGTCATGGCGCGGCACGGGCGGGTCGACGTCGTGGTCAACGCGGCCGGCATCATGCTCCGCCGCGAAATCGAGCAGACCTCGCTCGACGACTTCGAGCGGGTCATGCGCGTCAACGTGTCGGGGTGCTGGCTCGTCGGGCGCGAGTTCGGCCCGCGCCTGGCGGCCTCGGGTTGGGGCCGCATCGTCAACGTCACCACTGTCTATGCCGAGAGGGTCGGGCCCGTCCCGGAGAGCGCGTACTACGCGTCCAAGGCCGCCGTCGTCAACGTCACCCGCTCCCTGGCCAGTGAGCTCGGCCGCACCGGAGTCACGGTCAACGCCCTGGCGCCCGCGGTGTTCTACCCGACCGCGATGACTGCACCTCTCGGTGACGACCCCGAGCGCCTGGCGTGGTTCGCCGAGCGCACCATGCTCGGGCGCCTTGGTGACCCCGCCGCCGACCTCGCCGGCCCCCTCGTTCTGCTCGCCTCACCCGCCTCGTCGTACATGACCGGTCAGGTCATCTACGTCGACGGCGGCTGGTCCGCCTGGTGAAGTTCCAAACCGATTGTCTGTCAAGGAGATACACGTAATGTCCACGAATACGGCGCTGCTGATGCTCGACTACCAGGTGGCCCTGGCCCAAGAGGGCGAGCTGTGCCTGGCCCCGCCGCTGGCGGCCCAGGTCCGGGAGCGCGACGTGCTCTCCACGGCCAAGCGGGTCCTCGAGGCGGCCCGCGCCGCCGGGGTCAAGGTCTTCCATGTCCGGCTCGCGTTCGACCCGACCTACGGGCTGCGCACCAACCGGCTCGCTCGGTTCGACGGCTACCCGACGAACCAGAAGATGAAGCGGGGCAACCCGGAGACGGAGTTCGTCGCCGAGCTCGCACCGCTCGAGGACGAGCCGGTCATCGACAAGGGCGCGGTCAACGCCTTCATCGGCACGCCGCTGCGCGACGTGCTGGCGGCCGAGGGCATCACGCACGTCGTGCTCGGGGGCATCGCCACCCACCTGGTCGTCGAGTCCACGGCCCGGCACGCCTCGGACAGCGGCCTGCAGGTGAGCATCGTCGAGGACCTGTGTGCCGCACCAGACCAGGCGATCCACGAGTTCGCGTTCGCCAAGACGCTGCCGCTCTTCGGCACCGTCACCACCGCCGACGAGGTCATCGGGAGCTGGTCATGACCGCGCTCAAGCAGCGCTACGACGTGGTTGTCGTCGGCGGTGGCATCGCGGGGCTGTCCGCGGCGCTGTCCGCGACCGAGAACGGCGCCCGCGTCGCGCTGCTCGACCGGGCGACCGAGCAGGAGACTGGCGGCAACACCCGCTACACCGAGGCGTACCTGCGGATGAAGTCGCTCGACGAGGTCTCCGACGGGCTCGCCGACACCATCGTCGATGATTTCATGGGCCACCCGGACCCCGGCATCACGGCCGACTCGGGCCTCGACTGGGAGCGCCGCAACCCGTTGCTGCGCTCGCATCAGGTGGTCGACCTCGACTACGTCGCCACGTTCGAGGACAACGCCGGGCCGACGCTCCGCTGGCTCGAGGGCCACGGGATCAGCTTCGGGCAGCTGCCGACGCTGTTCCTGACCGTCTCGACCACCCGGATGGCGCCGGTCGGCGGCGGGCTCGCCCTCGTCGAGACCCTGGGGGCCAAGGCTCGCGCGCTCGGGGTCGACTTCCACTTCCAGACCACCGCCCGGACCCTCCGCGTCGACGACAACGGACGAGTGACCGGTGTGGAGGCGGTCGATGCCACCGGCGCCCGCCAGGTCTTCACTGGCACCGTCGTCCTCGCCAGTGGCGGCTACCAGGGCAACGCCGAGCTGATGGCCCGCTACCACGGGCCGCTGGGCATGCTCGCCCGCCCCGTCGCCCGCGGCGGCAACTACAACAAGGGCGAGGGCATCGAGATGGCGATGGCCGCCGGTGCCGCGACCGCCGGCAACTTCGCCCTCTTCCACGCGGAGCCGGTCGACCCGCGCTCACCGGATCCCGAGGCCGCGATCATGGCCTTCACCTACGGGATCCTCGTCAACGTCAACGGGGAGCGGTTCGTCGACGAGGCCCGCGGACCGATCGACGCGTGGTACGAGCGGACGACCCGGGACATCCAGGGCCAGCCGCGCGGCATCGCGTGGATGATCCTCGATGCCGCAGGGCAGGCCATCCCCAACCTCAAGACCGCGATCCGCTCCGAGGAGTCGCCGGTCCGGGCGGACACGATCGCCGAGCTCGCCGCAAAGATCGAGGTCGACCCGGCCACGCTCGAGGCCACGGTGGCCGCCTACAACGCCGCCTGCCCCGACGGGGAGTGGGACCCGACCCGGCCGGACGGGCTCGCGACCGATGGCGTCACGCCGCCGAAGTCCAACTGGGCCAGCCCGATCCAGTCCGGCCCGTTCATCGCCTACCCGATCATGTGCGCCAACGTGTTCACCTTCGGCGGGCTCAAGGTCGACGCGACCTCCCGGGTCATCGACCGCGACGGGCGTGTCATCACCGGGCTCTACGCAGCCGGTGAGATGACCGGGCTCTACTACTCGAACTACACCGGCTCGACCTCCGTGCTGCGCGGTGCCACCTTCGGCAAGATCGCCGGCGCGCACGCGGCCTCCCTGTCCGCCCTGCAGCCGGCGGGGGAGCGGTCGTGAAGATCTGGCACCAGAGCTTCACCGTCCTCGACGACGTCCCGCACTACCGGGACGCGCTCGAGCGGCACCTGGCCAAGGTCGCCGCCCCGGACACCGAGGTCCACCTGCACGGGATGAAGCCCGGCACCTATCCGAGCGACTATCCCGGCACGCACATCAAGTACGCCTACCTGTCCGGGCTGCACAAGGAGCAGTTCGTCCACGCCGCCCTGCGCGCGCAGGACGAGGGCTACGACGCGTTCCTCATCGCGACCATCCCGGACACCGCCTACGAGGAGTGCCGCTCTGTCGTCGACATCCCCGTCCTCGCCTACGGCCACACCTCAGTCCTCATGGCGGCCACGCTCGGGTCACCGGTGGGCATCGTCAACTTCATCGGCGCCCTCGAGCCACAGCTTCGCCGCAACCTGCGCACCTACGGTCTCGACCAGGTCGTGGGCCCGATCCGGCAGGTCGCCGCGGAGTTCACCGACGTCATGGCCGCCTACGCCAAACCGGACGGCCTGCTCGAGGCGTTCCGCGCCGCGGCGCGCGAGGCGATCGACGCCGGCGCCACGGTCATCGTGCCGGGGGAGGGACCGCTCAATGTCTTCCTCGCCGACCACGGCGTCAGCCGCGTGGACGACGTGCCGGTGCTCGACTCGCTCGGCACGCTCCTGCAGGTGGCCGAGCTCCGGGCCCGTCAGTACCGCTCGGCCGGCCTGATCCCGTCACGGCGGGGCTTCCACCACGAGCAGCCTCCGCGGGAGCTGCTCGACCGGGCCCGGGACTTCTACGGCATCACCGCCGCGCTCGACAGCTGAAGCCGGTCGAGCGACCGGCTGGATCGACCCTCACCCCGAAGGGACCCCAACAGTGCAAGAGGACATCGAGGTCGACGTCGTCGTGGCCGGCGCCGGCGCCGCCGGCGTCATGACGGCCCTGCGCGCCTCCGAGAACCCTGACGTCGTCGTCGCCGTGCTCGAGAAGAGCATGGCCGAGGGCTGCAACGCCGGCGTGTCCAGCGGCAGCCTCGCTGCAGGAGGCACCCGCTTCCAGAGGGCAGCCGGTATCGAGGACTCAGCTCAGCGGCATACGGACGACATCCTGTCCAACTCGGGGGACGAGCGGCACCGCGCCCTCGTGGCCGCACTGTGCGCGGTCGCTCCCGATTACGTCCAGTGGATCGCCGACGAGCTCGGCTACCCCATGGACGTCGGCACCGACATGGCCCGCAAGGGCATGTCGGTGCCGCGGCTGCACGCCGACCCCGCGCGCGTCGGCGGCGGCCCGCTGATCACGCACCTCCGCAAGGAGCTCGCCGACCGGCCCAACGTGGCCCTGCTCGACGAGGCGCCTGTGACCGGGCTTCGCGTGCAGGACGGCCGGGTCGTCGGCGTCACCGGCCGGCAGGGCGGCAACGACCTGGTCGTCACGGCCGGCACGACGGTACTGGCGACCGACGGGTTCGCGGGCAACCGGGCTCTGATGCAGGAGTTCTGCGCCGAGCTCGGCGACCCCTTCCACGGCGGCGTCAGCACCGCCACTGGCGACTCGATCGGCTGGCTGCGCCCGCTCGGGGCCGAGTTCCGCAACATGAGCGCGTGCCTACGGCACGGTCAGGTGACGCTGCACGGCACCCGGGTCAACCCGGCGCTGCCGTGGCTCGGCGCGGTCCTGGTCAACCGGCGCGGGCAGCGCTTCGTCGACGAGCAGGCCCACGGCTACTCCGGACTCGCCGGAGTCATCCAGGCCCAGCCCAACGAGCGGGCCGTGATGATCTGGGACGCCGAGGCGCAGCAGACAGCACAGCACTCCGAGATGATGCGCGAGTCCCAGGAGGCCGGGGCCTTGCAGACCGCCCCCGACGTGGCCACCCTCGCCGACGCGCTCAGGCTCGACCCGATGGCTCTGGCACAGGCCCTCACACCCCTGCCGGGGCGCCGCGCCCTCATCGGACCGTTCCACTACGCCTGGCTCACCCACGGCGTCCTGACCACCCAGGGGGGCGCCGCCATCGACACCACCGGCCAAGTCCTGCGCACCGACGGCACCACCATCCCCGGCCTGCGCGCCGGCGGCGGAGTCGCGGTCGGGTTGGCCGGTAAGGACTCTGCGGGCTACAGCTCGGGCAACGGACTGCTGTCGGCGTTCGGCATGGGCTGGATCATCGGGAACGAACTGGCGGTGGGGCGGTAGGCAATCGTCCCGGCTTTGGCGGCAACCTAACGGCCATCCCGCCGCCGCGGGGTGGCCGGTTCGCTGTGCCGGCGTCACATCATGAAGTCCCCGGGCATCGCCTGGAGGTAGCTGGTGTAGGCGCTGCGATTGCCTTCGTCCAGCTTCTCGGCAATGTCCTCGGCCGCCTGCTTGAGGGTGTCGACCCACTCGCGCACGACGGAAGCCGATGCTCGCGGGGGAAGTTGGCTTGCCCTGAGACACAAGGCAACTCGGCCATCCGGGGCGAGTACGGGGACGACGATGGCGCCAAGATCGTAGGACTCCCCGTCCTCGATGTCGATCGTCTCGAAGAACGGGGACGACGCCGCGATGACGTTCCGGACCGCGCGCTCTCGTGCCGGCGTCAGGTCCCCGCCCGCGTACTCGCGCATCGCGTCCTTGAGGTCTGAGTAGCGAGGGTGGTCGTCCTCTCGCTGTCGGGACAGGGAGAAGCCGCGGCTCCGGACGGCCTGCAGCCGTCGGCGGTACTTGTCGACGACCTCGGGGTCCTGGCTTGAGCCGCGGGCGAGCCAGGCCTCGACGGCCGCGTCGTCGGTCCACGCGACGTAGGCCTCCCCGAGCGGCGGCATGAGCGGCACGCGCACGCCGAGTGGTTCGAGGACCTCTGCGCTTCCGCCGTAGGCGGTGACCGCCACGGTGAGCTCATGGTCGTTGGCGGCGACCAGCACGGCCGCCTCACAGCCGAGAAGGCGGGCCACCCGCTGCGCCTGCGGCCGGGCCACCTCGGCCAAGCGGACGGCCTCGATGAGGTCGGCGTCGCCCTTGGCGGTCATGCCGCGCGTGTTGAAGCCGCCATAGCCGCCCTGGAAGAACAGCAGCGGCGTCGTCGGGCGGTTGACCTGCATCGCCTGCACCTCGCAGAGCACGATGTAGTGGTCGCCGGCCGTGACGACGTCGTGGGGCTTGCAGTGGATGTGCGCCACGGCGTCGTGCAGCACGGGGGCGCCGTGGTCAGACGGGCTCCACGCCACGTCGTCGAACTTGCCCGGGCGGGGGACCGCCATGAAGCGGCAGAGGTCAAGTTGGTCATGCGCCAAGACGTTGATGCAGTATGCCGCTGAGTCCCTCATCAGCGAATACGTCCCTGACGTCGTGGTCGGCATGAAGGCCACGAGCGGGGGATCGAGGGAGACCGCGGTGAAGGTCCCGACCACCATGCCGATCGGATCGCCGTCGGGCGACGTTCCGGTGACGACGGTGACGCCAGTCGGATAATGACCCATGACCTCGCGATACTGGGCGGGGTCGATGGCTGAGGTCGCAGGAGTGGCTGTCCGCTCGGTCACGGTGACACCTTCACCTTTCCGCTACTACTCTGTAGCATTCACTACAGTGACGGTAGGTCATGAGGCCACTCGTCGGCAAGATCCCCGTGGCGGTTATGAGACATGTGGGCTTGGAGGGGCTTGGCGAGAGGTCCTACTGGCTAGTGTTGTACTACAGGGAATGGTTCAAGAGGCGTAGGGCGGTCGGAGAGAGGCCGCCCCACTGGAGGAGCGACGGACATGGCGCGCAAGACGGAGCGGCGGCACCGGCAGGGCGACGAGTCCCGTCTGGCGATTCTCGAGGCAACCCTCGCGATCGCGGCCGAGCGAGGTTACGACGGGACGACCGTTGCGTTGGTGCAGGAGGCGACGGGACTCCCCGCGAGCTCGATCTACTGGCACTTTGGCAGCAAGGACCAACTGCTCGCTGCGACGCTCGACCACTCCTACCGGTCATGGCGCGCCACGGCGCCCACCTGGGTGAAGGCGAGTGAGCCGGACGACATGACCGACCGGATCGAGCGGCGCTTCCAGAGGGCCGCCCAGACGCTGACAACCTCCCCCCAGTTCTGGTCACTCGGTCTGCTGCTCACGCTCCAGCAACGTGTCAAGGAGCCTGCTGCGAGGAAGCTCTATGCGGAGGTGCGGCACGACACCGAGACCGCCATCCGCGACTGGTGGGCCACCGTCCTGTCCCCGGCCGCCTGCGAGGCCGACCCCGAACTCACCACGAGACTCGCCCGTTTCCACATGATGCTGTTGGACGGGCTGCTCCTGCAGGTCCGTTCGTCCGGCGCCAAGGACGTCAAGCGGCTCGTCTCACTCATGTCGCAGGGACTCGGTCGGCATCTGACGGCGTTGGGGGTGGCGTCATGAACGCTCCTGCGAGTGGCGCCACCACGGCGCAGTTGAAGAACCGTGCGTCCCCTCCGGAGCGCTCTCGGGACCGCATCATGGCCGCTGCCTCCGAGCTGGTCAAGGAGCGCGGGATCGCCGGCACGACCATCGCGCGCGTCTGCCAACGATCCGGACTCCCGGTCAGCTCGGTGTACTGGCACTTCGAGGACAAGGACCACCTCTTCGCCGAGGTGATTCGCACCAGCTTTGCCACGTGGCTCGTGTCCGTTCCCCGATGGGACGTGGAGCCGGAGACGACGGTCGCCGAGGGCCTGCGACGGGTTTTGGGACAGTCGACGCGCACCTTCGCCGACCTGCCCGCCTTCCTGCGGATCGGCATGCAGGTGCTGCTGGACACGAGCGAGGACCAGGTCAAGACCCGAGAGGCCTACCTCGACGTCCGACAGCAGGTCCATCGGATGATCACGGCGTGGATGACGCAAATCGTGCCCGGCGAGCTGGGGCCGGACACCGCCGAGGACCTCGCGAGCCTGGTCGTTGCGATGTCCGACGGGATGATCGTTGGCTCGCAGATCTATCCCAACTGGGGACCCGAGGAGTACGTCGACCTGCTCGCCGGAGCCATTGCCGGCATCGCGCACCCCTCCGCTTGAGGGCCTCCGCAGCACAACGTGCCAGTCATGGTCTCCAACGAGGGCGACCGGCCGGGTGACACCAAGCCCGAGGTGTGAAGTCCGTCGTCGAGACCATCCGCAACGCGGTCTACGAGACGCGCTGAGCGCGACCCAACCCACTCGCCGGGTCACATTGTCTCGCAACTGAGCTCAGCGGCATACGGAACAAGCATTTTCCGTATGCCGCTGGGCTGGTTCTGCGCCCGCCCGCTGACCCCGCGGGTGCTCAGGTGGTGGTGAGCTGCTTGCGGCGCTCGGACGCCCAGCCCGGGCCGCGGAGGAGGAAGCCGAACCGGTCGCGCCACGTCGTAGCGGCCGCGATGTCCCGGGCGATGTCGCGCCACTCGTGGGTGGCGATGCGGGCCGGGTTGAAGGTGTCGATGTTCGTGGTGAGCCCGTAGACGACGCGCTCGCCCTCGGGCTCGAAGGTGCCGAAGAGCTTGTCCCAGAGGATGAGGATCGAGCCGTGGTTGCGATCGAGGTACTGGCGGTTCACCCCGTGGTGGACGCGGTGGTGGCTCGGGGTGTTGAGCACCTTCTCGAGCCAGCCGATGGAGCGGACGGCCTCGGTGTGGATCCAGAACTGGTAGATGAGGTTGAGGGCGCGGGCGTTCTCGATGACCGAGGGGCGGATGCCGGCGAGGGCGAGCAAACCGTAGGGGACGGTGAGGGTCACGCCCTCGGCCACCGGCTGGCGGAGCGCGGTCGACAGGTTGTAGCGCTCGCTCGAGTGGTGCACGACGTGGACCGCCCAGAGCCAGCGGGACTCATGGGAGAGGCGGTGGTTCCAGTAGTAGATGGCGTCCCAGCCGAGGATGGCCAGGGCCGTCGCTGCCGCGCCGGTGCCTCGGTCGAAGCGGGTGAGGCCGAAGAGCCGGCGGCCGCTCGTCTGGGCGGCCCAGGTCGTTGCGACGGTCAGGGCGGCGGAGCCGACGG
>NZ_DATCWX010000031.1:0-8484 GCF_036566125.1 Intrasporangium sp.
GCAGCACCGCGTCGCGCCGCCGCGCCGCCCACGGCAGGTAGGCGAGGAGCAGCAGCGCGCCGCCGATGAGCTGGGTGAGCACGCCGGGGGAGGTCCAGCCGTCCTCATTGCCATGCACGATGCCCCACGTGGCGAGCAGCACCGCGCCGCCGAGCAGGCCCGTGCCGACGAGGTCGAGCCGCGTGAAAGCGCCCCGCGACTCCGGCACCGCGACGAGAAGCAGTCCGACGGCGATGACGGCGATCGGCACGTTGACCCAGAAGATCGCCTCCCAGCTGATCCCCTGCACGATGGCGCCGCCCACGACCGGACCGACGGCGACGCCGAGCCCCGAGACGCCGCCCCAGATGCCGATCGCCATGGGGCGCATCCGCTCCGAGACCGAACCGGCGAGCAGCGCCAAGGACAGGGGCATGATCGCCGCGGCACCGAAGCCCTGCACGGCGCGTGCCACGACAAGGGCCTCGGACGTGGAGCTGAGCGCTGCGCCGATCGAGCCGATGGTGAAGACGACGATCCCCGCGGCCATGACCCGGCGACGGCCGAGCCGGTCACCGAGCGTCGCCGCGGGCAGCATGAAGGCCGCGAAGGCCAGCGTGTAGGCATTGAGGAACCACGACAGCTGGCCGACCGTGGCGTCGAGGTCGCGCTGAATGACCGGCAGCGCCGTCGTCATGACGAGGTTGTCCAGCGTGGCGAGGAACATCGGCAGCGAGGTGGCGACGAGGACGAGCCACAGGGCAGCGGCGGGCCGGGTCCGCTGGCCGGAGTCGCGAGGTGGCTGCTCGACGTCGATCGAGGAAGCCGCAGAGGAGGCGGTGGAGGGGGAGCCCGTGACGGTGCTCATGTCGAGAACCCTTCTGTATGCATTCGATGATTACTTAGGATCAGCACGACGATAGGTAATCGACTGATAACATGTCAACATGTCTGCGGCCCCGATTTCTGCACCCACTGCCACGCGCATGTCCGCCGGCGCTCGACGCGAGCTGGTTCTGGCCGCCGCGACCCGGGCCTTCGCCGAGCAGGGCTACGCCGCGACCACCACGGACACGGTCGCTCGGGAGGCAGGTGTCAGCCAGCCCTACGTGGTGCGGATGTTCGGCACCAAGCTCCAGCTCTTCGTCGAGGTCTTCGAGCATGCCGCCGAGCGGATCATCGAGGCGTTCGAGCGCGAGCTCGACTCGCAGCCCTTCGATCCCGAGGAGCCCGACGACTGGACGCGGCTGGGCCACGCCTACAAAGAACTCGTCGAGGACCGCGACTTCCTGCTCGTCATGCTGCACGGCTTCACGTCGGCCGGTGTCGACGAGATCGGGGTGGCCGCCCGCGCCTGTATGGGACGGATCTTCGCGCTGCTCCGCCGGACGGGAGGTTCGGACGAGCAGCTCCGCGTCTTCGTCGCGCACGGCATGCTCATCAACGTCCTGGTCGCCATGCGCGCGCCCGAGCACCTGGGCGAAGGTGGCCCGCTCGCCGACTTGATGGACTGCGCCATGCAGGAGTTCCGCCCCCCGGCCGCCACCTGACCGTTCTGCCCAGGGTCAACCAACCGGAAGTCCAGCCGCGGCCATGCTCAGCCGCCCCGGACCCGGCCCTTACCTCCGGTTGGTTGACCCGGCCAGCTGCGGGCACGAGGCGCAGGCCTGCATGCCGGGCAGCGCCACGATGAAGCAGCAGGACCGTCTCCGTGCCGCCGGCTCCACAGGCCGCCCCGCCGCACCGGTGGCATTGCGTACGGCGATCGCCCAGACGTCGGCGACGACACCCCACCGTTGCCGTGAGCTCATCTTGACGTCGGGCGCATAGTCCCGCACCACAGCCGTCACCAGTTGGCCGTATGCCGCTGAGCTCGCTTCCAGCGCAGCCTCCCTCGAGTGGTCGGCGGGCTCCACGACGCTGACGTGACCGGGTCTCAGGACGATGCGGGACGGGTAGAGCCCAGGTGCGAGCTCGAAACCCAGCCCCGTCGGGGCGGGGTCGATGACCACGGAAGCGAGCTCAGCGGCATACGCCAACGGGGTTGCGACGACCTCGCACCACCACTGCAGGACGAAGGCAGCCGCCACGTGCGGCTTGTGCTCCGAGCCTTGTCGGGCAGCAAGTGCCTGCCGCCATGGCGCGAGCGGATCCATGCCTGCCTCGATCTCACTCAGCCACGTGGTGCCAGCCGACGCCTCGGTGGAGACGGTGACGTGAGGGAGCGCGCGGTCGACGACGTGCACGAGCTCTTCGAGCGGGTGCGAGGACACTGCTGCTCCTTTGACGCGGCCGGGCCATCCCATCCTCTCGGTAGACTCTCCTACTCGTGACCATGCCCCCGCCGTTCGATGAGATCTCCCGTGTCGTGACCGAGCACGAGGACGAGCTCATCGAGTTCCGCAGGGACCTGCACCAACACCCCGAGCTCGGCCGGGCCGAGGTGCGCACTACCGGGCTCGTGGCCGAGCGCCTCGAGAGCGTCGGTATCGCTGCCCGCCGGCTGCACGGGACCGGGCTGATCGCAGACATCGGCGCTCCCGAACCGGTTATCCGGGTTGCCCTGCGGGCCGATCTCGACGCCCTGCCGATTCGTGAGCAGACCGAGCTCGAGTTCGCGTCTCGCACCGACGGGGTCAGCCACGCCTGCGGCCACGACGTGCACACGGCCGCGCTGCTCGGGGCCGGCTTCGCGCTCAAGGCGGTGGAGGAT
The DNA here is from genome assembly GCF_036566125.1 of Intrasporangium sp. GTDB lineage: Bacteria > Actinomycetota > Actinomycetes > Actinomycetales > Dermatophilaceae > Intrasporangium. Next base: position 2,693 of record NZ_DATCWX010000031.1, read on the forward strand.
CGCCTCCGTGACCACGGCGTCGGTGCGCGGCTCATCTTCCAGCCGGCAGAGGAGCTCATGCCTGGTGGCGCCCAGGACGTCGTCTCGCAGGACGGCCTCGTCGGGGTGGACCGGATCTTCGCCGTGCACTGCGACCCCGGCCTCGACGTGGGCCATGTCGGACTGCGGGTCGGTCCGATCACCGCGGCTGCCGACCAGGTCGACGTGACGCTCACGGGGCGTGGTGGTCACACCTCGCGGCCACACCTGACGCAGGACCTGACGTACGCCCTCGCGAAGGTCGTCACCGACGTGCCCGCGGCGCTGTCCCGCCGGCTGGACCCTCGGGCGGCAGCGGCGCTCGTGTGGGGTTCTGTCCACAGCGGCGGTGCGCACAACGTCATCCCGGCGACCGGCAAGGCCGGCGGCACGCTGCGCATGCTCGACGCCGAGACCTGGGAGGGCGTGGAGAAGCTCCTCGACGAGGTGGTCCATGCCGTCGTGGCTCCGTACGCGGTGGCCGCCGACGTGACGATCACCAAGGGTGTGCCGCCGGTCGTCAACGACGCCTCGTGCATCGATGCGCTGACCGCAGCGGTCGTCGGTGCCGGCGCGACGGTCGCGTCGACGCCACAGTCCTTGGGCGGCGAGGACTTCGCGTGGTACCTGACCCATGTTCCTGGCGCGATGGCCCGGCTCGGAACCCGCCGACCCGGGGGCCTCACCTACGACCTGCACCGCGGGGACCTCGTCGTCGACGAGGGCGCGATCGCCGTCGGCGCGAGCACCCTGGCCGGATGTGTGCTGGCCTCCGCCGCGCACCACCTCCTGCCGCGGCCGAGCGGGATGCGTGCGCCACGGGCGCGGTAGCGGATCGGTAACACTTGCGGCGAGTTTGCCCGAGTGCTTCAAATCGTGACGTTGTCCGGGTCTACAGTGCGTGGCATCAGGGCCGATGTCATCATCGGCCGATGGAGTGAAGGAGTAACCCCTTGCGTCACGCAACCAAGGTCGCAGCAGTGGTCGCCGCTGCCGCGCTCGGACTCGCCGCCTGCGGCAGCAGCACCCCGGAGGCGACCCCGGGTGCGAACGGCACCGGCACCGGAGCGTCGAGCGCCGCGCCGCTCAAGGTCGGGCTCGCATACGACGTGGGCGGGCGCGGAGACGGCTCGTTCAACGACGCCGCCGCGGCTGGACTCGACAAGGCCAAGGCCGATTACGGAGTCGAGGGCAAGGAGGCAACGGCCGTCTCGGGTGAGCCGGAGTCCGCTCGCGAGGAGCGGCTCTCGCAACTCATCGACGCCGGCTTCGACAACATCGTCGCCGTCGGCTTCGCCTACGCCAAGTCGGTGGGCAAGGTCGCCAAGGACAACCCGGACGTCAAGTTCGCGATCATCGACGATGCGTCGCCCGACTCCGCTGGTCCGAACGTCGAGCAGATCACCTTCGCCGAGAACGAGGGCTCCTTCCTCGTCGGTGCCGCGGCTGCCCTCAAGACGAAGAGCAACATCATCGGCTTCGTCGGTGGCGTCGAGACGCCCCTCATCAAGAAGTTCGAGGCTGGCTACGTCACGGGTGCGAAGGCCGTCAAGCCCGACATCCAGATCAAGGTGCAGTACCTCACCCAGGTTCCCGACTTCTCCGGGTTCAACTCCGTCGACAAGGGCAAGGCGGCTGCCGACGGCATGTACCAGGCGGGTGCCGACATCGTCTACCACGCCGCAGGAGGCTCCGGCGGCGGCGTCTTCGAGGCCGCCAAGGCTGCCGGCAAGCGGGCGATCGGCGTCGACTCCGACCAGGCCAACCTCAAGCAGTACGCCGCGGTCAAGGACGTCATCATGACCTCGATGATCAAGAAGGTCGACGTCGCGGTGTTCGACTACATCACCTCGATCAAGGACGGGAAGTTCCAGGGCGGCAACAAGGTCTTCGACCTCAAGGCAGGCGGCGTCGACTACTCGACCACCGGTGGCCAGATCGATGACATCAAGGCCAAGCTCGACGAGTTCAAGCAGAAGATCATCTCCGGCGAGATCAAGGTCCCGACGACTCCCTGAGCCTCGAGACCCCAACCGGTCAGAGTGGACGGCCCGGACGACGCGCTCGCGTTGTCCGGGCCGTTTACCGCCGAGCCGCCTGCCGACTGTGTACGTTCGGCGTGGTGGTTCAATTTTTCGGTCGCCGCCCGCGCCGTCGGGCCCTGATGAGGAGCGTGCGTCATCGTCGCCAATGACACAACCGCCAGCGTCCCGTCGCACGGGGGACCGGAGCCGGTCCCGACCGCCGGGGCGCGCGGGGAGCCGGTGGTCGAGCTGCACGGGATCACCAAGCGGTTCCCCGGTGTCGTCGCGAACAAGGACATCGAGCTGACGGTGCATCGAGGAACGGTGCACGCCATCGTCGGAGAGAACGGCGCGGGCAAGTCGACGCTGATGAAGATCCTCTACGGCGTCCAACAGCCCGACGAGGGGACGATCTCGGTCGAGGGGACCGTGCGAGCCCTGAAGTCGCCTGCGGACGCGATCGAGGCGGGGATCGGCATGGTGTTCCAGCACTTCCAGCTCGCGGACAACTTCACCGTCCTCGAGAACGTCGTCCTCGGGGCTGAGAAGCTCCACGGCATCGGTGACGAGGCCCGCGCGAAGGTCAGGGAGATCTCGGATGCCTATGGCCTGGGCATCGACCCAGATGTCCTCGTCGAGGACCTCGGGGTCGGAGCGCAGCAGCGGGTCGAGATCCTCAAGGTTCTCTATCGAGGCGCCCGGATCATCATCCTCGACGAGCCGACCGCTGTCCTTGTGCCCCAGGAGGTCGAGGAGCTGTTCGACAACCTGCGCGAGCTGAAGGCGGAGGGCCTGACCGTCATCTTCATCTCGCACAAGCTCGACGAGGTGCTCAGCGTCGCCGACGCGATCACCGTCATCCGGAGGGGAACCACGGTGGCCGAGGTCCTGCCCAAGGACGTCACCGCCCGCGACCTCGCCGAGCTCATGGTCGGCTCCGAGCTGCCGTCGCCGAGCACCGAGGAGTCGACCGTCACCGAGACGCCCCTGCTCGTCATCGAGGACACCTCCCTCGACAACCCGCTCGGCGGCCGCCCCCTGCTGAGCGACATCGAGCTCACCATTCGCGCCGGCGAGATCGTCGGGATCGCCGGCGTCGAGGGCAACGGCCAGGACGAGCTGGTCGAGGTGATCATGGGGATCCGGGAGCCCTCATCTGGCCGCATCCTCCTCGGCGACGTGGACACCTCCACCTGGCAGACCCGAGAGCTGCGGGAGGCCGGCATCGGCTACATCCCAGCGGATCGGCACCGTCACGGGCTGCTGCTCGAGGCACCCCTGTGGGAGAACGTCGTCCTCGGCCACCAGACCGAGCCGATCTACGCCTCCGGGCCCGGTGGCTCGCTGATCAACGCGAGCGCCGCACGGAAGGAGGCCGCGGAGGTCGTCAAGGAGTACGACGTGCGCACCCCATCGATCCAGGTGACCGCGGGCTCGCTGTCCGGCGGCAACCAGCAGAAGCTCATCATCGGCCGTGAGATGCGTCGCGAGCCCAAGGTGATGGTGGCCGCACACCCGACCCGGGGCGTCGACGTCGGCGCCCAGGCGGCGATCTGGGACCAGCTCAAGCGGGCCAGACGCAACGGCCTCGCGGTCCTCCTCATCTCGGCCGACCTGGAGGAGCTGATCGGCCTGTCCGACACGATCCGGGTCATCCTGCGCGGACGCCTCTCCGGGGACTTCGATCCCGACACCGTGACGAGGGAAGAACTCGGCGCCGCGATGACCGGGGCAACAGCGACGGAGGGGGCAGCCTGATGAGCGCCCGATTCGACCTGCGCAGGATCCTGATGAGCCTCGCCGCGCCGGCGCTGGCCATCGTCGTGGCGGTGATCGTCACGTCTGTCATCCTCGCTGTGGCGGGAGACCCGGTCGGGAAGGTGTGGAGCACGATCCTCTCCGTCCCCCGCCCACGCGTCGTCGTCTCGATCATCAACGCGTCGATCGTCTACTACATCTCGGCCATCGCCGTGGCGATCGGCTTCCGGATGAACCTGTTCAACATCGGGGTCGACGGCCAGTACCGCGTCGCCGCCTTCGCTGCCGCCGTCGTCGCCGGTCAAGGCTGGCTTCCCGGCCCCCTCAACATCCTGCTCGGCCTCGTCGTGGCCATGCTGGCGGGTGGGTTGTGGGCCGCGATCGCGGGTCTGCTCAAGGTCTACCGAGGCGTGTCCGAAGTCATCTCGACCATCATGCTCAACGCGATCGCAACGATCGGCGTCGCCTTCCTGTTGCGCAAGGTCGCCCTGCAGGTCGAGGGCTCGAACGTCACGAGCACCAAGCCACTTCCCGACGACTCTCGCGTCCCCGGCATGGCCCTCATCCCCGGTGTGTCGCGCGAGGTCTACGGTCTGCTGTTCCTCGCGATCATCGTCGGGGTCCTCTACTGGTTCATCCTCGGTAAGACGCGATTCGGCTTCGACCTGCGCGCCACCGGCCGGTCGGAGTCGGCCGCTGTCGCGAGCGGCGTCCGGGTCAAGCGCATGGTGCTGACCGCCATGGTGCTCTCGGGCGTCGTGGCCGGGCTCGTCGGCATGCCGCTGCTGTTCGGTCAGGACTACGGGTATGGCGACACGTTCCAGCCCGGCCTCGGTTTCGCCGGCATCGCCGTCGCACTGCTCGGCCGCAACCACCCCATCGGGATCATCTTCGCCGCTCTTCTCTGGGGCTTCCTCGACCAGCAGTCCAACTCCCTGCAGATCACCGCCGGCGTCAGCGACCGGCTCGTCCTCATCATCCAGGGCGTCATCGTCCTCTCCGTCGTCATCGCCTACGAGGTGATCCGCCGGGCCAACGTTCGCTTCGAGCAGCGCAAGGTGGCCCAGGCGCTGGCCGAGCAAGGATCCCTGTCGAAGGAAGGGGCGCCGGCATGAGCCAGCTGACGACACAGACCCCGCCCGAGTCGGCGGCCGGCCGTGAGCCCCGCATGGGGTTGTCCCGGCTCGTCGGCTGGCGTCGCGTCCTGGCGCTCGCCGCCGCAGGCCTGGTCGTGGTCTCCCTGACCCGCGTCATCACCGGCGCGAACGACATGAGCTCCTCCGGCGCGCTCATCGCCGCCCTGGCCCTCGCCGCGCCCATCGCCCTTGCCGGTCTCGGCGGACTCTGGTCCGAGCGTGCGGGCGTCGTCAACATCGGCCTCGAGGGCATGATGATCATGGGCACCTGGGGGGCGGCCTACTTCGCGGTGCACTACGGCGCGTGGGCCGGGGTGCTGGGCGCCATCATGATGGGCGTCATCGGCGGGGCGATCCACGCCCTGGCAACGGTCATCTTCGGCGTCGACCACATCGTCTCCGGTGTGGCGCTCAACCTGCTCGGTGCCGGTGCCGCGGCCTACCTCGCCACGCGCACGTTCAGCGAGACCGGTGGCACCCAGTCGCCGAGCCTGCCGCCTTTGCCGCAAGTGACCATCACCCCCGTCTCCGACGCCCTCGCTGACGTCGAGCGCGGTGGGGTCTTCATCATCGCCGATGTCGCCAGCGTCCTCCGCGCGCTGGTCACGAACCTGTCCGTCCTGACGATCATCGTCGTCCTGCTCCTCGTGGGTACGTGGTGGATCCTGTGGCGTACCGGCTTCGGCCTGCGGCTTCGCTCCTGCGGCGAGTCGCCGGTGGCCGCGGAGACGCTCGGCGTCAACGTGATCAGGTACAAGTTCATTGCGGTCCTCGTCTCCGGAGGGCTTGCCGGGCTGGGTGGCGGCTTCCTCGCCATGGTCGCGTCGAACCTCTACCGCGAGGGCCAGACCGGCGG